>NZ_JNKI01000023.1 GCF_000702005.1 Selenomonas sp. ND2010 | reverse complement strand
GATAAAAATTTCGTTTAGAAAAACATCTCCCGCGTAGTGTTGGCACTGCCCCTAGCGGCGGCGAAGAGTTGCTTCGAATGAGATTTTTGTAACCTACAAACTGTAATTTGTAGAAAGTGCGTAGATAAATTCATAGAAGCCTCCATAAGGTAGATGAATCCATCTTATGGAGGCTTCTATATTTTATGTCCGTATAAAGGGATTTTTCACAGTCCCTTTGTTTCCTCGCTTGTTATTATTCCATTAATTCATAGCCAGCCTCGGTGATTACCTGCGCAAATTCCGACTGAGAAATTTCACGGTCTGCCGTAACCATAGCCGTACCGGCTTCTAAATTCACCTCAACAGCCGTAACACCTGCCATTTTTGACAGAGCATCTTTTACATGCTTCTGGCAATGCGCACACATCATACCTTCGATTTTAAGTTCTTTTTGCATAATCTTTTCATCCTTTCTGACAGTTGCCTGTCCATCCTCTTTCGCTTGTCTATCTGCATTCATTTCTGCCGGTGCGGCTTTAGCGGTCGTAAAGGACCGGAGCCGCAAGGCATTCATGACGACACATACACTCGATAAGCTCATAGCCGCAGCACCAATCATCGGCGAAAGTTTGATCCCAAAAGCGGGGTACAAAAGACCTGCCGCCAGGGGAATCCCAATAACGTTATAGATAAAAGCCCAGAAGAGATTCTCCTTGATATTGCGGATTACTGCCTGGGAAAGCTTAATCGCACTTACCACATCCCATAAGTTACTGCGGACGAGTACCGCGTCCGCACTTTCGATGGCTACATCGGTACCTGCCCCAATGGCCATGCCAATATCCGCCCGGGCCAGTGCAGGTGCATCGTTAATGCCATCGCCAATCATAGCCACCTTATGTCCCTTAGCCTGCAAGGCGGCAATCTGGGCTTCCTTGGCGGCCGGCAACACACCAGCAATAGCCCTGGTAATGCCCAACCGCGAGCGCACCGCCTCAGCCGTGCGCTCGTTATCGCCAGTCAACATGATAACCTCCAGCCCCATAGCTGTCAGTTCGTTTATAGCTTCTGCACTGGATTCCTTTTCTTTATCGGCGGCGGCAATGATGCCTAAAAGTTTCTTTCCTTTGGCAAATAAGAGTGGCGTCTTGCCAGCAATCGCCAACTGCTTTAGCTCCTGGCCATAATCCGCTATCGCCACGCCCTGTTCCCGCATGAAGGCTTCACTGCCGGCTAAGCAAACATCACCTTGCACCTCAGCCTTGATTCCCAGGCCAGGAACTGCTTGAAAATCATTAACAATCAAGGGATTTACGCCTCGCGCCTTCGCATAGGCCATCACCGCTTCGGCCAAAGGATGCTCACTGCCCTGTTCAAGCCCAGCAGCCAATGCCAAAAACTCTTCTTCCGGCAGCGATAAGGCCAGCAAATCCGTAACTTCAGGCCGGCCTTCCGTAATGGTGCCCGTTTTATCCAATACCACGGTATCCACAGCCTGAGCAATTTCGAGTGCCTCACCGGATTTTATGAGAATGCCATTTTCTGCGCCCTTGCCTGTCCCTACCATGATAGCTACCGGGGTCGCCAGCCCCAAGGCACAAGGACAGGATATCACTAGGATGGATATAGCAATGGAAAAAGCAAACTCCACGCTCTCCCCCAACGCCAGCCAGACACCGCCTGCCACTAACGCGATGAAAATTACCACCGGCACAAAAATCCCCGCGATGCGGTCCGCCAATCTTGCCATAGGTGCCTTGCTGGCACTGGCTTCGTCCACCAACCGGATGATTTGGCTGATGGCCGTATTTTCCCCCACCTTGTCGGCCCGAAAATGAATAGCGCCCGTCTTGTTTAACGTGGCAGCAGTCACTTTGTCCCCCGGTGCCTTGAACACCGGCATACTTTCCCCAGTAAGAGCGGATTCATCGATACTTGTTTGACCGGAAAGGACCGTGCCGTCGGCCGGCAAACGTTCGCCAGGGCGTACGATGATTTCATCGCCCACCACCAATTCCTCCACGGGTAGAGATATTTCCTGCCCTCCCCGCAGGACCGAAGCCTTTTCCGGCGCCAATTCCATGAGCTTAGCCAACGCTTCACCAGTCTTGCCCTTAGCCCGGGCTTCCAGAAACTTGCCCACGGTAATCAAGGTAACAATCATGCCTGCCGATTCAAAATAGAGATTGCGGCTGTATTCTGCGACCAGCGCCCAATCTCCATGCCCTAAGCCCCAGCCCATACGAAATACCGCAAAGACACCAAAAAGAGCAGCCGCCATAGAGCCCATGCCCACTAAGCTGTCCATATTCGGCGCACCGTGCCAAAGATTGCGAAAACCATTTTGATAATACTTTCGGTTAAGATACATAATCGGCAGCAGCAGAAGAAACTGGGAAAACGAAAAAGTAATGGCATTCTCTGGACCGGCGAATACTTCCCGCAAAAGAACCGGCACCGAAAGCCCCAACCAGCCAAAAAACATCGGATGCATAGCGATAAACATCACCGGCAAAAGAAATACCAACGACCAGCCCAGCCGCTGTTTCATGGCAGCGGCCTCTTTTGCCAAAGGCGCCGTCTCACTTTGCCGAGTTGTTTCCATCGTCTTTCCTTTAACACTTGCTCCATAGCCAGCCTGTTCCACAGCTTCAATGATCTTTGCGGAATCCAGCGCCGTTTCGTCATAGGCAAGCTGCATACTGTTTGTCAGCAGATTGACACTGACTTCAGCGGTCCCAGGCAGCCTTGTTACAGCCTTTTCCACTCGCGCTGAACAAGCCGAGCAAGTCATGCCGGTGATGATAAAACGTTCTTTTTTCATAAGTCACACCACCTGTCAACGTACCATTTTCCCTAGAAGCGTTATCAATTCTTGTACCACATGATCATCGCCTTCACGGATGTCATGAACCACACAACTGTTGATGTGCTGAGCGAGCAGTTCTTTGTTAAACGCCCCCAACGCTGCCTGAATCGCGCTGACCTGCGTCATAATATCCACGCAGTAGCGATCCTCTTCCACCATACGACGAATTCCTCGCACCTGCCCTTCGATGCGATTCAGCCGGGATATCAGTCCTTTATATTCTTTCCCGTCCTTGTCACGGTGTTTGTGCTTGATTTCTGCGCAACAACATTTCTCCATGGGTACCTCCTTGATCATAATAAATATACCCCTCATAGGTATGTATATTATACCTATGAGGGGTATATGTCAAGAAGCTCTCCTCAAATTTTAAAAGGCATGCCGATACCCCAGCGATAGTCCAGCACCATTATAGCCTGGGTTATGGGTCTTAAAGCCATTGGATGCGTGGTGGATGATGTAGGCAGCACTTATCGAATCATCCGTAGTGAAATGATAGGTGATCCGTGGCCCCATTCGCCATAAGAATCCAAAAGCTCGTCCTCTGGCTGGATGTGCGTGATTATACGCTAGGATTGACCCAGCCCCATCGATGGATGCCGACCATTTCTTTGACATTTTTTTCTCCCAACGCATCATATAGGACGGCCCGATCCCTACTGCTTCTGAGTTGCGGTCAATCCCATCATCAGTTGTCTTGCCGAGCGGACGTGTCACACTGATGCCATAGTGAAGCGAAACATCCTTTACTTGTTTGTATTGCCGATAAACATGAAGATTATATAAGTCAATATCGCGTTTGGCAAACCAACGGCCATCCAAATATTCCAACTGTACTTCCACGGCCTGGCTCTTTGCTGGCTTTTGCTCAGCTGGCGCACTGCCAGCGGCCATCGCTGTATTGGTAAAAAACATAACCATCATAGCCATCGTCATTCCCTTGCCTAGTATCTTTCTGCTATCCATAATCATCACATCCTTTATCATTCGGTTCAGAAAATAAACTGCTTATCTTGCGTTATTAATTACTTCGCCACAAAAAAAAGAATCCCTATCAAAAAGAGATTCTTTTTATTTTCTTATTCGAATTCTTTTATTCTTCGTTATAACGCTGCGCCAGCAGGCGTCGTTCGTTTTCCAGCTTTCGCTCCTGAATATAACGATGAATGAAGATATTCGGTATTGCCACGCCGACAGCAATACTGGTAATGATGATAACAGCCTCGACACCACTTCGAATGCCATCGAGCAAAGCACTCGAGGTAATAAACTGAATGTTCAGCAACGCAAAGAGCAAGCGATAAAGCAAAACTCCAGGAATCATTGGAATTGCTGACGGAATCGTCATGATGATATTCGGCGTATGGAACCAATGAATTGCCCGCAGGGCGATGACACCGACAACAGCTGCGCCAAAGAAGGAACCCGCAGCCTGTGACCATCCCAGCTCCATTATCGTCACATTGCGAAGCAAGACGGTGATGATGCCACCAATTCCCACAACGGGCAGCAACCGTTTAGGAACATTAAAGATGATCGAAAATCCGATTGAGGCTATCGCGGCTGCCAAAGCCTGCGATACATACGAAGTCTCCGCCGCCGAAAGTCCCACGGCTGTAAAGTCCGTAACGCCGCCCAAGCGAATCGCCATCACGATACCAAAGGTCATTGAACCGACGACCAGAAGCGTGTGCATTGCCCGCGTCATGCCCGAAACAATAAAATTGTTGAGCAAATCATCCACGGCATTGATAAGCGGGATACCTGGCACTAAAAAGAGCGTGCAAGCGATGAGCGGATACCAGTTAAGCCCTCCGGTTAAAAACTGCGTGGCCCAGGCCAGCATCGTCGTCGCAAAAGACGTGATGGCGATCGCCGCATAAGTATTAAACCCGTACCCCAAGCAAACGCGGCGAATGAGAAAGCCCAGCAGCGCGCAGACCGCAGTCAGCAAAAAGTCCAGCCAACTGCCGCCAAAAAGCTTGCAAAATCCACCACAGGCGGCACCAGCCCCCAGCGCAGTGAGCCACACGGGATAATTCCGTGGCAATTTGCGAATGTTTTCCAATTGCCGTTCAAAATCCTGCAGCGAATAATTTTTCGCCATAGCCCGCCAAGTCAGCTTGCTGACTGCTGAAAGCGTCGTCATATTAACCCCATGCTTGGTACATTTGCGAAATTCGGTATAAGAATGCCGATCATCGTTGACATTTAACATCAGCGTCGTATACATAACATGCTGATGAATGCGATCCTTCGGAATTCCCATAAAAGACGCCGCCCGCATCATATCCCGCAAGGTGCGGTCCGAATCGGCACCATTTTCCATCAGCAACTGTCCCGTGTGCAATAAAAGATGCATTTTGGGACCTATTTCGGCAAACGGCTCGCTAAAGATGCGTTCCTTTTCTTCCTTTTTATCCAAACTATTCATAGGTTATCTTGCTCATTCCCCTATCTTTTCTTACGTTTCCGGACCAAAAAATTCTACGATCTTTGCAATGGCCAAGGCCATATGATTCTGATTCTGGAAGGGATGATTTGCCCCCTCCACAGAAATAAATTCAATGACATTGTTCTCCGCGAATTCTTGAGAAATCGCAAACGGAATCATTTCATCCTTTGTGCCATGCAAAATCAGCATATCATCCGCAAAATCAAAATATTCCTGTTCGCGAACATCAAAGGACTTCAGCGAGTCGAGCAGGCTGTTATCAATTTTGAGTTTGCGCTCGAACCCGACTTGAACCTCTTTTCCCTTGGCCAGTTTTGTCCGATTTTCCTCAGTAAGATGCTTGTCCATGGATTCAAACATATTAACCGCCGGACTGCGCAAAGCGATCTTGGCGAAGGGATTTTCCTGCTCTATCATATAACGCAGCGTCAAGTAAGCCCCAAAACTCGTGGAATAATTGTAGACGCGCTCCGCCTGCAGCTCCGTTTTCGCATAAGCCGTCACAAGCCGCAGATAGGTCATGCACTCCTCAATTTCCAGTTTCTTGCGCGCATCTTCGCCATGACAAGGCCAATCAAAGGCAATGACCGCATAGCCTTTATACTTGTTCACCATATGCTCGCCAAAATTAGCGGTTCCGGCCGTATCCTTGTGACTGCCAAAACCATGTGTGACGATAACCACATCGCGAAACGTACGCACCGTCTTGTCACTATCACGAGTAAAGAGCTTGCAGCGTATACTAAAGCCCTCTTCATTGATGTCAAACTTCTTTTCCATAACCTAATGAGACTTCCTTTTAACCTTATTTTCTATTGTGCATATTTCCATAGGCGCGGGATTCAATGTACTGGGCTTCTCGTCCTAATACCTCGGGCAAGCGATAATAATCCCCTGTGTAATCTGCGGTATCTTCATGCTTGATATAATACGTGCCATTCGGTTTTTTCCAAACGTAAAAATAGCCATTGGCTTTAAGAACTGGCTCGGACTTTGACCACTCGTAAGCACAAGCGACGAATATGATATCCGAATCATTTGTCTGCACTTTCGTAGCCGAGGTCAAATCAGCGAAACTAGCGACACCAGACCCCGAATAATGCGTTATACGCAGATAATTATTTGCATCATCATAAAAGAACAAACCGTTATGATAGTGCCCCGCTTCGGCAAAACGAAGCGGCAACAACAATAGTAACAAGAAACACAACAATCCGAATTTTTTCATAACCCTGACTCTCTTCCCTTTCCTTCTAAGCACAATTAACTAAACAGCGCAATCTGGTCGCTCTCCCCCATGCCGTCCAGACAGCCATGGTCGCGCAGGATTTCGATGTTGGTCTTAGAGATACCCGTGCGGCGGCGAAGGTCTTCGATACTCGTAAACACGCCATCTTTGCGGGCCTCGACGATGCTCTGCGCCGCTTTGGTTCCCATCCCGCTGAGGCTGGCGATCGGCGGCAGCAGGGATTTTTCGTGGATGACGAATTTCTCTGCATCCGATTCGTAAATATTGACGTATTCGCAACTATAGCCACGCAGATACATTTCCCAAGCCAGCTGCAGAACGATAAGCGTCGCATTCTGCTTGGCATCGAGTTTCTTTTCCTTAGACGCAAGCTCCAGCTGATGAATCTGATCTCCTACATAATCCTTGCCACGAGCGATGACGTTCGCATCAAATTCGGCGGCACGGATGGAAAAATACGCAGCATAATAGGCCAGCGGATAATGCACCTTACAGAAGGCGATTCGGTAGGCCATCATAACATAAGCCGTGGCATGTGCACGCGGGAACAGATACTTGATTTTCTGGCAGGATTCGATATACCATTCCGGAATCCCCCCCTTGCGCAAAACTTCTACCGTATCTTCGGCAATTCCCTTTCCCTTACGAACTTTTTCCATAGTCTTAAAGGAAAGCAGTGGATCGATACCGTTATGAATCAAATACATCATGATATCATCACGAGCCGAGATTGCATTCTTAATCGTGCACTGTCCCCCGCGAATGAGGTCCTGCGCGTTGCCCAGCCACACGTCAGTACCATGGGAGAATCCCGATATACGCACCAAATCCGAAAATACATCTGGATTGGTGTCATCAATCATCTGCCGGGTAAAGGGCGTGCGGAATTCCGGGATGCCAAAGGTTCCCGAAGTAGCCCCCAACTCCTCTGGCGTCAGGCCTAATGCTACGGTCGAGTTAAAAATCGACATCGTGGCTTTATCATCAAAAGGAATGGTCTTCGGATCCCGGCAGGTAAGATCTTCGAGCATCTTGATAACCGTCGGATCATCGTGTCCCAGAATATCAAGCTTAACCAGACGGCTGCTGATGGAATGATAGTCGAAGTGAGTCGTTATCGTACCGCAATTCATATCGTTAGCCGGATGCTGAATCGGCGTAAAGAAATGGACGTCCATATTGCGCGGCACAACCATGATGCCAGCCGGATGCTGCCCCGTCGTGGACTTGACACCCATACAGCCATGGGCCAGCCGATCGATATAGGAGCCATGTTTCTTGACCCCCTTTTCTTCAAAGAATTTCTTGACATAGCCAAACGCCGTCTTATCTGCAACGGTCTGAATGGACCCTGCGCGATAGACGTTGTCCTTGCCAAACAAAATCTCTGTGTACTTATGAGCAACCGGCTGATACGTGCCAGAAAAGTTCAAATCGATATCTGGTACCTTATCGCCATCGAAACCAAGGAATACCGCAAAGGGGATATCGTGACCATCTTTTATTAATGGCTCTCCACAAACCGGACAATTCTTATCCGGCAAGTCATACCCACAACCATAGGAACCATCGGTAATGAATTTGCTGTACTGACAATGCGGGCAGCGCCAATGCGGCGGTAGCGGATTAACCTCTGTGATGCCCGTCATCGTAGCGATAAACGATGAACCGACCGAACCACGGGAACCAACCAGGTAACCATCGTCATTGGATTTTTTAACGAGTCGCTGCGCGATAAGATAGAGCACGGAGAATCCATGTCCGATAATCGGCTTCAACTCCTGCTGGAGACGAGCTTCAACGATTTCGGGCAAGTTTTCGCCGTACATTTCCCTAGCCTTGTTGTACGACATCGACCGGATTTCTTCATCGGCACCTGGAATCATCGGCGAATACAGGTCGTCAGGAATCGGCTTGAAGGATTCAATCATCTCGTTGATTTTTCGCGGATTCGTAACGACGGCTTCGTAAGCCAGTTCCTCCCCTAGGTACTCAAATTCCGCCAGCATTTCCTCCGTCGTCCGCAAATAAAGCGGTGGCTGCAGCTCGGCATCATCAAAGCCCTTGCCCTTCATGAGAATGGCGCGGTATATCTGATCTTCAGGATTCAAAAAATGAACGTCACAGGTTGCGACGAGCATCTTCCCGAGTTTTTGCGCAAGGTCAGCGACTTTCAAGTTAATGTTGATAAGGTCTTCATCCGTATTGATGTCCGGGAATTTATCACTGCGCTTCAAAAAGTCATTGTTGTGGATTGGCTGAATCTCAAGATAATCGTAGAAATTCGCAATCTCAATAAGCTGCTCGTCCGATTGTCCTTCGACAATCGCGCGAATGAGCTCGCCTGCCTCACAGGCAGAACCAATGATGATTCCCTCACGGTATTCTTCAATGATTTTCTTGGGCAGACGAGGCTGACGATGAAAATATTTGACGTGCGCCAGCGATACCATCTGATAGAGGTTGCGCAGGCCATTGGGATTTTTGGCCAAAAAGATAATATGGTTGGCCCGCTTTTGCTCCCAATCATCGCCAGTTAGATAGCCTTCCATGCCATAGATGACCTTAATGCCGGCATCCTTGGCGGCCTTCGCCGCATCCGGATAAGCCTGAACGACACCATGGTCCGTAATGGCAATAGCCGGCCAGCCCCAACGAGCCGCCGTCTTGACGAGGTTTTTGACCGATACCACGGCATCCATAGCACTCATGGTGGTATGCGCATGAAGTTCTACGCGCTTTACCTCCGCATTATCCATGCGGGATTCCGTTTCTTTCTTGGCTAACGAATCCATGAAGAGCACATACTCATTCATATAGGTATCAAAGCGGACAGAACCACGGATACGCACTTCCATGCCCTCTTTGAGCTTGCCAATGATTTCCTCAAAATCTTCTTCTGGCCCATTCTTGCCACGTTTTGGCTTGAAGAACTTTTTACAAGCAATGCCGTTACTCTCATCCGACAGACAGAACGAGAGCAACTTCGTCCCGGTCTTGAACTCATTGGTCTTGATGCCAGAAATCGCACCCTCACCAATAAAGCCTTCGAGAATGACATTCTTCATCTCGCCATCGAGTTCATCGATAAGCTTGCGTTCTCCCATAACCCCACGGCCAAAGATGAGGTTGCCTGCGCCATGCACCACCACCGGTTTATCAAAGTCAGCATGATGTTTCGGCACCTTCGGCAATTTTGGCTTACTCTCTGCGGCCGCCGTCTTGACGCTGGCATTTGGAATCTTCGCCGTGGCAGCTTTCTGCTCAGCCACGCGCTCCTGATGAACAGCTGCGCGATACTCCGGCGTATTGAAGCTATCATCTACCTCTAGATTCTGCAATACTTCATCACTGGCATTGCATTCTACCGGACAGCGATATCCCAGCAACTGTTTGATGGCTTTGCCCATGAGCTGCGCCACCGAATGCGCACGCATGATTTCGCCGCCCAGCTCTCCTGGTACATCGAGAATCAAGCGGCTGCCATCCACGCGATACTTGGAACGCTTCAACAGCTGAAACACCGTCGGATTGCCTTCGGAAACCACCGTAACAAGTTTGGTCCAAATTTTCTGGATGCCGTCTTCCACATCAATGACTTCCTGATAAAACAGCACCTGATCGAGCTGGCACTTCCGCTGAATCTGAGCGGCCGCTTCCTGTAAGAGTGCATCGGGGATAAGCGTTTGGCTGATCAGCACGATTTCCCAGCTGTTGGTCTTGGTACATACTTCCACATGACGAATCGACGCCGACTTCATAAGCTCTTTTTGCTCATCATCCAACGTCATCCCCTGAACCAGCTGCCAGAACATATTCTCTTGTTGCGGAACGATTCGATACTTCTGCATTCCCCGAACTCCTCTTACTCCGGATAAAGCTCCCGATACTTCTTCTCATCAGCCAGAACCTGCCGGACATAATCCCGCGTCTCCGCAAAGGGAATGGCATCGATGTCCGAAAAATCTTCTGGCCAATTATATTGTTTTATCCATTCCTGTACGTTTCCCCGGCCAGCGTTATACGCCGCCAAGGCTAACACATTATTTCCGTGAAATTCTTTTTGCAGGGTAGAAAGATACCAGGTTCCATACCGAATGTTGCGATCCGGTTCATGAAGCCCTTCTTCCGAGTAGTTTGTATCCCCCAGCTGCCCGGCAATCCATTTTGCCGTATCCGGCATAATCTGCATAAGCCCAATGGCTCCACGATGGGAATGAACTTCCCGTTTGAATTTACTCTCCTTCTTGATGACAGCTGCCGTAAGATTGCTATCCACATGATACAGGGAAGCGTACTTCATCACCGTATCATGATAAGGATAAACATAAAAATAACTGCGCTGCACCGGTTCAAACTTCAGCACAAAAAAAGCACTAAGGCTTACGAAAATAATGAATAACGCAACACAAAAACAGGATACCATGCGGCGATGCTGCCTCTTCCTGTTTTGACGGACCCTGTCATGAAACTCCGTCATGCGTCCACTCCTTCCATAGATCATCCACCTGCCGCAGGGTTGACGACAAGCTTCCGCTGTTATCAATCAGGCAATCTGCCCGTTTTTTTTTCTCTTCCCAAGGCATCTGCGCGGCAATTCTGGCCGCCGCCTCTTCCCTTCCATAGCCATTGCGCTTCATAAGGCGCGCCAACTGAATTTTTTCCTCAACATATACAAGACAAACCTTCTCTGCCATTTTATCCCATCCCGACTCAAAGAGCAATGGAACATCCAGTACAATTACGGATTTTTTCTCCGCTTGATAACGTTGCAACCGCTGGCAGATTTCTTGCTGAATCAACGGGTGAGCGGTCGCATTCAGCCATTTCCGTTCAATAGGGTCAGAAAAAACCAGCTGCCCAATAGCACGGCAGTCAAGCGTGCCATCAGGCAACAGGATTTTTTCCCCAAAGTGATTGCGATACGCCTCGTATAGCGGTCTGCCCGGCTCCAGGAGTTCATGAGCGATTCCATCGGCATCGATAATGCTGGCACCTTTTTCCTGCAAATACGCAGATACGGTACTTTTGCCAGAGGCTATGCCCCCCGTAAGGCCGATGATTTTCATACTACCTTCTCCTTCTTGTGTCATTTTTGACAATGCGGGCAATAATGGGTTCCCCGCCCCCCCACGGTTATCTTTTCGATCGACGTACCACATTTGCGGCAGGGCTGTCCCTTTCGATTGTAGACAAAGAGATGTTCCTGATGACTTCCCTGCCTGCCCTCACCATTTTGATAATCGCGGAAGGTGGTGCCACCATCGCGGATTCCCGCTTCGATGACCGAATTAATGGTTCCATACAGGCGCTGGCATTCTTCCTGGGTAAGGGTACCAGCACGCCGCTGGGGATGGATGCCGGCTAAGAACAATGCCTCGTCATCGTAAATATTGCCAATGCCGCCAATATATTTTTGATTCAGCAAAAGCGACTTGATGAGCGTCTTTTTTCCCTGCACCAGTTGATAGAGGTATTCTGGCGTAAATTCAGGCGACAACGGCTCTGGTCCCATCTCAGCAAGGCCATGAATGCGCCAGCGCTCCCCTGGAGCTAACGCATAGACCGCCCCGAGCGTACGGGTATCCCCATAGACGAGCAGCCCGCCGCCATCAAGATGGAACAACAGCCGCGCATACGAATCGTGAGACTCTCCCTCCGGTTCAAATACCAGCCGTCCCGTCATGCGAAGGTGGAAAATCAGTTCATTGCCATTGTCGAGCTCCATGATGAGATACTTCCCCCGGCGCTTCATCGCCTGTATCGTCCGGCCAATAGCCATCGCCCGATAAGCTTCCGGCTCTGGCCATTTGATCTGCCGTGGCAGCAACAGGTCAATCTTCATGATTTTTTGACCGGTCAAAACTGTATCGAGATAGCGGCAGATAATTTCCACCTCTGGCATTTCCGGCATATTACTTCGCCTCCGCCCAGTTTTTGCCACTGTGAATATCAATCAAAAGCGGAACGGAAAGCTTAGCTACCTGTTCCATCGATTCTTTTAGGATCTTGCTGACAAGTTCGCGTTCGTTTTCCGTGGTCTCCAAGACCAACTCATCGTGTACCTGCAGCAGGATACGGCTCTTAACCCCAGCTTCCTGCAAGCGATGATACGCTTCAATCATAGCCAGCTTGATAATATCGGCTGCAGTGCCCTGAATCGGCGTATTCATCGCCATGCGCTCAGCGAGAGAACGCTGCATGAAATTCCGGCTCTTGATAGCCGGCAGCTCACGACGCCGGCCGTAAAGAGTCGTAACACACCCCGTCTCATGGGCAGCAGCTACGGTGTCATCCATGAATTTACGAATGCCAGGATAGCGCTCAAAATAACTATCGATATAACTTGCTGCTTCCTTCTTCGGAATGTGCAAATCACGCGAAAGCCCATAGTCACTGATGCCGTAAACAATACCAAAGTTTACCGCCTTGGCCCGGCTGCGCAGCGTCGGGGTGACTTCTGCTAATGGCACCCCAAATACCTCCGCTGCCGTACGGGCATGGATATCCTGATTCTGACAGAACGCATCAATAAAGCTTTCGTCTCCCGACATATGCGCCAGTAAGCGCAGCTCAATCTGCGAATAATCGGCCGAAAGAAGATAATCATAGCCTTCCCCTGGCTCAAAGAGCTCACGGATCGTCTTCCCCTCTTCCGTACGGACCGGAATATTTTGCAGGTTCGGATCGGAACTGGAAAGTCTCCCCGTTGCCGTAACCGTCTGATTAAAGCTCGTATGAACGCGGCCGGATTCTTCCTGGATGAGTTCACCAATTGCATCCAGATAGGTGGATTTCAGTTTCGTCCACATGCGATAGGCCAAGATCTGTTCGATAATCGGATGCTGGAACCGCAGGGATTCCAATACTTCCGCATTGGTGGAGTAACCCGTCTTGGTCTTCTTCGTTGGCGGAAGTTCCAACCGCTCGAAGAGCACCTCGCCAAGCTGCTTGGGCGAGTTGATATTGAACTCTGTCCCCGCCAGCACGTAGATATCCTGCTGGATTTTTTCAATCTTCTTGCCAACCTCGGCGGCTTTCTCTTCCAGGCTTTTTCGATTTACGTAAACGCCATTCTGTTCCATGGCCGCCAGGACTTCCACCAGTGGCAGTTCAATTTCATCATAGAGCTTTTTCATGCCAAGTGCTTCAAGCTCAGCTGCCAGCTTAGGCTGGAGTTTCGCGATGAGTTTTGCCGTCCATACCGCCTGTAGGATTTCATCGTCAAAGGTTTCCGGTACACACTGCTCCGGAAAATACTGATGCGAAAGGTTCGACAGTTCGTATTTGGACAGTTCCGGATGAATCAGATAGTCGGCCAATTTGATGTCAAAAAAGCTATTGCCCGCCTTGATTCCCGCATGATAATACTGCTTCAAATCGTAGACCGTCACCGGTTTTCCCGCTTCCATGAACGCCAACAGCCGCTGCCATGCCGGCGTATCCGAAGCGACAAGGCCCGTATCGCCAGTTGACGAAACCACCACCGCACGACGAAGCGATTCAAACGGGGCACGGCCTGCAAAGATACCACTGACAGCAATTGTTTCTGCCTGCTCCAAGACCTCTGTCAGCTGCTGCTCATCCCATTCTTCATAAGTTAAATCAACGGGCGCCGCTTCCTGGATTTCCATGCCAGCAAACAATCCATCATCGGACTCTCCATAAATTTTCGTGAAGTTCTTCCAAACACCTCTTAACTCATAGCGGTCACAGAACTTCTTCATAGCGATACGGTCTGGGGTGATGGTATAATCATCCATCGAAAGTTCCACATCCGGAACCTGTAATTCAATCGTGGCAAGTTCCTTGGACAGGATTGCCTGATCGCGATTTTCCGTCAAGCGTTCCTTTAGTTTCTTGCCAGAAATTGCCTCAATGTTGTCCAAGACATTTTCAAGAGTCCCATATTCCAGCAACAGTTTCGTTGCCGTTTTGGGTCCCACGCCGGGGACCCCCGGAATATTGTCGGAATTATCGCCCATCAATCCCTTGAGGTCAATCAGTCGAATCGGCTCAAAGCCGTATTCCTCCCGAAATACTTCTTCGTCATAGGCTTTTAGCTCGGATATCCCCTTCTTCGTCAACATGACGCGAAGGTTCGGGCGCACCAGCTGCAATGCATCCTTATCCCCAGTGACTACCATGACATCATGACCTGCCGCAGCAGCCTTTGTTGCCAGGGTTCCGATGATATCATCAGCCTCATAACGCTCTTTTTCCATAAAAGAAACGCCAAAAGCTGCTGCAAATTCATGCAGCAGCGGGATTTGGGCGAGGAGCTCTTCCGGGGTCTTGTCACGCGTTCCCTTGTATTCCGGATAACGTTCCGTGCGGAACGTCTTTTTTCCCTTATCAAAAGCGATAACCAACGAATCCGGTTTCAGCTCCCCCAACAGCTTGGTGAGCATATTGGAAAAACCAAATATCGCATTGGTCGGCTCGCCCAGGGAATCCGTCAATGGTGGCAGCGCATAAAACGCACGATACATAAGGCTGCTGCCATCCAAAATCACAAAACGCTTGCTCAAGCAGGATTCCTCCTCAAATTGTTCAGTTTATAGGTTACGATAACTTACAAGAAACTATTTTACTTCTTTGTTGCTTCTTTGTAAATCTGTTTTAACGATTTTTTGCTTTTGCTGCCATCAACAGCTTTGTCCTCAGCCTTCGGCTGCTCATTGGCTACCTGCTGCGGCGTTTCAGCCGTTTTCTCTTCGGTCTTTACTTCCGGAGTTTCCGTCTTCGGCGTTTCCGGCTGTGCGGCTGTCGTCAAAACGAACTGTTTCGCATCGTTGATGCTGCCCGTCAGGTTAAAGAGGGTTTTCGTATCTTCGGCTTTGCAGTAAAGCACATCGCGTTTATCGACACCCTCGGCACTGCCCAGCGTGCTGATAAGCTTATGGGTTGCTGCATCCCAACCAAGATTTACATTGACGGCATTGGCCAAATCAATCGCTGGCAGATACGTCACACCATCTTTGTTTACCGCATTATTGGTAAGCTTTTTCCCATTGACATAGAGCGGATAGACCTTGCCAACATACGTGGGATTGCCATCGGAAGCGTTGATTTTCGCCTGAATATCCTCATCGGATTCGAAGTTGCCAACGCCATAGCCAGCCAGCCATTTGTGAACATCAGCTACCGACAGCTTCTGCCAGCCATACCCATCCGGATAAATGTAATAGACCACCGTATCATCCGGAGCTTTTTCAACGACAACGCGGTTATAAGTAATTTCAACCGGCGTGCCTACTTCCACCAGATCATAAAGTGCCTCGACATCCTTTTCAAACATGCGCATGCAACCATGCGATGCATACGTTCCGATAGAAGCCGGGTTATTGGTTCCATGAATGCCGATATTGCCCGTAACCGTCATCCAACGATAACCCAGCGGGCAATCCGGGCCCGAAGGAATGGAATAGCCCGTAGCCGGATCCGTCCAAGTCGGATTTACTTCCTTCTCGAGGATTTTATAATAGCCGGTCGGAGTCGGCGTGTAAGCCGTTCCCGGAGCAATCGGATACAGACGGATTTTCGTCGTCCCCTGATAAAGTGCTAACGAACGGGCAGCAAGGTTGATGCTAATCTTCATCGGCTGCTCTACCTTCTGCGTTTGAGCTGGCTGTGCAGCAGTTTCCTCCACCGGCGCAGCACTGACCATATTCGCCGAAAGTCCAGCTGCCGACCCTGTAATCATCATAGCGCCCAACATACCTGCGCAAACTTTTTCCCACATAATTCATAATCTCTTTTCTTTTTAAGATTTACTGTAAAATTAACAGTTACTTTTAATATCCTAACATCTTTAGTCCCTATTTGCAAGTTAAAAGGCCCTTCCGATTTCATTAGGAAAGGCCTTATTTATTCTTAATCCTAGTCAATGCTATCTTGCATTCGCCGCCTCGATAATGGCTTCTGCTGCCCGCTCCGGTACCGGTTCATACCGCGCAAATTCGAGCGCATACGATCCGCGTCCCTGGGTTAACGAGCGAAGTTCCGTAGCAAACTTATAGAGCTCCGCCTGCGGAATCAAAGCCTGAATCTCACTCATATCCCGCTCCTTGCTATCCACCCCTAGGACATGCGCGCGTTTGCTGTTGAGACGTCCCATGACATCTCCGAGATAATACTCGGGGGTCAGCACTTTGATGGTCTCAATCGGTTCCAACAAAATGGGCGATGCCTCCATGACCCCTTTCTTGATGGCAAGTGCGGCGGCTGTCTTAAAGGCAGCTTCCGATGAGTCAACAGGATGATACGAACCATCGTACAGATTGACCTTTACATCTACCACAGGATACCCCGCAAGCACCCCCTGAGCCAAAGTCTCTGCCGTACCTTTCTCCACCGCCGGGATATACTGCTTCGGCACGCTGCCGCCAAAAATCGTTTCGGAAAATTCGTTGCCACTCCCCGCATCCCGCGGTCCGATTTCCAGCCACACATCGCCGAACTGGCCATGCCCGCCACTTTGTTTCTTATGGCGTCCCTGAACTTTGACGGTCTTGCGGATGGTCTCACGATATGGAATTCGTGGCTCAGCCAAATCCAGCTGCGCGCCAAATTTCCGTTCGAGTTTTTCAGCTAGGATCTCCAGATGCACTTCCCCGATGCCCCGTACAATCGTCTCACCCGTCTCCGGATTTTTTTCCACGAGCAGCGTTGGATCCTCATCCTGCTGCTTTGCCAAAGCACCAAAGACTTTGTCTTCCTCCCCTTTCTTATGGGCGGATGCCGCCATCTCAAGCATTGCTGTCGGATAAAGAATCGCTTCATATTGAATGGCGTCGCTCTTATCGCAGAGCGTATCCCCCGTCTTGACCTGCTGCAATTTCGTCGTCACCACGATATCACCAGCCGCAGCAACATTCAAATTATGCTGCTGTTTGCCTTGCAGTGTAAACAACGTTCCGATCCGTTCCTCGGTATCCTTATTGGGATGATGATACGAAGCATCCCCGCGCATTTCGCCAGACAAGATGCGAATATAACTCTGCCTGCCCACAAAGGGATCGACAATCGTCTTGAACACCTGCGCAGAAAACGCATCTTCCGTATGACGTTCCTTGAGTTCACCACTTACCGGATCCATGCCAATGGACACTTTAAAATACGGCGTCGGCATATACTCCACCAAATCATTCATGAGTTTCCGCATGCCGATATTCTGTTTGGCCGACCCACAGAAAACGGGGAAAATCTTACCAGCCTGTATGCCTTCAATCAGCGCCGCTGCGGTCTCCACCTCGGTGATTTCCGTTCCTTCGATATATTTCTCCAACAGCTCATCGTTGAACTCCGAAATGGATTCAATCATCTTTTGACGAGCTTGCTCGACTTCGCCTTTCATATACTCCGGTACTTCGTCTTTAACGATCTCCTTGTCATGAGTGACAATCTTCATATGAAGCGACAGCAAATCCACTACCCCTTGGAAAGCTGCTTCTTTACCAATTGGCAGCTGTACCGGAACGACACCATCCCCGAAGCGTACGCGAAGCTCTTCTACTACCCCGTAGAAATCTGCATGTTCGCGATCCATCTTATTGATAAAGAAAGCTCGTGGCAATTCGTTTTCCTCTGCATACCACCAGGCATTTTCGGTGCCAGATTTGATGCCAGACGAAGCAGATATCACGATCAAGGCACTGTCAGCTGCCGCCATAGCCCCCTTGACATCACCGACAAAATCAGGATACCCCGGTGTATCGATGAAGTTCAATTTGAAATCGCGCCATTCACACGCTGCCAATTTCAAATTAATCGTCATGCCGCGTTTGGTTTCTTCCGGCTCATAATCCAGCGCACTGGTGCCATCCTCGACATTGCCAAGGCGCTTAACCGCTCCTGCATCAAACAGGCAAGCATCCAACAAACTGGTCTTACCTGTTTTCCCGTGACCTACAACAGCAATATTTCGGATATTGGCACTTTTATAGTTCTTCATCGATATTCCCTCCTATTGTTATGATATTATCAGTATTCTTCGACTATTCTTCATTTTCCTGCTACAATTTTCAGATTATGCAAAAAAAGGAGTCATCTCGTAGCGAGATGACTCCAATTTTATTCTTGTTCTTCTAAACGCATCAGCAAAAAGCAATAGTCCGAAATGCGATTTAAATACAGGCGATCCGCCTCAGCGATGGCTGTTTCCTTCGCTAACCGGCAGGCACAACGCTCAGCACGACGAGCAACGGTACGTGCCATGTCCAACATAGCTCCAGCCTTTGTATCCCCAGGAATCAAAAAGCTTTTCAAGGGCGGAAGCTGTTCTTCCAACGCCACAATTTCCCGTTCGATTTCTTTCACGGTCTCAGCCGTAATATACGGCGTTTGATTGAGGCTCGCAAAATCAGCCATCAAAAGCGAAAGATTTTTCTGCAGTGCGAAAATACGATTTTTCACCTCAGACTTCGTGGCAAAAGCTCTGGCCATCGAAAGCGCCGAACCAGCTTCATCAATTATGCCATAAGTTTCCACCCGCAGGCAGCCCTTTTCCACCCGTTCTCCGGTATAAAGGCTTGTCATCCCTTTATCACCAGTCTTGGTCGTAACGCTCATACGATCGCGCTCCTTAGCAATTACTTCGAATTACTCCATGGCTTCATACTGACCGTCCAAAATCTCGGTCTCATTGAAGAATATATGAATCTCCCGGTTCGCACTCTCCACCGAATCCGAAGCATGAACCGCATTGCGCCGGCCATTGGCCGCAAACTGCTTGCGGATTGTCCCTTCCTCTGCCTCAGCCGGATTTGTCTTGCCGTTGAGCTTTCTCACCTTTGCGATGACATCTTCTCCTTCGAGGACCATAGCAATAATCGGTGCCGAAGTCATAAAACCTACCAAATCTCCATAATACGGACGGCCGATATGTTCTTCATAATGAATCGAGGCCAGCCGCTCATCCATCTTTAAGAGTTTCATCGCTACAATGCGGAAGCCCTCCGCTTCATACCGTTTGATAATATCCCCGCTATAATGTTTGGTAAAAGCATCTGGTTTAATGAGTACGAGTGTTTTTTCCATTACGATAAAGTCCCCTTGTTTCTTAATTAAAATTATTCAAAGCAATTCTGCTTTGTAATTTTCTGCTACTTGCTGATAGTTCATGGCCGAATCATGGAGTGCCTGCAATTCATCTTCCCGCAAAGAACGGATGATTTGCGCCGGATTGCCATAAACCAGCGAATTAGACGGAATCTTTTTATGTTGTGTCAGAATTGTCCCAGCGCCGATGATTACATTATCGCCAATCTCTGTATAGCCAAGAATTATCGAGCCCATACCAATTAGGCAATTATTCCCGATTTTCCGAGCATGTACGATGGCGTTGTGCCCAATGATAACTTCATCGCCGATTTCCGTTGGCACATCGGCCATAACGTGAATCGTCGCATTATCCTGAATATCGGTATTTCGACCAATCTTAATTGGTTGGAAATCTCCACGCACCACTGTGCTGAACCACAGACTAGACCCCTCACCGATTTCGACATCACCGACTACGGCAGCCGTTGGTGCAACAAATACACTCGGATCGATTTTTGGGGCTACGGATTTATACGGAATAATGGTACTCATGAGAAATCGCCTCCTCAAGATTCAGACATCAACTATTTTGTGAACCAATTCTGATATCTTTATTCTTAATTATAGCCTTTTTTTGACAATTTCGCAACAATTAATCGATAGAATCCGAACGAATCACGATATTTCGATAAATCTTTAACTGTTCCGAACGAATCCATTCCCCAACTTTCTTGCCAGTAACTCCGAAAGGACAATCTCGTCCACTGACCTGCTTCATTTTTTCCACATAAACCTCTCCGTATTGCAAATAATCCGGTAAGCTTTGATGGTCTGCTAAAATTACCGCCCGAAACTCTGGCCAAGACAGATTTGACCGGTCAACTTTCAGCAATAAATCGACAATCTTTGCCGCTTTTCCCAGCATCGGAGCCCGCATGTGTTCTGCAATGACAAAGGATCCCGCCTGCATCCAGTCCCTTGGCAGCGTCATGCGTCTATTCCATTTTGTTAGCACTACCAGGCCTCGTTCCTCGTGTCCGTAATGATGTGGTTCCATCTCTTTTGGCGTCGTCCCCTTCCCCAAGTCGTGAACCAATCCGGCAAACCGCGCCAACACGGAATCCGTCTGCTCAGCCACTTTATCGACCACAAGCATTGTGTGCTCAAACGCATCCCCCTCAGGATGAAAAGCCGCTGGCTGTGTTTTACCGATCAACGCGGCCAGCTCAGGGAACGTAACAGACAACAAGCCGGCACGCTTCAGACAACGAAAGAATATGGAGGGTTTTGGCGTATTCAAGGCACGCCTCAATTCCCCCAGCACCCGCTCAACTGGTTCATGGACAAGTTCCTCGCGGCATGCAGCCATCAAGCGATAGGTATTGTCTTCAATCGCAAAGCCAAACTCTGCCGCCTGCCGGGCCGCTCGCAAGGCCCGGACTGGATCTTCACTGAAATGTTTGGATATGGCACGGATTATTCCACCACGAATATCCGCCTCCCCACCGTATAAGTCGTGAATCGTCTTCTCGGGCAGCTCCATTGCCAGACTGTTCATGGTCGTATCTCGACGATACAAATCTTCTTCTAACGTAACGGAGGAATCGTAATTCACAGCGAATCCACAGTAACCGCTTCCTGTTTTTCGTTCTTTGCGGGCAAAGGCGACTTCGGATTTCTTGCCATCAATCGCTACCAGATAAACCGGAAACGATTTGCCAACTTTTTCGGCCGCCGGAAAAAGCTCGGTAAAGGTATCTTCTTCCATTCCGGCTACCATGTAATCTTTGTCATGTGCTTTCACGCCACGAATCTGATCACGCACCCATCCCCCAACGATAAAGACCCTGGCACCGCACTTTCGCAGTGCCGACACAAAATCCTCTTCTCTCATACCATGATCCCTCCTCATTCCTGTATTGTAACAGAAAAAATGCTGCAACAAAATAGCCTGCTGACTCCCTTCGGAACCAGCAGGCCTATTGCTTCGAACTCATTCTTTATTTTCATTGAGGATATGAGCACCACGATTATCCAAATCCATAACCAAGATTTTGGACTCTACTCCGTGCTGCTTAAAAGCTTGCTTCATGGCTTCGCCCACAGCTTCTTCACACTGACGGTTTTCCAGTGTATAAGCTATGAGGCAAGGACCTGCACCGCTTAGGTTAGCCCCGAGGGCACCCGCCTTGCGGGCAGCCTGAAACACATCGTACATACCGGGAATAAGCTCTGCGCGGTAGGGCTGATGAAGAGCATCTTCAAACACATTGCGCAAGAACTTGTCATTTCCCTTGCAAAGGGCAGCTACGAGCATGGCGGCACGGCCAATGTTATTGACCGCATCTTTCATCGGTACCTTTTCCGGCAAAACAGCCCGAGCCTTGCGCGTTGAAAGCGGAAAATCCGGAACGGCTACCACCAGCTTCATGCGAAACTTCGGCATAAACGTGAAACATTCCACATTGCCGCGGGTCACAGTGCTAATCGTAAAACCACCGAAAATTGCCGGCGCCACATTATCGGGATGCCCCTCAATATCCGTCGCAAACTGCAAAAGCTCGCGGCGATTAAACCGATTGCCAATCAACACATTCGCAGCTTTTAGGCCAGCTACGATTGCCGTAGCACTACTGCCTAAGCCTCGCGAAAGTGGAACATGATTTTCCATGTGGATGACTGCACCTGGATATTCTTTATCCAATTTGGCCTTGCGAAGCAAATACTGTACCGACCGCCAAACGATATTGCGATTATCGCAGGGAATGTTTTGCGCGCCTTCCCCTTCAATGGTAATCGTAAGCCTTGGCTCCTTCAACAGCGAAAGTTCCAAATCGTTATAGACGGTACAAGCAAGACCGATAGCGTCAAATCCAGGTCCACAGTTGGCACTGGTTCCTGGCACCCGAATACGGACCGAACGGTTTGTCATAAGATTACCCCCGTTCTTTCTCAACACGGATTACATTGCGGATCTCATCCACTACCGACAACTGTTTCAAAGCATCCAACGCCTTCTGAATGCTCGCATGGCGGACAATATGCGTGACCGCAACAATCTCGGCATGATCCACCACGCTGCGTTTCGTCTGAATAACGGATTTCAAACTTACCTCAGCATCACCAAAGGCCGTAGCAATTTGCCCGAGAACGCCGGGTTTATCATCCACCAACAAACGGACATAATACGAAGACTCCGTCTCTTCAATCGGGCACATGGACTTCTGCTCGTAGCAAGTGCAGCCAATCCGGCCAAAGGAATTGTTGACAATATCCCTTGACACGTCAATAATATCCGACACTACCGCAGAAGCCGTCGGCAAAGAGCCTGCCCCCTGACCATAGAACATGGCCTCGCCAATCGCATTACCACGGACAAAAATTGCATTGAATACGCCATTTACAGCTGCCAACGGATGCTCTTTCGGCAAAAATACGGGATGAACGCGTACATCGACACCATGCTCCGGCGAATCCTTGCCAACTGCCAAGAGTTTTACCACATAACCGAGACTCTTCGCATAATCGATATCATCGGGGGTTATCTTCGTGATCCCCTCAACCGAAACATCCTTGAGCTCCACTCGCGTGTTAAAAGCCAATGACGAAAGGATTGCCGCCTTACGGGCTGCATCAAGACCATCAACATCCGCTGACGGGTTGGCTTCTGCATAGCCTTTTTCCTGTGCTTCCTTAAGCACTGCATCATAGTCACAGCCTTCGTCTGTCATCTTGGTGAGCATATAGTTCGTCGTACCATTGACAATGCCCATGATTTCCGTGATTTTATTGGCCGTCAAGCATTGCTTTAGCGGCGTAATGATGGGGATACCACCACCGACACTGGCTTCGAACATGAAATCGACGCCATGTCTTTCTGCAGCCTCAAACATGTCCTTGCCAAACTGAGCCACCACATCCTTATTAGCCGTTACGACGCTTTTACCATGCTCCATTGCCTGAAGCATATACTCTCTGGCTGGATGCAGCCCGCCCATGAGTTCTACGACAACATCAATTTCGTCATCGTTTAAGATATCCTCGTATTTATCCGTCAACGAATATCCCTCAAGCTGCGGACGCTTTTTGCTCAAGTCCCGGACCAAAACGGTTTTCAGCATAATAGGCGCGCCGACGCGCTCGGTAATTTGCTCCCGATTCATTTCGAGTACCTGAACCACGCCGGAACCTACTGTACCGGACCCCAACAAACCTACACGAATCACTTTCTCCATATCGACGCACCTCCTTCCACTGTTTAAGCCTGACCGAGAACTTCCAAACGCTTCACGCCATCAACCATGCGAAGCTTATCAAGCAAAGCTTCCAGGTCAACGCTGAGGTTTGCCGTCTCAATCGAAACCGTCGCATTGGCAACTCCCTGCAAAGGAATCCCCTGATTGATGGTCATAATGCTGCCGGAATCCGACGAAATCGTGTTGAGTACACTCGAAAGAACGCCCTTCTTATGCTCAAGCAGGAACGTAAGCGTAACGATTTTGTTCTGGCTTGCCTCATAGAACGGGAACACATAATCTTTATATTTATAGTAAGCGCTGCGGGAAAGCTCCATCTTCTCAACGGCTTCGTTGATAGTGCGAGCATCGCCACGCTTCAGCATTTCTTTGACTTTGATCGTCTTTTTAATTGCTTCCGGGAGAATCTCTTCACGAACGAGGAAGAACCCACTCTTCTGATTATTCATATATAGCGCCTCCAATGGATAATTTTCTACTGACAAAAGATAGTATACCACAAGTAGTGGACGAATAGCAACTTTATTTTTACAAATGTCCACTTCACCTGTAATATCTATTATTGTTTTACCTATTTTGTAACATTATTTGTCAACGATGTCCTGCCTTGATTTTACTTTCGGTTCCACTGAGCAAACGTCCGATATTGGCATGATGGCGAATGATGATGAAGGCGGCTGCCAAAATGCCAAACCCAATATACTCAACAGGATACCCAAATTGCCATGCCAAAACAGGGACAAGAGCCGCAGCAAGGATAGATCCCAGCGACACATAACCGCTGAACTTAACCACTCCAAGCCAAACTAAAAATACCAGCAACGCAGGAATTGGCATCATCATGACAATGACCCCGAGTCCCGTGGCCACACCTTTTCCGCCTTTAAACTTCAGGAAAAGCGAACAGGAATGTCCAACAATTGCAAAAACACCAGCTAGCACACATGCCAGTGCCGTATCCCCAAGCTTCATACCGATATATACACTGATGGCTCCCTTGAGGAAATCCAACAGGAAAATCAAAAAGCCCGGCCCTTTGCCCAGCGTTCGCCAAGCATTCGTCGCACCGATATTGTGACTGCCATGCTCACGAAGGTCAACCTGCCAAAGCAACTTGCCAAAGACAAGCCCATTGGGAATCGACCCCAAGATATAGGCAATCGCACAAGCTAGTACCATGTTCATCAGTACTCATCCTCCTCATCCCGCGCGCGTACAATCAAGCGGATGGGCGTGCCCTCGAAACCATACATTTCGCGCAGACGGTTCTCGATGAAACGCAAATACGAGAAATGCATGAGTTCCGGATCGTTGACGAAAATGATAAACTTCGGCGGCTTGACATCCGCCTGCGTCATGAACAAGATCTTCAAACGTCGGCCCCGATGCATGGGGGGCGGATTGATGGATACGGCATCACGAATGAGTTCGTTCAATACACTCGTCTTGATGCGCATGGACTGCTGCTCAGCAACGTATTTGACCAAGTCTGTAACACGGCCTACGCGCTGACCAGTCAAAGCCGAAGCATAAAGAACCGGCGCATACTGTAAGAAGCCGATTTCATCGCGTAAATCTTCCGTAAAGCGAAGCGTTGACTTGTCATCTTTATCCGGATAGATATCCCATTTGTTGACGACAATGATGACGCCACGCCCTGATTCATGCGCATAACCAGCAATTTTCTTATCCTGTTCCGTAATGCCTTCCGATGCGTCAATCATCATCAAAACGACATCGGCGCGGTCAATGGCACGCAGAGAACGCATCACACTATAGCGCTCAACCGGTTCATCAATTTTGCCACGGCGGCGCATGCCAGCCGTATCGATCAACATGAACTTCATGCCATCTTTGACAAAATGCGTATCGATGGCGTCGCGGGTCGTGCCGGCCATGTCGCTGACAATGACGCGTTCCTCACCAAGAAGCTGATTGACAATCGAGGATTTGCCCACGTTCGGGCGGCCAATTACCGCAATGCTGATCTCATCTTCATCCTTATCCTCCGCTTCATGCTTGGGGAATGCTGCTACCATCGCATCGAGCAAATCGCCAAGGTTCATGGCATTGGAAGCCGACAGAGCAATGGGATCCCCGAGACCCAGATTGTAAAACTCGTACGAATTCATGACTAGCTGCGGGCTGTCAATCTTATTGACGCCCAAAATAACCGGCTTCTTCGTGCTGCGCAGCATCTTAGCAACTTCTTCATCCGCCGTCGTAAGTCCGGCACGGCCATCGACGAGGAACAAAATCACATCGGCTTCTTCCATTGCCAACTGAGCCTGACTCCGCATGGACTTTAGGATATGATTGCTTTCATCAAATTCGATACCGCCAGTATCAATCATCGTGAACTCATGATTGAGCCATTCCGCATCCAAATAAATGCGGTCACGCGTAACGCCCGGCATGTCGTCGACAATCGAAACACGTTTTTTGCCAATCTGATTGAACAAAGTAGATTTTCCTACGTTCGGACGGCCAACGATAGCCACGATTGGTTTACTCATGATATTACCTTCTTTCTATATAAAATCCTATCAATATTGAATATTTTTCGTATACCCGGCATTGCTCTGCCAAGTGTAGGCAGTTTCATTCTGGCGGTCCTTATGGTACGCATTCCAGCCAGTCAGCGCCAGGCGAAAATCCTTACCGCCCTGCACCGGTTCAATGCGTGCCTCCGGATAATGCGCCTGAAACTCCTCTAAGGACACATCATCAAGGAAAATATCTTCTCCCGAACGAAGCGCTGACTCTGGAATCAAGATCCCCGTACGCGGTCCTGGCAGACTATCCAACGTTTTCATAATGTCCTTAGCCGTCAGCAATCCGGAAACATTGACCGTGTGACCAAAGTGATCATTTTTCACCGGCACGATGCGAATGTAAAGATTCTCCTTCTGGACCGAATCCGCCAACTGCTGCAAAACTGGCGCCACGGAAGTCCCCGTTACCACATCGAGGTATACAGGCTCCGAATAGGAATCCGTCACTTCCTCCGTCTTCTCCCAATCGTTTAGAAAGCTTCGCGTAAGACCAATGCCATTATCCAGCTGAGGGAACCCATCGTAAAAATCCGTCTTTGGAACTTCCCTGCCAGCGAGCAAATAGAACTCGTCACCTAAGTAGATAAAAGTACGGCCCTCTTCCTGACGAATCTTAGCCTGCCATTTTTCTACTTCGTCAATGACCCGCGCCGCTCCTTCCGCATCAAATTGCCGCAGCGGAAATGGATCATCCCGGTACTTGGTAAGTCCCACCGGAACAATCGCCATCGATAGTGCATGCGGCCGACGTGCCACAATATCGCGAATCGTGCGCTCAAGTTCCGGCCCATCATTAAGTCCGGCACACAAGACCACCTGCGTGTGATAGTCACAGCCTGCTTTTTCCAAGTTATCAAGCTGCTCCGCAATCTTCGCGGCCCCCTTGCAACGGAGCATCTGCGCACGGAGCTCCGGATTCATACACTGAACCGAAACATAGAGTGGCGACAAATGATACTGCTCAATCCGTTTGAAATCCCTAGGCCCCATATTCGTCATGGTCACGAAATTCCCATACAGGAAGGACAGCCGATAATCGTCATCTTTTATCGATAGACTGCTCCGCATATGAGGGGCAATCATATCAACAAAACAGAAATAACAATGGTTCGCACAATTGCGGATGCCATCAAATACAGCTGATTCAAACTCAACGCCCAATTCCTCGTCAAAATCTTTGTCAAAGGATATCATTTCCTGCTGGCCATCCGCATGCTCGATGAGCATATCGATTTCCTCATCGGCCATGGCAAAACTCAAATCAATGATATCGTTTAATTCCTGCTCATTGATCGCTATGATTTTGTCTCCTGGCACCAGTTCTAGTTCTTCGGCCAGGCTGCCTGGATAAACCCGCAGAATTACACCGGCATGTTGCTTGCTCATTTCTCGTTCTCTTTCTTTCGATTCAGTTCTTTACATCTTTTCTTCCATCAAAAACAAAGGAGTGATGCTTGTATCATCACTCCTCTGAGTCATTCTATCCAGTTGATTTATTATCAGCTATTAGTCTTTAGCTTTCGTGATGGACAGGGAAATGCGTTTGCGTTTCATGTCGATGCGAAGGACCTTAACTTTGACTTCATCGCCAACATGAACAGCTTCATCAGCGCGCTCAATGCGTTTCTCAGCGAGCTCGCCCATCGGAATCAGGCCATCAAAGCCCGGCTCGATTTCCATGAATGCACCGAAATCCGTCAGTTTGATAACTTTACCTTCGATGATGTCGCCCTCAGCGTATTTCTCAGCATTGTCGAGCCACGGATCACGCATCGTGTCTTTTACAGACAGGGAGATACGTTTTGCTTCCGTATCAACGGACTTAACATAAACGTCGAGTTCCTGACCAACTTCGAGAACATCCGACGGATGTTTTACACGGTGCCAAGCGAGATCGGAGATATGAGCCAGACCATCTACGCCACCGATATCGATGAATGCACCATAGTCAACGATGCGTTTAACCGTACCGCGAACCGTCGTACCAGCCTCGAGGGTGGAGAAGATTTCGCCCTCTTTCTCAGCGCGCTCAACTTCGAGAAGTGCACGACGGGAAAGAACCAGACGCTGTTTGTGAACGTCGATTTCAATGATTTCGCACTCAACCGTCTGACCAACATAGACAGACAGATCTTTTACGAAATGGAGCTCCATCTGGGAAGCCGGAATGAAGCCGCGGAGGCCATTAACAGAAGCCACGAGGCCACCCTTAACAACCTGGTTGACCTGAGCCTGAACATGCTCGCCACGCTCTTTGATTGCTTCCATATCTTTCCAAGCAACCATACGGTCAGCTTTTACCTTAGAGAGCATACCGCCGTTGTCGCCACCGAGGGAAACAACATAAACGTCAATCTTGTCGCCAACCTTAACAACATCAGCTGCGGACTCCGGAGCCGGGTAAGCGAGTTCTCTCTTCGGGATAGCGATTTCCTGTTTGTAGCCGATATCAACATAGGCCTCATCGCGGGAAACCTGGATGACGGTACCTTCAACAACCGTACGCTCCTGGATATCCGGCATCGAGTTCTCTGCCTCTGCTAATAATTCTTCCATGTTCATCTGTTCTGACACTTTTTATATACCTCCTTGATAATCCAGTCAGGCGTCGAAGCGCCCGCTGTAATACCAATTTTTTCAATTTTATCAAACCACTCGTCCTGCAGCTCCGCCGCAGTTTCGATATGGTAAGTAACACATTTTGTTGCACAAAGCTGTGCAAGACGTGATGTATTGGCACTGTTCTTGCCGCCAATAACCAGCATCCTATCAACTTTCGCAGCTAAATCCATAGCTGCTGCCTGTCGCTGATCCGTCGCTGTACATATTGTCCGCAGGATTTTTACCTCGCGGGACTTTTCCAGCAAGTGCGTGACGATTTCTCGAAATTTCTCTCCCGAAAAGGTCGTCTGACACACGATACCAAGTTTAGCACAATTGGGCAATGCATCGGCTTCTTCAACTGTCTCGATGATTTTCGCCTCAGTATTCGACCACTCGAAGATACTACGTACCTCCGGATGCTCCTTCTCGCCAATAATGACCACACGATAGCCTTCATCCACCAGCGATTTGGCAGAAAGTTGTGCTTTCTTGACATGCGGACAGGTCGCATCCACCACCGTCAATCCACGATTCTCAGCATCAGCATAAACCTGAGGCCCTACCCCATGGGAACGAATGATGACCGTACCTTTTTCCATTTCATCCAAACTGCTTACAGAACCTACGCCCTCATTACTGAGACGTTCGACCATCTGCGGATTATGGATGATTGGCCCTAATGTACAAGCGGTGCCATCAGCGGAAGCATTTTCTCTGGCAATCGTTATTGCGCGCTTGACGCCATAACAGAAACCAAGATAATCTGCTAAAATGACTTCCATACATCAACCACCAATTATTAGTCATGCGAATTTGGTATATTTTATATTTTTTTTCGCAATCTAACATCTAGTTTAGCATAGATTACCATGACAAGCAAATTATTTTTCACAAATTCAAAGATTTTTTTCTTTCATTTCCGCAATCTTATCCATAATAGACTGGGAAAATGCTTCCAGCTGCTCTTTATCCTTATGATCACCAGTAAACTTCATGGGTTCGCCATAGATAACTTTGAGTTTTGGGAAATATCCGCCGTTAGCAAAGATGCGGTCCGTGCCGATAATGGCCGCTGGCACTACCGGAGCACCTGTCATCGAAGCAATCAGGCCAACGCCAGCCTCGGCTTTGCGCATCTTTCCCGTGCGGCTGCGAGTACCTTCCGGAAAAAGTCCCAAACAGCGTCCCTGCTTTAAGACCTGCATTGCCGCCTTGATTGCTCCGCGGTCAGCTGCGCCGCGTTTGACGGGAAAGGCATGACAGGCGGTAATCGCCCGGCCAAAAATCGGATTTTTAAAGAGTTCCACCTTTGCCATGTAACTTACCGGCCGGGAAAGGAATGTTGCCACAAAAGGCGGGTCCCAGTTGCTCATATGGTTGGCAGCTAAAATAACAGCCCCATCCTTTGGCATGTTTTCTCGGCCGATAATCTCAGCCCGAAACAGGACTTTAAATATGATGCCAAAAATAATCTGAAGCAATCCGTAAAGCATCGAATCACCTCACTGACACATGGAAAGAATGCGGGAAACGACTTCGTCAATAGAAAGTCCCGTCGTATCGAGCAGCGTTGCATCCTCAGCCTGTACCAAAGGAGAGATCTCACGCTCGCTGTCGGCCTTATCCCGAGCCGCAATATCCTGCTGGAGCTTTTCCAGCGTGATATCGTAGCCCTTTTCCTTCAATTCCTTCCACCGACGCTTAGCCCGTTCCTCAATGGAGGCCGTCAGGAAGATTTTCACATCCGCATTCGGCAAAACGTTGGTGGCAATGTCACGGCCATCCATGAGGATAGAGCCGCGCTCGGCCATCTTACGCTGAAGGTCAACCATCTTGACGCGGACCGGCCCTAGTGCTGCCACCTGGGAAACAATACCGCTGACTTCCGGCGTACGAATAGCCGCGCTGACATCCGTACCATCAACAGTAACTTTCGTCTTACCGTCAGCATACTGCAAGTTCACATCAATATCCTTGACTACTTCAAGGATCAATTCATCGGTAATTGCCTTGCCCTGCTGCAGTGACTTCCAGGCAACGGCACGATACATTGCTCCCGTATCGATATAGGTGTAGCCAAGTTTCTTGGCCGCCAGCTGCGCAACGGTACTCTTGCCGGCACCTGCCGGCCCATCAATGGCAACAACTAATTTCTTCAAAATCTTTTCCTCCTACTAAATGGGTAATTTATTGATTAGCGTAAGCTCTCTAGCGTTTGATAGAACGTCGGATAGGAAATATTGACACATTCCGGATTCTCGATGATGACGCCATCCCCAGCCGCACCGAGAATTGCCAGTGACATAGCAATACGATGGTCGTCATACGAAAAAGCCTGCGCATGCTGTATCGATTTTCCGCCATGAATAACCAAACCATCTTCGGTACCATCCACAGCCCCTGGCGCAAGTTTGTTGAACTGATCGGTAATTGCCTGCAACCGGTCCGTCTCCTTGACGCGAAGCTCACCAGCTCCCGTAATGATCGTATCGCCCTCAGCGAAAAGGGCTGCTACGGCAATAACCGGAATCTCATCGATAAGCCGCGGCATGATTTCTGCACCGAACTCCGTGCCATGTAGCTTGCTGTAACGGACGTGAATATCCGCAGCCGCTTCACCACCACTGATGCGCGCATTGAGAAGCTCAATGTCCGCTCCCATATCTTTGAGCACATCAAGGATGCCGGTACGCGTCACATTGACACCTACATTGCGAAGCATCAAATCACTGCCCGGAACGATGCAGCCTGCTACCAGCCAATAAGCAGCCGAGCTGATATCACCAGGGACTTCGATTTCCTGCGGCGCCTGGAATTCCTTTACCGGATGAATGGTAACTGCCGTACCATTTTTTTCCGTATGTACGCCAAATGCTTCCAACATGCGTTCTGTATGATCACGGGAAGTGAAGGGCTCCACGACCGTTGTATCCCCTTCCGCATACATACCAGCCAAAAGGATTGCCGATTTGACCTGCGCACTGGCCACGGGGCTGTTATAGGTCATCCCCGTTAACTTCCCGGCCGATGGAACGATAGTGATTGGCAGTTTCTGATTCTCCTGACGGCCGTAAATTTTTGCTCCCATCTTCGACAGTGGCGCAATGACACGCCCCATCGGACGTTTATGCAACGAGGCATCACCGGTAAAGGTCGTAAGGAATGGCTGCGGTGCCAAAATCCCCATCATAAGCCGAAGCGTCGTACCGGAATTTCCCGCATCAATAATCGTCTGAGGTTCTTCCAGCCCATGCAGGCCATTGCCCGTAACGACCAGCTCCGTGTCGCTTTTAAATTCGACTTTTGCGCCCAGTGCTTCCATACAAGCTGCCGTAGACATACAGTCCTGCGCATGCAGGAAATTCGTGATATGGACCGGCGTATTGCCCAGTGCCGAAAACATAACGCTGCGATGCGAAATCGACTTGTCCCCCGGGATTTGAATTTCTCCCCTCAGACCGGCTGCTGCTTTTGCTATCGTTTTGGTATCCATAAAGCCACTCCTCTCTTGTCATTGATCAATCATTCCAGACGCTCCAGTTGCCTGCAGCGGCCCCCATGGAAAAAGCTGCCTGGAGATTATAGCCACCAGTGTAGCCATCCACATCGACAACTTCCCCCGCAAAGTACAGCCCCGGAACAAGTTTTGATTCCATCGTCTTGGGATTGATCTCCTTCACCGATACGCCTCCCACCGTGACGATTGCTTCCGCCAATGGACGGGTATCCGTAATAACCAGTGTCAAATCCTGCAAGGTCTGCACTAAGCGATGACGTTCTTCGACGGTAATTTGATGAACCGGCTTGTCCGGTGCCAAGAAAGCACTGTCGAGCACCGGTCCAATAAGCTTATGTGGGAGCAAATCCACCAAAGCATTTCCGAGCTGCTTGCGCTGATATTTCTCAAAATCGCGCTGAATACGAGCATCCAACTTTTCTTCACTAAGTGCTGGCTTCAAATTGATGGATAGTTCCAGAAAATGGTCCCCTGCGGCCAAGTATTCCGACGCTGTCCGGCTCATGGACAAAATAATGGGCCCCGTCACTCCGTAATGCGTAAACATCATCTCGCCAAACATTTCCGCAGCCTTTTCTCCATCTACCCGAAGCGTCCCGCGAACATTGCGCAGGGAAAGCCCCTGTACCTCTTTAACCCAATCGTCTTCTGCCACCAACGGTACCAGCGACGGACGAACCGTCTCAATGGTATGCCCCAAGGCCTCGGCCATCGCATAGCCATCTCCCGTAGAACCAGTGCCCGGATACGAGGCCCCGCCAACGCAGAGTATCACGGCATCGGCCTTGTAGATAGCCCCAGTTTTCGTGCGAACGCCAGCCACTCTTCCCTCCTGGGTGAGGATGTCTTTTACCGTCGTTTCGGTTTCGATCGTCACCCCCAATTCATGGATGCGTTCCACCATGGCATCGACCACATCCTGGGCCTTATCGCTGACCGGAAAGACGCGATTGCCACGTTCCACCTTAGTCGGCACCCCCTGACCTTCAAAAAAGTATATGACATCCTGATTGTCAAAGGCACGCATCGAACTATTGAGGAACCGTCCATTGCCATGGATATTGCGGATGATTTCGGGCACATCGGCTGCATTCGTGATATTGCAGCGGCCTTTGCCCGTAATCATCATCTTACGACCTGGCTTTTTCATTTTCTCGAGGATTACAACCTCTGCACCGTTCTCAGCCGCTTTGATGGCTGCCATCATTCCAGCGGGCCCGGCACCTACTACCACGATTTGTTTCATGCTTTTAATCCTGCCAATCTATACAACGCGGAAATTTCTTTTGCCGTAAGCTCCCGATGTTTTCCACGACCGACACCCTCTAACGTAAGACCTGCAAACTTTACACGCTTTAACGCCTTCACATCGGAACCAATGGCAGCAAACATACGGCGAACCTGCCGATTGCGCCCCTCATGAATCGTGATTTCCACCCGGCTTTGTCCGCCGCCTTGTGTTAGCAAACGAACTCTGGCCGGAGCGGTCATCCCATCTTCCAACCGAATCCCTTGACGCAAACGGTCCAGCACAATTTCCTCCGGCTCTCCAGCAATGCGGGCTATATAGGTTTTCTCCACTTCATATTTGGGATGCAGCAAACCGTTCATCAATGCACCGTCATTGGTAAGGATAAGCAATCCTTCTGTGTTATTATCCAAGCGCCCCACCGGATAAATGCGCTCTTTGACCTCCGGCAGCAAATCCAATACCGTCGAGCGGCCTCGCTCATCCTTAGCTGTGGAAATATAGCCTTTGGGCTTATTGAGCAGAAAGTAAACATGACGCTGCTGTGCAGAAATTTTTTTGCCATCCACGCGAATATCTGCCAACAATGGATCGACTTTTACGCCAAGTTCCGTAACGAGCTTGCCATTCACCTTGACCCGGCCTTCTTGTATCATTTTTTCCGCCGCCCGCCGGGAAGCTATCCCAGCCTGACTGATAACTTTCTGCAAGCGTTCCTGCATCAGAACAATCCTTTCATCAACTTCGTAAACCATGTCGTCAAATCCGACCAAAAGGTATGATAAGGAGCATCTTGAGATGCCAGCAAATCTACACGATCGACAACCATACCATCCACATAACAGATGGCCTTGCCAACAACATCACCTTTTTTGACTGGTGCGCTGATTTTATCCGGCACCTCGATTTTCTTTTCGAGCTTCGGATTTTCGTCATACAACGTCCCAATGACCGAATCACGGGCAGCCACGAGCGCCATTTCATCGATATGGGCATCGGCCACTTTTATCTTTGTCACCTCTTCGCCCGCTTTGCAAAAGGAACTGGGCCGGGTATGGGCAAAGCCGTAATCCAACATCGCATAAGCATCTGTCCACATCACCGGATCATCGAGAACAACGGCAATCAACTGAACGCCGTCCCGTTTGGCCGCCGAGACCACACAGCGTCCAGCCCGCTCGGTATACCCTGTCTTTACGCCATTGCCCCCCTGATACTGCCAAAGCAATTTATTCTCGCTGGTGATGTGCTTCGATGGATCGCGAAGCCAGTTATAGTCCGCATCCTGAACGCTTACGATAGACTCAAACTCCGGCAGGGAATAGCCATAAGCCGTAATCCGTGCCAAATCGTGAGCCGTCGTATAGTGATTATCATCCGGCAAGCCGTGCGCGTTGACAAAATTCGTCCCCACCGCACCGATCTCACGGGCTTTATCCGTCATCATCTTGGCAAACGCCGGCACTGAGCCTGCAATATGCTCGGCCACTGCCACCGTCGCATCATTTCCCGACTGCATCATCATGCCTGTCAAGAGCTCTCGCAGTGGCATCTTATCGCCCTTTTCCAAATATAACGAGGAGCCTTCTACCCCCACAGCATTGGGCCCTACCGTTACCATATCGTCCAAATTGCCCTTTTCAAGGGCAACAATCAACGTCATGATTTTGGTCGTGCTGGCGGGAAAACGACGCGCATCCTTATTGCGCTCATAAAGGATGTTTCCCGTCTTCGCTTCAATCAGGATAGCCGAGCGCGCCATAAGATTCGGCATCGCATCGTTAGCTGTCACCTGTATCCCCAAATTTTTCGCATTCGGATTCACCACTTTCGCCGCCGGATGCATCACCGGATTAGCCGGTTGTGCAATCGCCAGCTGCACCGGTGTTCCGAGAACTACTCCGGCTCCTACCAGACAAGCTGCAACTCTCTTCTGAATTGCCTTATTCAAAAACATACACTCCATTCCCCAGGGGACTCCAGCTTCCCCTATGATACATACTTCCTATTGTAACATTTGCCCTTTTCCTTGGCAAATCAAAGGACTTAGCGTTTTTTAACTGATTTATCCCCTAACAGTTTTTTAAGCTCTTCCAACACTTCTTCACTGTCATCCACCCAAAAAGAATCGCCAAGTTTTTGCCAGCGTCCCTGATGAATATAAACCGGCAATTTCCCAGGATGCGCGGCTAAAATCCCCTTGAGTTTCTCTTTCATATCCTCCGCAAATTCTCCCTCGGGGAGTAGCAAATAATACTCCGGCTGATAGTCGCGAAGAGACCAGATTTTATCCGCCAAAATCTTGACGCCATCATCGGAAATATCGGCCTTGCCCTGAAGAACCACCGCCATATCCGGCACCAACAGGTTAACATTCTCGTAGAATATCCGTGGGAACACGGTGACTTCAATGCGCTCGGTATAATCCTCCAGCGTTGCAAAGCACATGGTATCCCCCTTCTTGGTCGTGATGCGTTTGAGTTCTGTCAGCATGCCACCTACCCGAACGACCTGCTTATCCTTCACCACGCCCGTCGAAAGAGTTGCAATCCCCGGCAAGTTATCGAGTTTGCGACGGAACTGATCGAGCGGATGACCGGTGATATAGAATCCCGTGGTGTCCTTTTCCCACTCCAAACGTTCTGCCTCAGAAATCTCTTCAATATCCGGCAGTTTCAACTCGCCAGCTTCTCCCATAGTCTCTTCACTGAACAGCCCCAGCTGGCCATTCATCGCATCTTTTTGCTGACGCTGAGCTTCGCCTACTGCCTGTTCCAACACAGCCAACAGTTGGCTGCGTTTCGCCCCAGAAGTATCAAAAGCACCGCACTTAATGAGGCTTTCGATAACGCGTTTATTCACCTTGCCCATATCCACGCGGCTGCAAAAATCCACTAGCGACTTAAACGGACCATCCTGCTGACGAGCCTGGGTAATGTCCTGAATCGCGGCATCGCCAACATTGCGTACCGCAGCCAGGCCAAAGCGCACAGCCTCACCATCGACACTGAAATTCGCCGAGCTGGCGTTGATGTCCGGTGGCAGGATCTTAATGCCCATCCGGCGGCAAAGTTCGATGTACGTTGGCACCTTCTGCGTATCCATGATGCTCGTAAGCATGGCCGCCATAAACTCCGACGGATAATGGGCCTTGAGGTACGCCGTCTGCCACGCCACCAACGCATAAGCAGCACTATGGGATTTGTTGAACCCATAATCGGCAAAATGCGTCAGCAGATCGAAGATGCGATTGGCAAGGCCCGGTTCGATGTTATTCTTCGCACATCCCGACAAGAAGTTCGTCTTCTGCGCCATCAGGATTTCGTGTTTTTTCTTTCCCATAGCACGGCGCAAAAGATCGGCCTGTCCCAGCGAGAAGCCAGCCAGCACCTGAACGATCTGCATAACCTGCTCCTGATAGAGCACGACCCCAAAGGTCTCCTTTAAGATTGGCTCTAGCAGCGGATGCATGTATTGAACTTCCTTGCGGCCATGACGCCCGCCGATAAAATCCTCGACCATGCCACTGCCCAACGGCCCTGGGCGGTACAGTGCCACCGTAGGAATGAGGTCCGTAAAGCCCCGGGGCGCCAAATCCTTCACGAGCTGGGTCATGCCGGAGGACTCCATCTGGAACACGGCACCAGTCCGACCCTCGCAAAGCATTTTCGCAGTAATTTCATCCTCGAGCGGAATCTTGTTGATATCGATATCTTCTCCACGGGTCTTTTTGATATTGGCTAACGTATCGCTGATAACCGTCAACGTGCGAAGGCCCAAAAAGTCCATCTTTAAAAGGCCGAGTTCCTCGACATGGTCCTTATCAAACTCCGTCACCAACGTGCCATCGGACACCGTGACTGGCAGATAATCTGTCAACGGATTGCGCGCGATAACGACACCGGCAGCATGCGTCGAAGAATGACGTGGCAGACCTTCGACTTTGCGGGCAAGATCGATGAGCCGCTTGACCTCAGGGCTCGAATCATACATGGACTTGAACTCTTTGGACTCTTTTAATGCCTTATCCAGGGTCATCTTTAGTTCGTTGGGGATAAGCTTCGCAATATCGGCTACCTGTGCATACGGCATATTAAGCACGCGGCCCACATCACGAACAGCCCCCTTGGCCGCCATCGTTCCGAACGTGACAATCTGTCCCACATGATCGTAGCCATAACGTTCTTTAACGTAATCAATGACTTCCTCACGGCGGATATAGCAAAAGTCAACATCGATATCCGGCATGGTTACGCGTTCCGGATTCAAGAATCGCTCAAAGAGCAAATCGTATTTCAGCGGGTCAAGATTGGTAATGCCCAAGAGATATGCAACAATACTCCCCGCTGCTGAGCCACGCCCTGGGCCAACGGAAATGCCAACTTCACGGGAATGATTGATAAAGTCCCAAACAATCAAAAAATAGCTGTCATATCCCATCTTATGGATGATGCCGAGCTCATATTCCAAACGCTCTTTGACCTTTGGCGAAGCATCCGGATAATGCGAAGGCATTGCCTGCTCGCAAAGAGCCCGCAAATAGGCTTCATCATCGGCATACGGCGCCGGAATCGGATAATACGGCAACTGGATATGACCGAACTCAAAATCCACCTGACAGCGATCTGCGATTTTTTGCGTATTGGAAATCGCCTCAGGATAATCCGGAAACAGATTCGCCATTTCGGTGGGAGACTTCAAATAGTAATCATCGCTGTTGAACCGCATGCGGTCCGGATCGTCGATGGTTTTGCCCATCTGGATACAAAGAAGCACATCATGGAACTCGCTGTCCTCGCGCTTGACGTAATGGCAGTCGTTGGTCGCTACCAAGCCAACATCATATTTTTTCGCTAGCTCGATAAGACCGGCATTAGCCTTGCGTTCTTCGGGCAGTCCATGATTCTGGATTTCCAGGAAAAAGTTCTCGCGCCCAAAGATATCGAGATACTCCTTGACCAATGCCTCCGCCCGCTCTTTATTATCCTGAATGAGCGCGCGCGGAATCTCACCGGCAATGCAGGCCGAAAGACAGATAATTCCCTCGTGGTACTTGCGCAAAAGCTCCTTATCGATGCGCGGCTTATAGTACATGCCCTCAATGTTCGCCAGGGACACGAGCTGCACGAGATTCTTATAGCCCGTCTGATTCTCCGCGAGCAGAATCTGATGGTAATATTTAACGCCGCCCACTTCCTGCCGTTCCCGGCGGTCAGTCGGCGCCACATAGACCTCACAGCCAATGATTGGCTTTATGCCCTGCTTCTTGCACTCTTTATAAAAATCAATAACGCCAAACATGACGCCATGGTCGGTTATCGCCAGTGAATCCATGCCCAGCTCTTTCGTCGTGGCGACAAGCTCCTTGATGCGGCTCGCGCCGTCGAGCAGACTAAATTCTGTATGGGTATGAAGGTGGCAAAATGGAATCTTGCTGACCATCTATCTATCTCCTTCTCGCAATACTTTTCGTTCCTTTATCGTGCTTACTAGTATAGCACAAAATGAGCATAGCCGTAGAGGCCTATGCTCATTTTAAACCGGATTAAGTTTTCCAGGCGCCTTAACGAATCTTTCCCTCTTTGAATGCCATCATCATCGCATGAGTCAGACTGAAATCGTCGGCTTGTCCTTCGATATCCTCACGCTTTACCCAAACGCCTTCTTTGAGTTCCTCTTCTTCGAGGCGAATCGTCGTATCGCCATCCACTTCACAGAAAAATCCCGTCAGAATGTCCAGGGCACTCCCCCAGGGCTGGGATTTATAATAGCGGATGTTCTTGACCTTGAGGCCAACCTCTTCCATGACTTCGCGGGCCACGCATTCCTCCAGCGTTTCACCGATTTCAGTAAAGCCAGCCACCAGCGCATAAAAGGACATCTTGCGATTCGCGTATTTCGTCATCAGGATGCGGTCGCCATCGATGACGCCAACAATCACGGCAGGAATCAGCCGCGGATAAATCACATTGCCACAGGCAGGGCATACCATCGCCCGCTCCACCTCCGAATGCTGTGTCTCATGACCACAGCGGCCGCAAAAGCGATTATCCCGGTACCACATGGCAAGATGATAAGCCGTATACGCAGCATACATCAAATGACGCGGACCTTTATACTGATAACGGATATCGCGCAAGGTCTCATAGCGATATCCCTCCGCCACGATTTCCTCTTCGGAAAATCCCAGATAGTAATCCTGTTCATCCAGCGAAAAAAGATACTGACAGGTAAAATCACCAGCTAACTCCTTCCGTTTCGGGAACTGCAGCTCATGCTCCGCACCGCCGACCAAAAGCGTCTTATCCTTAAGGCAAATGAGCACATCATCCGGCTGGCACACCTTGTCTGCCTGATACTGATTGTATAACTTATGCGGCCTTATATCCTGAAGCATGAACATCAACCTCCACTTTTTAACGAAACTACCATTAATCCCATATTTTGACTACCTTGAACTTCCTCACAATATTAATCTCCCAGTCTATATAAAGCTCCTAATTTATTATACTATATCTTTTAATTAGCCTATTATCTAAATGTCATCTACTGTCAGGGGCCTTAATAGAAGGCACCAAGATTAATCGCTATCGTTTGTCGACACAAGCAGTACCTTAACTTATCTCCTTATAAAGCTCGTTTGCCATAAAAATATACAGTTTTATTGTACGCCAATTTTAATACTTTAGGTTTCCAATTTACAACATAGTCAAATATCGTCTGATAATAATATGAAATATTATTCTTCTCTGATTCTGTAACTCCTAAATATTCATAAACTCGTTGGACATCCTTAAGCAGTCGCAGCATCATCCATTCATTGTCTTGTTTTGCAATCTCAGCTTGTGCCTGTAAATATGCAAATTCTCCACACTCTCTAGGTGTTGTAGATATAAAAGCGCCCATCTCTGCCCAATGTTTAGCTTTATCATATTGGGTATCGTGCATTTCTTTATAAAACATTGCTAAACACTGATCTTTTGTATGTTCACCAAATTGACGATTTATTTTATCGGCCTCCTCATGATTTATTACAGACATTTTCAAATAATGGTTGCGAATCATTCCAGCAAGAGCATCATATTTTTCTTTTGTTTTAATTTTTTCATCTTTTCTATCATTCAACTCTTTTAGCGATGAATCCTCTTGTACTAATAATCCAACGTTTCAGATGATCCAGCTACGTATGTTCCTGTTGCAGATATATTATGTTCCGCTGCAAATGCCTCCTGAGTAAATATCGTTATAACCAATGTTAGCAAGAATGCTACTAACCATTTTTTCATACTAACATCTCCATTCACTGATCATTTTGTTTTAAACAACCTGTCATTCGACACTCGATTTAACAAAAACTCCAAAAGCACCAAATAAAAGCATTGTCGTTGTTTAACTCCATTATCTATAACTAGCATAACGGTATCGACGTACCAAATCATTTTTGGCCGTAAAGGCTTCTTGGAACACCGACGCGAAATTAGCAATGCTCACGACTTTCCATTTTCCCTCATTATCGCTCTTCAATTCTAATTTTACTGTTGCTTGCTCAGGATTTATATACTCGTTCTTCGCTTTAAATTCGACAGTAGCAATTGCCTTGTCCCCATCAATATCAATATATTTTATCTCCGGAGCATATTGCTGCGCTAAGTAAATCAGGTAATTAACATAATCTTCTTCGCTATTGTTATGCGTCCAGCTAAAACGGTCAGTCGGTGCCTGATACATATACGACGACTTATCGACACTGATAGCTTTTTTTACTATTCTACGCATTTTGGAGAGATTTCCTTGCTTTTCCTTTTGCGGTTTTTCTTGTAACTCTTCACTTAACAGCCGCTCGGTTTCCTTTTCCCGATGGATTTTTATGCTATCTTCTTTTAAGTCGTTTTTATCTTTTTTATAGCGTGCATCATAAAAATCCGTATAAAAACTTTCGGTGAGCGAATCAAAATCTGCATATTTCTCTGCAAGATCGAAATCCCCCTTATCGACCGCTAGAGTCAACTGGGTTAACGAATATCGCACATGATTTTCCTTTGATGAAAATCCTTCAATTACAAAATAAACCACGCCAATCAGAGCAAATATTGCCAGGAAAAATACCCAACCACTTTTCTTCCATTTATTCTTTATCTTCCGGCGACAGCGATTGCCACACACAGGACAAAAATACGCACTATCATTTAACGCATTCCCACAATTACTACAAAACATTCGATTCCCTCTCTATCCGTGATTAAATATTATCCTTAAAAAATCCCCCGCGATGCACAGACAGTGCCTTATAAAGCAACAGCCCTAAACCTCCACAAGAAATCAATTCCCCCACGCCAACGGTTGCCATCATAACCGGAATTGGCAATGGCACACCATACGCATAGCGCAAAATAAGCGGCACGATAAGCATATTGGCAACGATTGGCGGGACCAATGCCAATGCTGGCCGTCTTTGCCGCAACAATCTGGTTCCCACAGCTCCCAATAGGGTTGCCAGGGAACCAAACACTACATCTGGCAGTGGTGCACCACCAAAGATATTCGCCACCAAACAGCCAAGAAACACCCCAGGGACTGCCGCCGGTGTAAAAACGGGAAGCACGGTCAATGCTTCCGCCACGCGGACCTGAATCTCCTTAAACGAAAACGGTGCAAAAACGACCGTCAGCACCACATATATCGCCGCAATCACCGCCCCCTGTGCCATAAATCGCGACGAGCTCTTATCTCTCATGAAAATAACTCCTCCTACTAAAAATATCCCATAAACCGATTCCAAGAACCAATCACACCGTTCCCTCTTCGGCAGATAACACTTATGGCTCAGCCTCCTCATCCAAAGCTTCCAGCAAAAAACTTACGGGACGGAAGCCATCATTGCAGGAAATCATGGCCGAGCGCGGATTCTTCATCCAACCTTCATAAAAGTTTTCCGCACCTTCTTCACCTTATCACCTCAAAATCCATAGCCAACATCCCCTTACCAAACAGTTGTGTTTATTATAACGCCATTGTTTAAAATTTGTCGACCGGCAAAACTTCCATCGCTTAACCTACTGGAAGGATTATCGCTTTACTATTGGAAATAACGAAAACCGTTGGTACGAGCGCACGGCTCTTGCCAACGGTTTTTCCGTTCTCAGATTTTAAATTTCCGGACCTCCTCACTGAGGAGTTCTGCCTGACGGCTGAGTTCTTCGCTTGCCGCGGCACTTTCTTCACTCGTAGCTGAATTTGCCTGTACTACCTGCGATACCTGTAACACGCCCTGATTGATTTGTTCGATGGCAAGGCTCTGTTCCTTTGAGGCCTTCGCAATGGATTCTACAAGGTCCGCGACTTCGGATACATTTTCCACGATGGTCTTTAGCTTTTCTGCCGCCTGCTGCGCAGACAGCTGACCATTATCGACTTTTTCAATCGAGCTTTCAATCAGCTCGGTAGTCTCTTTAGCCGCTTTGGCGCTGCGTGCCGCCAGATTGCGAACTTCTTCGGCCACGACTGCAAATCCCTTGCCATGCTGGCCTGCCCGGGCAGCTTCTACCGCAGCATTGAGGGCCAAGATATTGGTCTGGAAGGCGATTTCGTCAATCACTTTGATGATCTTTGAAATATCCCCCGACGAAGCATTTATCTCCTCCATCGCTTGCAGCATACGCATCATGTCCTCATTGCCTTCTTCGGCATTTGTCCGCGTAACGACGGTTATGCCATTGGCCCGTTCGGCGTTATTGGCATTGCTTTTCGTCTGGGAGGAAATTTCGGCAATGGAGGCCGAGAGCTCTTCTACGGAAGAAGCCTGTTGCGCCGCTCCCTGCGATAGAACCATACTCGAATCCGAGATATTCTTCGCCCCACCTGCGACCTGCTCCGCCGAAGACGCAATATTTTCCATGATAGACTTCATGGCATTCTTCATCGTATTGGCATCTTGACTGAGCTTAGCGATCTCATCCTGTCCATTAAATGTAATATCACTACCGCTCAAATCCCCACCAGCGATGGCTGCTAATGTCTTTTGCACTTCGAGAATCCGCTTCATCTGGTTGGCGATGATACCAGTTGCCAGCACCCCTATAATCAGCACCAAAACGATGATGGTAAGAATCATATTGCGAACGAACCGATGCTGAACTTCGATTACCGGCGCACTGGGCGCGCCGACAAAAAACATGCCAATCCGCTCGCCACTTGCGGAAACAATCGGCAAATAGCAGGTAAAGTATGGCACCCCAAGCACATCCGTCTCAACGGCTAATCTTTCTCCCCGGCCGATTACCGCCTCGACAACCTTTTCTGCCGCCTGCGTTCCCACCGCACGGTTGCCATCTTGTTTCAGCGTCGTCGAAACGCGCGTATTCCCGCGAAAAATGGTTATCGCATCCTCCCCAGCAATACCATCAATCCCATCCGTCAAATCTTCCATGAGACTATCGCCCTTGTACAGTCTACCATTTTTTATCTGCCAATTTCCGGGATATTGTTTGTCAAGCAGCATGCTAAGATGGCTAGCATCATCCGAGACCTTGCCAATATATACATCCGAAAAGGCATCATCGGCATTTTTGTAGGCTAGTATACCAACGCAGAGGCATGCGAACGCAATACATACGTTCAGGAATATTACCGTCTTCTTTTTCAGATCCATCTTGTACCTCCCTGTCTCTGCCCATTGGGCACAACTAATCGGATAAGGACCTCTACTTATGCGTCACGCGTCAATTTGCCGAACAATATGATATTATTGCAATATTCGTCACCCTGCGGATAGTTTCCTGCCAAAAAAATCCCTCTGATTAAAAACTGAACTGCTCCCCGTCAAGAGGACAATAAAAAAATATAAGATTTCTTTGGTCGGCAGATTCGTCTGCCGGCCTTTTTATGCGGCTAAATACAAGGTATGTTTCTCTATCGGTGTTAGGATACCAAGGTTACGTTGCACACGCTTGTGGTTGTAATAATGAATGTATGCTTCAATCGAACGCATAAGTTCACACTTGCTGGTAAAACGTCTGCCGTAGTACATCTCCCGCTTAAGGATGCCCCAGAATCCTTCCATAGG
>NZ_JNKI01000022.1 GCF_000702005.1 Selenomonas sp. ND2010 | reverse complement strand
GTGGAGCGTTGGTACTGGGGCCCCCGCCGCCGGCGACTTGCCTCGAATACGAACTGGGTAAGACTCCTCTGCAAACTGTAATTTGAAGTTTAATGCGTATTTCGATACTCTCGCGGGGAACATTGGAACATTTCGCGGAAGGCACGGGAGAATGTGGAATAGTCGGCAAAACCGACTTCTCCGGCAATTTGCGCTATGGGCATGTCACTGCGAAGCATATCGCGGGCCAGCAGCAGCCGCTTGCTGCGGATATACTGGTGCAAGGCATAGCCGGTATTGGCTTTGAATTTGCGCATCAAGTAAAATTTGCTGGTGTAGGTATGTGTGGCCAGTGTATCAATACTCAGGTCTTCGGCTAGATGCTGATTGATATAGGCAAGGACATCCTGAATTTTCTGATCATAAGAAGCATTTTCCAGACCTGCCAGTTCGTGCCCTTCGAGCAGGCGGTTGATGAGAATCATAAACTCAATGAAGAGTATTTCGGTAAAAAGACCATTGGCGAATCCTTCACCATGAGCGGTCTTTTCCAATTTGTCCATGTGGAACAGCAAATCGTGACTAGTTCCCGGAGCTTGATGCATGACGCTGGCTGTTGCGCGGGCTTGGGAAAAACATTGCGAAAGATCATTATGCTGGGGATCCTGTTGCTGCCAGCGCTCGAGAAACGATGGGGAAACGTAGATGACAATGCGTTCGTAGTCCGCAGATCCAGACAAGAATATCGGGCGATGGATTTCCCCAGCAGAAACGAAGACAACATCGCGGGCAGTAAGATGATAGGTCTTTCCTTCTATGACATAATCGACGTTGCCGTCAAGAAATAAGATGATTTTATGGAAATCGTGATAGTGAAAGGGAATTGGCTTCAAGGTCGAATCTTTCAGGCGGAATATGCGGTAATCCGTAGACAGATATCCTTTCTTTTCATAGTCGCTCACAGCAGCTACTCCTTTCCGTAGTAAAAGCTCTTTCTTAGTTTAGTACATCTTTTGCAATATTTAAAGCATATTTTGTGATTTTATTGCAATTTAAACCTTGCTATAATAAAACCATCGAAAGTAACGAGAAGCGTCCGGGGATGGGCGCGGAATGATTTAGAAAGGCCGGTGACAGAGATGATGTTAGTTCGCAGTTATCTGATGGAGGATAAAGAAGTTATGATGCTGGATGGCACCACGGGATTCATGCCGGGCGCTGCAGCGATTCGTCTCTTGTCGAGCCGTCAGGGTGTAGGTGCTGATCGCATCCTGGTGTTTACTGGTACGCAGGAAATTCCTTCCTTCCAGGCATTTACCAAAGAGGGTGTCCAGGAAGAACTTACGGCAGCGGATTATTTGGTTTTGTCGCGGAGCAAGGCTGACTACGAGATCCGCTTGACCGATTATTTTGTAAGATGCATGCGCGAAGCCGATGAATTGAATGAATCGGCAGCCTGTTAATTCGATAGGGAATACGATGAACTTCCTCTTATGAGGAAGTTTATTTTTTTGAATTAAGAAAACTCCAATGCCACTTTAATGCGTACAAAAGAATAGAGGTGCAAAATAGTAGCCGTGATTATTTTCTTTATAAAGAGTTTTATGGGAGGTTTTTATGGGTACTATTTTATTAATAGCTATTCCGGTCATAATTTTGTTGGGCATTATGTTTGTGGTGATCACGATGATGTATGTCAAGGCTTCGCCAAATCGTGCGATTATCTTATCTGGTTTGCGCAAAGAGCCGCGATTCCTCATCGGTCAGGGCGGTATCAAGATTCCCGCGTTGGAACGGGCCGATTATCTGTATTTGGGACAGATTTCCGTTGATATCAAAACGGGACAGTCGGTGCCAACCAATGATTTTATCAACGTTCGCGTTGACGCAGTAGCGAAAGTAGCCGTGGCAAAGGATATCGAGGGACGTAAGATTGCGGCGCTTAATTTTCTTAACATGAAGCCAGAGGAAATTGCGACCAGTTTGCAGGATTCCCTGGAAGGTAACATGCGTGAAATCATTGGTACGTTGGATCTCAAGGATATTAATACAGACCGCGATTCGTTCTCCGACCAGGTGGTCAGCAAGGCATCCAAGGATATGCGTAATTTGGGAATCGATATTATCTCATGCAATATCCAGAATGTTACCGATGACAATGGCCTTATCGTAGATCTTGGTGCCGATAATACGGCGAAAATCAAAAAAGATGCGGCGATTTCCCGTGCGCAGGCAGAGCGTGATGTGGCAATTGCTCAGGCGGCAGCTTCGAAAGAATCCAATGATGCCAAGGTCAAAGCCGAGTTGGAAATCGCACAGCGCCAGACGGATCTTGCCATTCGCAAGGCAGAACTGCAGAAGCAGTCGGATATCAAACGCGCCGAAGCAGATGCAGCGTATGAAATTCAGAATCAGGAACAGCAGAAGTCCATACAGACGGCTACGGTAAATGCAGAAATCGCCAAGACCGAGCGTGAGCAGGAACTTAAGCAAAAGCAAGTTGCGGTCCGCGAGCAGGAATTGGCTGCGGAAATCCAGAAAAAAGCGGATGCGGATAAATATGCGGTGGAGGTTCAGGCACAGGCAGAACTGGCAAAACAGCAGCGCGACGCTGAGGCACGGTTGTATATTCAGCAGAAAGAGGCCGAAGCCCAGAAAGCACAGGCTGAGGCGAAAAAATATGCGATGGAGCAGGAAGCTGCTGGTATCAAGGCCAAAGGTGAAGCGGAGGCAGCTGCTATACGCGCGAAAGGTGAGGCAGAAGCAGCCGCTATGGATAAAAAAGCTGAGGCAATGAAGAAATACGGCAAAGCTGCAATGGCGCAGATGGCGATTGAAATTCTTCCGCAAGTGGCTGCCGAGATTGCCAAACCGCTTACGGCGATTGATAAGATTTCCATCATTGGCGGTGGCGAAGAGGGTGCCTCGGTGGGTCCAATCGCTGGTAATGTGCCATTGGTATTAGCAAAGACCTTCCAGTCGGTAAAAGAGAGCACCGGGGTGGATTTGGCTGACATCATGCGCAGTGAGTCCTATGATGCGAAAGTAACGCGCAATGTCAACGTAACGGGAGATACTACTCCGGATGAAACGGCTAAGATTGCAGCGGTGGCTAAGGCAATCGATGAAAAAAATAAATAATCGATCCTTCTAGAGAAAGCCTTGTTGACGCTAGCGTGTGCGCAACAGGGCTTTTTCTCAAAATTACAGTTTGTAGGTCTCATTCGAAGCAGCTCTTCGCCGCCGCTAGGGGCAGTGCCAACACTCCACGGGAGATGTTTTCCTAAACGAAATTTTTATCTTTAATTAAGCATCGAAAAAGTTGCAAAACGCGCTTCGCTTGAACGGTAGCAATTTTTCGACGAACGGTGAGGATAAAAATTTCGTTCTTCACGGAAAACATCAAACGCTTCGTTTATGGCACTGCCCCTAGTGGCGGCTGAGTCTGTGGCGATTTTCTCAGGGTTACTCCCTCCGAGGGCGTAGCAATTCGTGCCGGCTCTAACCGAGGCGGCGGGGGCCCCAGTACCATAAGCGTAGCCTTGACGTTCCGCGTGAAGCAAGAAATTTTTGCCTGCGTTCTCGTTGGAAAAGCAGTTTCGTCCAAGCGAAGCGCGTTTAACTGTTTTCCAACTCTTAATTAAAAGGCAAAAATTTCTTGTAGCGGGTTGTCACCGAGTGGAGCGTTGGTACTGGGGCCCCCGCCGCCGGCGACTTACCTCGAACACGAACTGGGTAATACTCCCCTGCAAACTGTAATTTACAGCCCAAAGATGATTGCATCTAAATTACAGAGATATAGTATAATATAGGAAAAGTGATCGAAATAAGGAGGTCTTGATTATGGTGACTTATGAAGAATTGTTTGAGGCGGCTAAGAAACAGGGCTTTGGTGGCACGTTTGAGGAATTCTGTGTGGCGTACAATACCTTTCAGCAGTTAAAACCATCTACGGAGGCGCAAGTTCGTGGGATGGTTCAGCAGGAAAGCTTGGCAGATTATATGGATAAGAATCTGAAAATCGCATACAAAAAACTTTGACGAGTCAATGGTCAATTTTTGACTTTTTGTTTTTTTTGTCGTATACTAATACCTGTACGTTAGCACTCGGACTTGTAGAGTGCTAAAACTTCAAAAATTATTTCTGATAAAGGAAGGCAGATAGATATGGCAAAAGAAACCCATGAATTTCAAGCGGAGACCAAACAGCTCCTGGAACTGATGATTCATTCCATCTATACGAATCATGAGATTTTCCTGCGTGAGCTCATTTCCAATGCATCGGATGCAATCGACAAGGTTCACTTTGAGAGCTTGACGAATCGTGACCTGCTTGAGGGTGATGATAATTTCGAGATTTTCTTGGAGCCGGATAAAGATGCTCATACGTTGACGATTTCTGATAATGGTATCGGTATGAGCCGTGAGGAAGTCATTGAAAACATTGGTACCATTGCCAAATCTGGCACCAAAGCTTTCATGGAACAGCTCAAAAAAGCGAAAGAAGCCAGCGAAAATGGCGAGAGCAATACGGATAAAGAGCTCATTGGCCAGTTCGGTGTTGGTTTCTACTCGGCTTTCATGGTAGCAGAGAAAGTTACCATTGAGACGCGTAAGGCGGGCGAAAAGCAGGGAACGCGTTGGGAGTCCACGGGTGACGGCTCTTACAGCATCGAAGAATGCGAGAAAGAGAAGCGTGGTACGACGATTACGATTACCTTGGGCAAGGAATTCTTCGGGGACGCTTCGGAGGAAAATTACACCGATACTTATAAACTGGAGAGCCTGGTTAAAAAGTATTCCGATTATGTCCGTTATCCGATCAAGATGAACTTCACCTTTGAGGAAACGCCGAAGGATGAGGATGGCAAAGAAATCGAAGGGGCAGAAAAGGTAAAACGCGTGGAGCTTCGCACGTTAAATTCCATGCAGCCGCTTTGGACCAAGAATAAATCCGAAATCAAAGATGAGGAATATGACGAGTTCTTCAAGAATCAGTTCCATGAGTGGGAAAAACCGATGGAAGTATTCCATACGCATGCGGAAGGTTCGGTTGAGTACACGGCATTGCTGGCCATTCCTGCGCATGCACCGTTCAACCTCTATCATACGGACTATGAGCCGGGACTGCAGCTCTATTCCCGTCACGTATTTATCATGGATAAGTGCAAGGATTTGCTGCCGGACTATCTGCGCTTCATGAAGGGCTTGGTGGATTCGCCGGATCTTTCGCTCAACATCAGCCGTGAGCTGCTGCAGCAGAGCCGTGAACTCAAAACCATCGGCAAGGCCTTGGAAAAGAACATCCTCAAGGCGTTGGGCCGCAAGATGAAGAATAAGCGCGAGGATTATGAGAAATTCTGGAATGAGTTTGGCAAATCGCTCAAAATTGGCGTCTATGGCAGCGTATACTCGGGCATGGATACCATCAACAATCTTAAAGACCTGCTGCTCTTCATGAGCTCAAAAGAAGGCAAACTGGTATCTCTCAAGGAATATGTGGAACGCATGCCGGAGAGCCAGAAGAAAATCTATTACGCAACGGCAAAAGATAAGGCAACGATTGAGCAGTTGCCGCAGATGGAAACGCTGCGCGATAAGGGCATTGAGGTGCTCTATCTCTTAGACCCCGTGGACGAGCTCTGTATCGAGGCATTGCGTGAATACGAGGGCAAGCAGTTCCATTCCATCAGCCGTGGTGACCTGGATCTCGATGATGCCGAAAGCCAGGAAGTCAAGAAGGAGACCGAAGATATCCAGAAGAAGAACGACGATCTTATGAAGGACATCAAAGAAGCGCTGGGAGAAAAGGTCGCCGATGTCAAAGTTTCGGCTCGTCTCAAATCCAGTGCAGTCTGCCTGGTGGCTGATGAAGCTGGCCCGTCGCTGTCTATGGAACAGACCTTTGCGGATATGAACAACCCGCTGTTCAAGGCACGCCGCATTCTGGAGATCAACCCGCATCATGATTTGTTCACGCGCCTGCAGTCTTTGCATGAGGCTGGTAAAGACAGTGCAGAGTTCAAAGATTACTGCGATCTCCTTTATACGCAGGCACTGCTCATCGAGGGTATTCTGCCGGAAAATCCTGTCGAGTTTGCGAATAAAGTAGCAAAACTTATGGCGAAATAAGAAAAAATTCTTTAAAAATAATAGCCTGCTTCCGTTTGGAGGCAGGTTTTTTTCTTTTGATAACGAATTATATACAATAGAACCGAATGAAATGGAGGGCATAGAATGGATAAACAGCCGGATATGGAATGGTTTGATTATGTAATCAGCAAACTCGAAGACGTCGATGATGTACTGCTGATGGAAGGTCACCAGAAATCACATAAGAAAGTCAGTGATGCCATCGACCTTCTGACCTGGTCGGAGGAAAACCTCATGAAGGGGGCTCTGCCATGTATCGCATCCCGTCATAGCACGCGGAAGTTCAAACCGGAGCCGATTGAAGAAGAAAAGCTGCGGCAGGTAATCGAAGCCGGACGACAGGCACCAAGTGGTAAGAACAAACAGCAGAATCATTTCCTGGTAGTTCGTGACAAAGCGGTGCTCGACACCCTGGTGCGACTGGTGCAGGAAGAATTTGCCAAGATGGAGATTACCGATGAAAACAGCGAAGATATAGGTGGCGCAATTCGCCTCTCCAAGAAGGGGAATTATGTGTTCAAATACAATGCACCCTGCTTGATTATCGTTGCGAATAAGCGCAACTATGGCAACCGTTATGCGGATACGGCTTGTGCAATCGAGAATATGATGCTGGCGGCCAATGCCCTTGATCTTGGTTCCTGCTGGATTAACCAGCTGCGCTGGCTCAAGGATAATCCGGTCATCATGGAATATCTCTATGAACTCGGGCTTCATGAAGACGAAGCGGTATTTGGTTCTCTTTCCATCGGGTATGCAGACAGCGAAGACGGTCTGCCAAATCGCCGGGAGATTCCCATTAAGGGCAACGAAGTTACCTATATCGGATAAAACGATAAACCAACGAATGCGTATCCAGGCGTTCGTTGGTTTTTTGTGCTTGTTGGTTGCGGGTAGCAGGAATTTTTCTATTTATGTATAATATATATACTTAGGACATTTTACAAACAAGGGGATTTATACTATGCAGAAGATAAAGAAGGCTGTTATTCCGGCGGCAGGTTATGGTACGCGTTTTTTGCCGGCTACTAAGGCGACGCCGAAGGAAATGCTGCCAATTGTAGATAAGCCGACGATTCAGTATATTGTAGAAGAAGCGATGGCCAGTGGCATTGAAGATATTTTGATTATCAGCGGTCATGGCAAGCGTGCAATAGAAGACCATTTCGATGGTGCACCGGCATTGGAGGCAGAGCTGCTGAAAAAAGGAAAACTGGATCTTCTGGAAAAAGTTCAGGAAACTGCCGATATCAATATTCACTATATCCGTCAGCGTTATATGCGCGGGTTGGGGGATGCGATTCTCTGCGCGAAATCGTTTATGGGTGATGAGCCTTTTGCCGTATTGCTGGGGGATGATGTGGTTTATAACCCGGAAAAGCCGGCACTGCGGCAGCTTATGGATATCTATGAGTCTACAGGCGGGTCTGTGCTTGGCTGCCAAAATGTACCAGAGGAAAAGGTTTCTGCCTACGGTATCGTTGCTGGTACAAAGACGGACAATGAGCGACTGATGAAGGTAACGGACATGGTGGAAAAACCTGCGCGGGAAGAGGCACCCAGCCGCATGGCTGTGTTGGGCCGCTATATCATCAAGCCACAGATTTTCGACATCCTTGAAAAGACCGAGCCGGGTAAAGGCGGCGAAGTTCAGTTGACGGATGCGCTCAAAGTTTTGGCCCGTGAGGATGCCGTCTATGCCTATGACTTTGAAGGCAAGCGCTACGATGTGGGTGATAAGCTTGGGTTCCTCAAAGCAACGGTGGAATTTGCGCTGCGCCGCGAGGATTTAGGGGCACCGTTTAAGGCCTATTTGCAGGAACTTACGGAAAGAATCTGAGGTGTGACCTTTGCAGACAAAAAATAAAGCCAATCTGGCTTTAGGCATTAGTGCCGCCGGTTTCATCGGAACGATGGCAGCCGGCGGCACTGGCTTTTTGCCAGGTCTTTTGCATCACGGATTCCTGGCCGCGACGATTGGCGGTTTGGCCGACTGGTTTGCCGTGACGGCAATTTTTCATAAACCATTGGGCATATCGTATCGTACGGATATCCTGCGCCGCAACCGATCGCGCATTATGGAAGCTATCGTGACGTTTGCCAGCGAGGATCTCTTGAGTACCCAGAATATCATGTGCGTCATTGAGGAGCAGGATACCGCGCGTTTGCTCGTCGAGTATCTCGAGCATCGCGGTGGGCGTGAGCGTGTACATGAAGTGGTCGAGACCGTATTGCTTCGGGCAGTGGATGATTTGGATACCACTGCTGTGGCGGCAGAACTATCGCCGGCAATTCGCGAGGGGCTCCAGACGTTTGCGCTAGAGGATATCGTGTCGGATATCCTTGGTACGCTGGCGGAAGAGGAGCATTCGGAGCGGATACTGGCAAGCTTACTGGCCATCAGCCAGCGGCTGCTATCTTCGGAACCGTTGCAGCAGGTATTGCTGGCGCGCATCACGAGTCTGCGTCAGCAGTATGAAAAGGATTCGGCGGGCAGGGCCTTTGTGCTTGCCTCGCTGGGGATTAACGATGAGCGGATTCTTGAGCTGCTGCTGGCGCGTATGCAGCAGCAGTTGAAGGCGATGCTGGCTGAACCAACGGAAAGTTATGCCAGCGTGAAAGCTGGACTGGAAACCATGCTGCGGGCATTGAGTCAGGATGTGCGGCTGCGTGCCATCCTGCAGGATCGCAAGGAGCAGTTGCTCGAGCGCCTCGATATCGAAGGGGGGCTGGCGCGTTGGCTGGAGGCAAATCTCAAGGGCGATGCGCCGTTTTGGCTGCCACAAGTACATGCTTTTCTCGATGCCCGTATGGATGACTTTTCCCGTTCGGAACCGTGGCAGCGCCGCTTTGATCGCTTGGTCAAGCAGTTTGTCGAAGACGAGCTGACGAAACATCATGATTTGATTCCGGGGATTATCCGCGAGCGGCTCGAGGAATTCTCGGATGACGAACTCGTGGCCTTCGTCGAGGCAAAAGTACAAGATGACTTGCAGATGATTCGCATTAATGGTTCCTTGGTCGGTTCTTTGGTTGGCATGGGGCTTTATCTTGTCGTCACGTTGTGGGAAAGGATGTGGGGGCTATGAGATGGGCCGATTGGAATAAAGCCGACAAGACACTGTTTTTCGCCTTGCTGGTATTCTTTTTCGCATTAGCCTTGCATTTGAATTATCCGGACAAAATGCTGGCCGATGGGTTCCTATTCTGTGCGGAAGCAGCCCTGGTGGGCGGCATTGCCGATTGGTTTGCCGTGACAGCCATTTTCCGCAAGCCGCTGGGTTTTCCTTATCATACCGCTATTTTGCCGCGCCGCCGGCAGTCGTTTATTGAGGCGTCGGTGACGATGGTGCAGAAGGAGTTCTTTTCCAAGCGCAAGGTATTCCGCCATTTGGAGCGGCTTCATCTTTTGCCGATGCTGCTCGGATGGCTGGCGGAACCGGAAACCGAGAATCGTCTCGTCCTGCAGCTGGTCCACTATGCCCGGGATTTTCTGTTGCAGCAGGATGCACGGGTGCAGGCGAAGGTGATCGCCAATAGATTTCGTGGCACGCTGGAGTCGCTGGAGCCAGAGCCGTTCTTTTCGCTTTGGGGCGGTTGGCTGCGGCAGACCGGCAAGGATAAGGAGTTTTTGAGCCGCGTGGCGCTATACCTTCGGGCAAGGGCGGCAACAGAGGAAACTTGCCGTGCCTTGGCGGATATGTTCGAGCATTATGGTGAGGAGAAAGTGCAGGATAATTCCCTGGGAGCTTTCTTAATGGGGCTGGCTAAGGCAGTCGATTTGGTCAATTACGAAGAGGCTGCTAAGCTCGTGCAGCAACAAATCTTGGTGATGCTCGATGATCTAGCCACGAAGGATTCGGAATTGCAGCAGGAGATGCTGGCACTGTTTTATGCGAAGGCCGCCGAACTCAATCAGGAGCCGAGCTTTCATCAGCTGGTCCATGAACTCAAAGATCGATTGGTTAAGGACTTGCCAATCGAGGAGGCCGTTTTTCGGACGCTTGCGCATTTGCACCACCATTTTGCTGAGGATAAGGCGCGTCATGTCGATCCGCTCACGGAGCATATGCCGGCCCTTAGAACGCGGCTTGAAGAAATCCTGCGCGGCGAATACCGGCGCATGCTGCAGCTGGTAGAGTCAGATGAAGGGCTTCGCCGTTCCGTTGGTCATTTTCTCTATGACCTCATTGCGCGTACCGCACTGCATGCGCAAACGCTCGTCGGTGTTATTGTCAAACAGGTCTTGTCCCGGCTTACGGATGAGCAACTGAATCATTTGGTCTATGACAAAGTGGAGCCAGATCTTTTATGGATTCGCATGAACGGCTCGATTGTCGGTGCGGGAATTGGCTTGGTGTTGTTTCTTATTATCGGCTGCATAAAATAGACAATTGTCAATAATAAAGGTAAATATATTGACAATTTTATAATTATATACCTATAATAAAACTTAAAGGGTATCGGCGTTGACAAAGAAACGTTGTTTTGCTACTATAGAGGATGAAATTGATAATTCTTCTAGATTATTAATTTCATTCTCCAACGGCAGAATGGAGAACAGGATGCCCGTATACACGAAAATAAGCAGGTAATGCCTGTTTATGATTGTTGATTTTGAGGAGGATGGATTTTTATGTTCCAGAAAACTGATTTTTGGCTTGGTTTGGCTGTAGGTGCTGTTGCAGGTATCTTCGGTTATCGTTTTATGCAGGAGCGCGAGGCGCAGATGGCTGCTATGCAGCAGGCTGCACCGGCTGCAGAACTTCCGGTCGCTGAACTTCAGCGTCAGAAGGAAGAGCTCGAGGATCTGATCGCAGCTCAGGAAGCAAAAAAAGCTAGCAAATAATAATTCGTTTTAGGACGAGAAAGGAGACTGCCGCTCTGTTTTTTGCGGCAGTCTTTTTGCATGATTAGGGAGGAAATTGTTTTGAGTTTGCTGGGAAAAATGCAAATCCCAACGAATAAACTGGATTTATTTATTCGTTCCGTGGAAATCGCATCGTATTTGCCGGGACGGGTACGGTTATATTCAAACAATATGATTGGCGATGAAGCTTTAGCGCAACAGGTAAAGAGCCAGCTGACGGCCTTTGCCGAGATAGATGCGGTAACGACGAATACGGTATCGGGTTCGATTCTCATTGTTTATACGCCAGACAAGCTCCGCTGCAACGCTGAATTGCGCAAAGTGGAGGAATACATCATGACGCACGCGAGGAGGAAATAACGAATGTCATACGTATCAGGATTTATGATGGGGGCGGCCATTGGCAAAAGTATCCGCCAAATGGTGGCCGGTGGTGGTCCGAAAATGCATCGGAAAGGACCGGCTAGGGTGAGTCTTAAAGCTCATAAAACAGTAAAATGTGCCCCCATTGATGGGTTGCAGCTGATTTCGTCCTTGCCGGGACGTCGTCGTTATCGGGCTGCTTTTTCGGCAGAACTGGGCAAATTGCTGGAAGAGAAGCTGGCAAAACTCAGCTATGTAAAATCCGTGCAGGTAAATGCCGTTAGCGGCAGCATTCTGCTGACTTTTGCTCCGCAGGATGAGGTCTATATGGATAAATTGGCCAAATGGCTGGAGCAGCATCTTTTTCCGAAATGTTGCCAGCAGGAGAGCGATAGCTCAGAAATGACCCGCGAAGCGTATGCAGGAAGCATTACGCGCAGCATTCGCAACACGGCGCGCGCATTCAGTCAGTGGATTAAGGATCACACCTGTGGCTGGTTTGATATGAGTTCGCTGGCGTCGATGCTGTTCTTATTGCGGGGCTTGCGCAAGATGCTGTTGACAGGTCAGTACCCGTCTGGTTCCCAGATGCTCTGGTGGGCGGTTACTTTGATGAGAGGATGGCGGACCGTATGATATACGGAAATTGTTATTTTTGTTTGCAGGCAGCGTTAAATCGCGAAGAGCGGGCAAAACTAGCGGCTTTGATACGTTGCAACCGCTATGTAGTGGCGGTGTCGGTGACGGAGCGCAGAGTGCAGATCTGGTACAAGCGGCAGATGCCGCCTTATCAGCTGCACGATCTTCAGCAATTGATGATTGCCACGGTAAAACGATTGCAGGAAGCGGCTATTACGCCGGCGCAGCGGCTGGAGGAATATCGCCGGGATGCATTGATTTCCCTGGCTGGTTTTGCTGGAATGGAAATTTTGAAGCGCACATCGCCGGGACTGTTTGCTGGTGCTAAAGTATTGCGCAGCCTGCTCGTGCTCGGGATTGCCCGTAAGTTTATCCAGAATGGCGTGCAGGGCGTCGTAAAAGATCGTCAGCCCAATGCGGATACGCTGACGGCTACGGCCGTTATCGCCTCAGTGCTGGCCGGTAAGCCGGAATCGAGTCTGACGCTGTTGGCGCTTTCCAATGGTGCGGAAATGCTTACCAGCTATGCCGCCGAAAAGGCGCGTACCCATATTTCCGGATTGCTGTCCCTGGACCAGCGCTATGTATGGCTGGTGGAGGGCGATGCCGAGAAAAAAGTTCCCGTGGAACAGGTCAAGGTCGGTGATACGATTGCGGCGCATACGGGAGAGAAAATCGTGGTGGATGGCCGGGTGATTTCTGGTGATGCTGCTGTCAATCAGGCATCCATCACCGGTGAGTCAAATCCTGCCATGAAACATGCCGAGTCGCCGGTTTATGCCGGCAGCGTGGTGGAAGCTGGTGAGCTTGTCATCAAGGTCGAAAAGGTGGGCGAGGATACGTCGCTCGCACATATCGTTCATCTGGTGGAAGAGGCGCAGAACCGCAAGGCACCGGTGCAGAACTTTGCCGATAAGATGGCCAACTTCCTGGTGCCGATTTCCTTCATTGGGGCAGGTATCGTCTATGGTGCCACCCGTGATTGGCAACGAGTGTTGAACCTCTTGTTTATCGACTTCTCCTGTGGCTTGAAACTTTCGACGGCTACGGCTATGTCGGCAGCTATCGGCGCTGCGGCGAAGCGTGGTATCCTCGTTAAGGGGGGCAACTATATCGAGGCACTGGCCGAGACGGATACGGTGGTGCTTGATAAGACCGGTACGCTTACTGTCGGCATTCCGCAGATTGCCTTTACGAAAACTGCCAAGGGCGTAGAAGAGAAGGAAATGATCCTCTTGGCTTCGTCTGCCGAACAGCATTCGGTGCATCCTTTGGCGGTAGCCATTCAGAAATATGTGCAGGAACAGGAATGGACCTCGCCGCAGCATAAGTCCTCAAAGACCATTGTGGCGCGGGGCATGCTGGCAGAAGTACCAGACTTTGAAGGGTATAAGGGCGGTACGATTCGAGTGGGCAGTCGGAAATTCCTGCAGGAAAATGGCATTGCCATTGAGGAATCCCTGTTGGATGGCATCGAGTGCAAGAATCTCTTGTATGTGGCGCGAGATACTGCGCTTTTGGGTGTCATCGGCATCGAGGACCCAGTCCGGGCGAAGATGAAGAAGACCCTCAATCAGATGCGTCGCCATGGTGTGGATGAAATCGTCATGCTGACAGGTGACAGCAAGGCGGTAGCGGCTGAAGTTGCCCACAATATGGATATTGACTCCTACCATGCGGAAATTCTGCCAGAGGATAAGAGCCATTACGTGAACAAGCTCAAACAGCGTGGTACGGTAATGATGGTAGGCGATGGCATCAACGATGCCCCCGCGTTGGCTTTTGCTGATGTGGGCGTCTCGCTGGGCGGCCGCCAAACGGATATTGCGGCAGAGTCGTCGGCTGTGACAATCCATTCGGAAGATCCGGAGCGCTTGATTGAGACGCTGCAGCTGGGCCGTCGTACGATGGATTTGGTTCATCAAAACTTTATGGCGACTATTTTGGTCAATTCGTCGGCGATGTTATTGGGAGCTTTAGGGAAAATTAGTCCGCTTTGGGCGGCTGTGATTCATAATACGGCGACGTTGGCCGTAGTGCTCAACAGCTGCCGGATACTCAATCAGAACAAGACGGGCTTTTTTGCCCGGAATCGCCGAGCTGCTTGATGGATAGGGGGATGGTTATGCCGTATGGAGTTAAGAATTTGCCGCTGGGAATTCCAATGACTGTAGCTTCCGTAGGAACCTTGGCTACGCTTTTGGTTGGTAAGCGGTTACATGTCGGCTTTGGCATTGCCTGGGCAGTTTTGTCGTTTTGGCATGGTTGGCAGCATCATAAAAAGATGCAGGCTGATGCCTGCCGCTTGGCTGGCTGCAATAAAGCAGGGGCGAAGGAAGCGGACCCGCTGCTGCGCATAGCGGCCAGCTTCCAAGTGCCGTTTTATGTCCCTGGACGGATTCGTCTGCGCAGCGGTATGTTAGCCGCCAATCCCCAGTGGCAAAAGCCCTTGGAGGATTATCTACAATCCTTTACCGGTGTCAAAACGGCGGAGATAACGCCACTAACAGGATCGCTGCTCATTACCTATGATCCCGAACAGCTTCGTCAGAAGCCGAAACTAGCTCGTTTGGAGCAGCAACTGGCTGAATTGGCTGTGGAACGCATTTAATCGAAAAGATAAGAAGGCCCGATGGCGCATTAGCACCATCGGGCCTTCTTTATGCTATAAGGGGGTTAGATTCCCATTTCGATGTTGTGGATAATCGTCGTGAGTTTTTCCATTTCTGCCGCTGTACGTTCGTTGATGGCCTCGAGGGCTTGAATCGACTGCGTGGATTTTTGGATATGAGCGACGCCTTCGTTGAGGCTCTTGTGGAGATTTTTCATTTCCGCTGCGAAGTGTTTGTCAAATTCATTGATCTTATCTTCGAAGTCTTTGTTGGCGGAAAGGATGTTGTCAATTTCAGCGACATCGTGCAACAGGACTTTGATGGCCTCATCAGAGGTGTGCAGGCTCGTCTGGGTGTTTTCGGAGAGCTTGCGAACCTCTTGGGCGACGACGGAGAATCCGCGGCCGGCTTCGCCAGCGCGTGCAGCCTCGATGGCGGCGTTGAGGGCGAGCAGGTTTGTTTGGGCGGCAATCTCGTTGATCATCTTCATGACATCGTCGATTTTCTGCGTGCTCTGGGAGAGCATGTCGAGTTTTGGTGTAATTTCGCGGTTGCGGTCGGTAAGCTGATTGAAGAGGCCATTCTGCTCGTCAATGCCTTTGGAAAGCTGTTGGATGGCTTCTTGAATGAGGTCAACATCCCCCGACATGCGCATGATAGTTTGAACGATGCCCGGCATCTTTGACTGGTAATCCTTGAACATATTGATGAGGTTGTCTTTGAGTACCTCGGTATGTTTCTGTCGGTCGATGACGCGTTTAAAGAAGAAGGAATTGCAGTTGGCATAGCTGCGGGCAAAATTGTCGACGTAGCTATCGGAGAAAGGCTGTCCTTCGGGGACGTGATAGAAGCAGATGGCTGTCAGGGTTTCGTTGACATGAAGTCCCATGATTTCACCAAAGCTTGAGAAACCAGCGACAGGTACGTCGCTAAAGAAATCCATATGCTTGACTTCTTCTGGATAGCCGAGACGACGCAGGATACAGTCGTTGAGGATTGCGCCGAGTGCTTTCGGCTTGCCATTGGTGTAACTGCGAATATCGCGGCTAAGTGTTGTTTCGAGGGACTGACGTTTGAGCAGGTAAAGTTTCTCGCCGGTAACTACGTCACAGAAGAAACTGATACGATCGTTGACATCATCGATACCGGAAATCGTACGGACAAAATCATCGCCATTAATATCGGTGGCGAAGGTATATCCCTGCAGTTTTGTCTGGAGGTCAGCGGTGCTGCTGACCTTAAAGTGGTCTTTGAGTGCCTCGATAAAGGAAATCGGTTCGCCGGTTGGTCCTTCGATGGTTTCCACGTAGCGAAGGGCGGTATTGGCACTGCCAACGGTGAATACATCGCCAGTGCGCTCGACCGCCTGGGATTTGAAGATACCGTAACGGTAAGGCTTCTTGAGGCGGATGAGCGTGATGACGGCATGATTTTCCAGACATTGTTTGTTATCGTAGATGTAAGTATGAGTAAAGGTCATATCACCGGCTGAACTGCCGCCAATGAACGGAATCGGATATTTGCCCGACTCGAACAGCGCTTGCAGGACGAAAGTTTCACAGGCTGAAGCGCCATCGATATAAATCATGGCAAAGGTATGTGCCACACTTAGGCGGAAAGGAACTGGCAATTTGTCGATTTCGCGTCGGATGGCAGCAACGCGCTCGTTGACAGTCAGCTTGACTTCACCGCCGCGAAGATCCTCGCTGGGAAGTGGGATGCTCATGATATGAGCATCTTCAATCATTCGGTTCGAGAAAGACTGTAATAGGACTTTTGCGCGGCCGTCAGGAGCTGTGCAGTACAGGGAGGAGCTGCCCTGGGGGCGGCAAAGTTCGCCGGACGTTGTCATCAAGATGACCTTGGTCGTGGTGGGAACTTCGCGTTTGATCGCCTGAGCCACATCGGAAAGATTGAGGTCAGGGGAAACAAATCCCATGATAAGGGCACAGCCTTCGGCAACATCGGCTAGATCCTTGAGACGGACCGCAGTGAGTTCACTCTTGCCCAAATAGGCAACTTTGATGTCCTGTTGTGTGGAGACAACAGGTGCTGTGGGAGTTACACGGGAAGCTGCCGGGCTGGCAGCCTCGGCCTTTTTCATACCCGAAGAAAAAATTTTCATCATTTCTAAACACCTCTCTGTACTTGTTCGTAAAATGCATCGTTTACACCTACGTTGAAATATCCTTAGAGTAATTCTTTTAACGTTTATCTTTCGCCACGTAAAAGGATTCTCCTGCAAAATTCGTTATTTTATATAGGAAATGTAGTGGGCAAAGGCTGTGGGGATACTGAATTGGCTGGCAATTTCTTCTGGTGTTGCCCAGGTAAAGGCGTCCGTTGTTTCCGTTACAAGAAGTGCGGAAGCGGCCAGTTGGATTTTCCAGCCGGTAAGCTGCCAGGTGACATGAGAAAAGACATGCTTAGCGGGAGGAAGTTCTTCCATTCGCGTTGCGGTCAGATGATGTTGTTTTAGATATTCGTTGACTTTTGACTGGTCAACTTGACCCGTCAAATTCGGAAATTCCCATAGTCCTGCGAGGAGTCCTTGGTTAGGACGCTTGTGCAGGGCGATGCGGTTGCCCAGTTTTAGCAGTAATATGGTATGAGCTTCGCGTTTTTTGGCCTTAGTTGCAGCTTTTTGCGGGAAATCCTGCTGCGTGCCGGTTTCCTTTGCCAGGCAGAGCTGGGCTAGGGGACAGTGGGCACAATGCGGTGTTCCATGGGGGAGGCAGATGGTAGCGCCGAGGTCCATGAAGGCCTGATTGAGTGCCCCCGCATCGTCACCGGTTGGATAATGGGGAGCCAGCAGTTGTTCGAAGGCTGTTCGTGTACGGGCGGACATGATGTCCTCGCGACAAGTGATGACACGCGCGATGACGCGGAGTACGTTGCCGTCAATGGCAGGAAGTGGCATCCCAAAGGCGATGGAGGCAATGGCATTGGCGGTGTAGCGTCCAATGCCTGGGAGGGCTAGCAGTTGTTTTTTGTCTTGGGGAAGCTGTCCCTGGTGTTCCTGCACGATGACTTGGGCAGCTTTTTTTAGATTTCGTGCTCGCGAATAGTAACCGAGTCCCTGCCAGAGTTTCATCAGGACTTCATCATCCGCATTGGCTAATGCGGTAATTGTCGGAAATTCCTCCAGAAAACGGTGGTAATAGGGAATGACCGCGATAGCTCGGGTTTGCTGCAGCATGATTTCGGAAATCCAGGTGTGGTAAGGTGTGGGCTCTTCCCGCCAGGGGAGCTGGCGTGTTTTTTCTTGGCCTTTATACCAGCTGAGCAATGGTGAGAGGATTTCGCGGATGATATCGGTATGGTCAAGGATTAGTGCTGGTTTCACGACAGATATTTCCTTTCTTAGTAGTGAAATTATACGTTCGACCTATCGTATCACAAACGAATCGGAAAAACTAGCAGGAAGAAAAACATAAAAAGATAGCAAACCATTTGAGGATTCAGAAAAAAGCAAGGAATATAACCTGGCTTCCTTTTTAGGTGGACAGATATGCTGATTTTTAAATGGATATCCTAAGGTTTGTGCTTGCATAGAGGAATATAATATTAAAAAACATCGACAAAATACAAAAATGTTACAAAATTCTATTGACAAAACCGTCTATCGGCGTAATAATGTATACATGCTTTACAACATTACATTTTAAAGAAGCAGCAACGACTTTGGTTTTAGGCAATATGGAGAGGAGCAATTGCTATGAAACATGTTTTGTCTGTATTTGTCGAAAATCAGACCGGTGTACTGGTTCGGGTTGTAAGTATGTTTTCCAGACGGGAATTCAACATTGACAGCTTGTCAGTGGGGGTGACCGAACGCCCGGAGTTTTCCCGCATCACGGTTGTGGTGCAGGGGGACGAAAATCTTGTGGAGCAGATGATAAAACAGCTCGAGAAGATGCCGGTCGTGCAGGCGGTTCAGCGTCTGGATGAAAAGAACGCTGTGTGCCGCGGAATGACGCTTATCAAGGTGAAAGCGGAGGATACCAACAGGCTCGATGTCTTGAAGATGGCGGAGCTCTTTCGGGCTCATGTAGTCGATGTGGATTCGTCGACGCTGGTCTTTGAGATAACGGGGAGCGATGATAAGGTTTCGGCTTTTTTGAAGCTTGTTGAGCCTTATGGCATCGCTGAGGTCATCCGTACCGGCCTTATTGCATTGGAACGCGGTGAGCATACCATTTATGAACATTGTGAGGAGAGAGAGTATTATGGCAAAAACTTATTATGATCAGGATGTCAACTGGGAAGTTCTGAACGGCAAAAAGGTTGCAGTCATTGGCTATGGCAGCCAGGGTCATGCACATGCCTTGAACCTCAAAGAGAGCGGCGTCGACGTTGTAGTCGGTCTTTATGAGGGCTCCAAGTCCAAGAAAGTTGCCGAAGAACATGGCCTGACGGTCAAAAATGTCGCGGATGCAGTCAAAGAGGCTGACATCACGATGGTCCTGATTCCGGATGAGAAACAGTCCGATGTCTATAAGAATGAAATCGCTCCGAACCTCAAAGATGGCAGTGCTCTGGCGTTTGCTCATGGTTTCAACATTCATTACCAGCAGATCGTTCCGCCGGCTAATGTCGATGTATTCATGGTCGCTCCGAAAGGTCCGGGCCATCTCGTACGCCGCACGTATACGGAAGGTTCCGGTGTTCCGGCAGTATTCGCTGTTCATCAGGATGCTTCGGGCAAGTGCTTTGATATTGCCCTGGCTTATGCCAAAGGCCTTGGTGCTACGCGCTCTGGTGTCCTGCAGACCACCTTCCGCGATGAGACGGAGGAAGATCTCTTCGGTGAGCAGGCAGTTCTTTGTGGCGGTGTTTGCCAGCTGATGCAGACGGGCTATGAAGTCCTCGTTGAGGCAGGTTATCCGCCAGAGATGGCTTACTTCGAGTGTTTCCATGAGATGAAACTCATCGTTGATCTCTGCTATGAGGGCGGTTTCACGAAAATGCGCAAATCCATCTCCGATACAGCTGAATATGGCGACTATATGGTAGGCCCGCGCATCATCACGGAAGAGACGAAGAAAGAGATGAAAAAAGTCCTCAAGGAAATCCAGGATGGTACGTTTGCCCGCAACTGGCTGCTTGAGAATCGGGCAGCAGGCCGTGCAAACTTCATGGCTCAGCGTCGTCTCCATGCAGAACATCCGATTGAAAAGGTCGGTGCTGAGCTTCGTCAGATGATGCCGTGGCTTCGCGATGGGGCAGATCTGTCGAAAGACTAATTGACGCAATCGAACAATTTACAAGCCTTCCCCCGAAGGGGAAGGCTTTCTTTAGGATATATGACTAGGAGGGCAATAACATGGGCATGAATATGAGTGAGAAAATCCTGGCCCGTCATGCAGGATTGGAGTCCGTTAAGGCCGGTCAGCTGATTACTTGTAAGCTGGATATGGTACTGGCCAATGATATAACGGCACCACCGTCTATCAAGAAATTTGAGGAAATCGGTCGCCCGGTTTTTGACAACGAGAAAATCGCACTGGTTCCGGATCATTTCCAGCCAGCGAAGGACATCAAATCGGCAGAACTGGCGAAAGCTGTCCGCGATTTTGCCCAAAAATGGAATATCGTCAATTACTTCGAGCAGGGACGCGTTGGCATCGAGCATGTTATCCTGCCGGAAAAGGGCATTGTCGGGCCGGGCATGCTGACGATCGGTGCAGATTCACATACTTGCACGTACGGCGCTGTAAATGGCTTCGCTACTGGTGTCGGCTCCACGGATTTGGGAGCAGCGATGGCAACGGGGGAGGCTTGGTTTAAAGTTCCCGAGGCAATCAAAGTCAATTTAACGGGCAAAAAACCTAAAAATATCAACGGCAAAGACGTTATCCTCACGTTAATTGGTAGGATTGGCGTAGATGGTGCCCGTTATAAATCGCTGGAATTTACTGGCCCAGGGGTGGCAGAACTCACGATGACCGATCGCCTGACAATCGCCAATATGGCGATTGAAGCCGGTGGCAAAAACGGCATATTCCCCTTTGACGAAGTTTGTAAGGAGTATGTGGAGGGGCGTGTCAAAAAGCCGTATGAGCCAGTAGAGGCTGATGCTGATGCGCAGTATTGTCAGACGGTAGAAATCAATCTTGACGAATTGAAACCAGTGGTGGCATTTCCGCATCTTCCGGGGAATACGAAACGGGTGGAGGATATCGAAGCACCAATCGCCATTGACCAGGTAATCATTGGTTCCTGCACCAATGGGCGCTTGGAGGACATGCAGATTGCGGCCGAAATCCTCAAAGGACATAAAGTGGCAGACTGGGTGCGCTGTATCATTATCCCTGGCAGTCCGGCTGTTTATAAAGAATCCATGAAGCGGGGTTATATTGACGCTTTTATTGATGCTGGTTGTTCGGTATCGACGCCGACCTGCGGTCCATGTCTCGGCGGCTATATGGGAATCATGGCGGCTGGCGAGAAATGTGTTTCGACGACGAATCGCAACTTCCGTGGCCGCATGGGACATGTCGACAGTGAAGTTTATCTGGCAGGACCGCATGTAGCAGCAGCTAGTGCCGTCTTGGGACGCATCGCAACGCCAGAGGAGGTAAAATGATATGAAATTAGAAGGTAAAGTATGGCGCTATGGCGACAATATTGATACCGATGTCATCATTCCGGCTCGTTATCTGAATTCGTTTGATCCGAAGGAGTTGGCCAGCCATTGTATGGTAGATATTGATGAAAGCTTTTCCCAGAATGTAAAAGCTGGCGACATCATGGTGGGTGGCAAGAACTTTGGCTGTGGTTCTTCTCGTGAGCATGCACCAGTAGCAATCAAAGCCTCTGGGGTGCCGGTAGTTATTGCGGCTAATTTTGCCCGCATCTTTTACCGCAACGGCATCAATATTGGGCTGCCGCTTTTGGAAATCGGTGATGATGTGGAAAAAATCAGTGCCGACGATCAACTGCGGGTGGATACCGCAACTGGTGCGATTGAAAATGTCACAACCGGTGATGTTTTCCACGCCAATCCACTGCCTGGGTTTATTCAGGACATTGCGAAAGCGGGAGGACTTATCGATTACATAAAGGAGAAGAAATAACTATGGCTTATAAGATTACGGTAATTCCAGGGGACGGCATAGGGAAAGAAATCACCGATTCGGCCGTAGAAGTTCTAAAAAAAGCGGACGAGAACTTTGGCTTGGGGCTTTCCTTTGATTATCACGATGCCGGCGGCACGGCGTATGATAAATTCGGTACGCCGCTGCCGCAGGAAACGATTGATGCCTGCAAGGCTTCGGACGCGGTCCTGTTCGGAGCTGTGGGCGGCGATAAATGGGATAATGTCGATCCCGCGCTTCGCCCGGAGAAGGCAATCCTTGGGCTGCGCAAGAATTTGGATCTCTATGCGAACCTGCGCCCCGTTAAAGTGGCCGATGCGCTGGTCGATTATTCCCCACTCAAACCGGAGCTGGTAAAGGGCGTAGATCTTGTTATTGTGCGTGAACTGGTGGGCGGTATCTATTTCGGAGAAAAATGTGAATCGGAGCAGCACGACGGTGCCGAGCGCGCCTGGGACCTTGAGAATTACTCCGTCCCAGAGGTGGAACGCATTGCCAAGCTCGCATTCGAGACCGCGAAATTGCGCCGCGGCAAAGTCACGTCAGTCGATAAGGCAAATGTGCTGGCTACGTCACGTCTCTGGCGCCGTACGGTAGCTAAGGTGGCCGAAGAGTATGGAGATGTGGAACTCAATAATCTCTATGTCGATAATTGTGCGATGCAGCTGGCTATCCGGCCAACGCAATTCGATGTAATTGTGACCGGAAATCTGTTTGGCGATATCCTTTCCGATGAAGCGGCGGTTGTCGGCGGCTCGATTGGCATGATGCCGTCGGCATCCATTGGTACCTGCACGAGCCTTTATGAGCCGATTCATGGCAGTGCTCCCGATATTGCCGGCAAGGGGATTGCCAATCCGATGGGAACGATCCTGTCGGCGGCCATGCTGCTGCGTTATTCCCTGCATGAGGAAGAGGCTGCCAGAGCTATAGAGTCGGCGGTGGACAAGGCTCTTGTCGATGGTTATCGTACGCCGGATCTCTGGAAAGAAGGATTTTCGAAGGCGAATACCGAAGAGATTACACGGGTAATCTGCGAGCGGATTTAAGTCTTCCTCACTGGGGGTAGGCTGTTAGGAGGCGATTGTTTGAAAGGTGCACAAGCAGTAGCGGCCTGCCTCAAGGAGCAGGGCGTCACCACGGTTTTCGGATACCCCGGCGGTATGATTTTGCCGCTATACGATGCGTTTTATGAGGACAAAGAGATTCATCAGGTGTTGGTAACCCATGAGCAGAATGCGGCTCATGCCGCGGATGGGTACGCAAGGGCAACAGGTAAAGTCGGTGTATGCATTGCTACGTCAGGGCCCGGTGCGACGAATCTTGTAACGGGAATCGCCACGGCCTTCATGGATTCGATTCCCTTAGTGGCGATTACTGGGCAGGTTGACACGACTTTACTCGGTAAGGATGCCTTTCAGGAAACGGATATTTTGGATGTTACCATGCCAATCACAAAGCACAATTACAAGGTAAAGGATGCCCGCCATTTGGTGCCGACCATTCGCGAAGCCTTTAAGCTGGCCCGCCAAGGGCGTCCGGGACCAGTGCTGATAGATGTTCCGCGGGATTTGTTCTTTGCCGAGGTGAGTTATGCGGAACCTGGGCCGGAGGAAAAGCGGTGCGGTAAGCCGGATGCGGATTTCCTGATTTGTGCTGCTGAGGCAGCCAGGGAAATCCTTCACGCGAAACATCCGGTGGTTATCGTGGGGGGCGGAGTCATTTCTGCGGGAGCATCGGCAGAGGTTACGGCTTTCGTGGAAAAATTCCACTTGCCCGTGGTACATACGTTGATGGGCTTGGGGGCAATTCCGAGTTCGCATCCGCAGTCTTTAGGGTTTGCGGGCATGCATGGTGAAAAAGCCGCCAATCATGCGATTGCAGCCGCTGATTTGGTCGTGGCGATCGGCAGCCGCTTTGGCGATCGTCAGACGGGAAATCTTAAAAAGTATACGCAGGATACGAAGTTCATTCACATCGATATCGATCCGGCGGAGATTGACAAGAATGTGCGCAATACTTTAGGGTTGGCTGGTGATATGAAAACGATACTGGCTTTGCTCATGCGGCATGAGCCGGGCGGAAATCTTGAAGAGTGGTGGAAGAAAATCCGCCAGTGGAAGGAATCCTACGAATACGATTATCATTTGAACCGTCTGACGGTTCCTTGGGCGATGCATCAAGTAGCGGTCAGTACGAGAGGCAAACGCTATGCCTATGCCACCGATGTCGGGCAGCATCAGATGTGGGCGGCGCTTCATCTTCGCGTTGAGGAACCGCGGACCTGGTTGACTTCTGGCGGCTTGGGAACGATGGGCTTTGGCCTGCCTGCGGCGATGGGCGCTCAGCTTGCCTATGGTGACAGCAGGCGGGTTATCCATGTAGCCGGCGATGGCGGCATCAAGATGACTGGCAATGAGTATTACACCATTGCGAGATTGCAGCTGCCGATTATTTCCCTGATCGTGAATAACACGAGCCTGGGCATGATCCGCCAGTTGCAAAAGGTCATGTACAAGGAGCGCTATATCGCCTGTGAGTTTGACTATCCGATGGATTATGCCGCTTATGCGCGAAGCTTCGGGATTGAAGCCGAAAGCGTATCTACGCAGGAGGAATTTGCGGAAGCTTTGCAGCGGGCCTTGGAGGATAAGGAACATCCAAGGGTTATTGTACTCAACGTCTGGCGGAGTTTTGTCGAGCCCATGATAAAGGGCGGCGCCCGCATCGATGAGTTTGTCGAATTTAAGTAACAACTTTATACAAAAGAAGGAAAATCACCTCGGTTTGTTGTATAATATTAAAGATGCAATGAATTTCGGAGGTGATTTTCTTTTGATAAAAAAGGGAATAATACTGGCAGGCGGTTCGGGCACCCGGCTCTATCCGCTCACGAAAGTTGTTTCCAAGCAGCTGATGCCGGTATACGATAAGCCAATGATATATTATCCGCTGAGCACTTTGATGTTGGCGGGGATTAACGACATCCTGATTATTACGACGCCGGAGGATCAGGGACTGTTTCAGCAGTTGTTAGGGGATGGCAGTCAGCTGGGAATCCAGATTTCCTATGCGGTTCAGCCAAGTCCCGATGGACTGGCGCAGGCTTTTTTGATTGGTGAGCAGTTTATAGGCGGAGAAGCGTGTGCGTTGATTCTGGGCGATAATATCTTCTACGGTTCAGATCTCGCGCAAGCTATGCAGCGGGCAGCTACCCTTGATGAGGGGGCGACGGTGTTTGCTTACTATGTATCGGACCCGGAACGCTACGGCGTAGTGGAATTTGATGCGGAAGGAAAAGCTTTGAGCCTTGAGGAAAAACCAAAAGCGCCCAAATCGAACTATGCAGTTACGGGACTGTATTTTTACGACAAGGATATTGTCGACATCGCCAAGACCATCCGGCCGTCAGCTCGTGGGGAATTGGAGATTACTGACGTCAACAAGGTCTATCTGGAACGTGGGACGCTGCAGGTGGAAAAGATGCGCCGCGGCTATGCTTGGCTTGATACCGGCACGCATGAATCGCTGCTGGATGCCGGCGCCTTCGTGCGTACGATTCAGGCGCGCCAAGGCTTGAAGATTGCCTGCCTGGAGGAAATTTCCTATCGCATGGGTTATATTGATGCGGCGCAGGTGGAAAAATTGGCACAGCCGTTGCTGAAAAATGAATACGGAAAATATTTGATTAATATGTTGAAAGAGTGAATGAATCGTGAAAGCAACCGAAACAAAATTAAAAGGCGTATTTGTGCTGGAACCGCAAGTGTTTGGGGACGAACGCGGCTGGTTTATGGAGAGCTGGTCACAGCGTAAAATGGAAGAGGCAGGCATCCAGGTGGAATTCCTGCAGGACAACCAATCCTTCTCGGCGCAGAAGGGAACGCTTCGTGGTCTTCATTACCAGCTGAATCCGAAATGCCAGGCAAAGCTCCTTCGCTGCACGCGTGGCAAAATTTTTGATGTGGCCGTTGATATCCGCAAGGGCTCGCCACAGTATGGAAAATGGGTAGGGGTGGAGCTTTCGGCTGAGAACAAGAAACAGCTCTTTATCCCGCGCGGATTTGCCCATGGGTTCATTACCTTGACCGATGACGTAGAAGTGCAGTACAAGGCTGACAATTATTATGCCCCGGAATGTGATGGCAATATTCGCTGGAACGACCCGGAGATTGGGGTCGAGTGGCCCATCGAGCCGGTCATTTTGTCGGATAAGGATCAGAAGGCACCAACGCTCAAGGAAAGAGCGGCAAATCACCTCAACTTTGTGTATGAGGGTTGATAGGAAAGAGGTAATGATATGAATATCGTGATAACTGGTGGAGCCGGTTTTATCGGTTCAAACTTTGTGTATTATATGCTCAAGAAGCATCCGGCGGATAAGATTATCTGCTTTGATAAGCTCACGTATGCCGGGAATCTGGAGACGCTGGAAAAGGCACTGACGAAGGAAAACTTCAAGTTTATTCGTGGAGACATTGCGGATCGCACGCAGGTTTACAAGATGTTTGAAACGGAAAAACCGGATATCGTCGTGAACTTTGCTGCCGAATCCCATGTTGACCGGTCAATCGAAAATCCGGAAATCTTCTTGCAGACCAACATCATCGGCACGAGTGTGTTGTTGGATGCCTGCCGCAAGTATGGGGTTGACCGCTATCATCAGGTATCGACGGATGAAGTTTATGGCGATTTGCCGCTGGATCGTCCCGATTTGTTTTTTACGGAGACGACGCCGCTTCATACGTCGAGTCCGTATTCTTCTTCGAAGGCTGGTGCTGATTTGCTGGTTCAAGCATACCATCGCACCTACAAGATTCCGGTGACAATCTCCCGTTGCTCGAATAACTATGGGCCGTTCCATTTTCCGGAGAAGCTCATTCCGCTGATGATCATCAATGCGTTGTCGGACAAGAAGCTGCCGGTTTATGGTGATGGCCTCAACGTCCGCGATTGGCTTTACGTGGAAGACCACTGTGCGGCTATCGACCTCATCCTGCAGAAGGGAAAAGTCGGTGAGGTCTACAATATCGGCGGACATAATGAGCGCTCGAATATTGATGTCGTCAAAACCATCCTGAAGGAACTGGGGAAGGGCGAAGAAAACATCGAATATGTTACGGACCGCAAGGGCCATGACCGCCGCTATGCCATCGACCCGACCAAGATTCGCGAGGAGTTAGGTTGGGAACCAACGACGAAATTCGAGGATGGAATCAAGAAAACCGTAAAATGGTATCTGGATAATCGCGACTGGTGGATGGGAATCATCAGCGGGGATTATCAGACCTATTATGAACGCATGTATGATACACGGGCCAAATTGGAGTTTGCGAAAATTTAATTGTAGGTAAATTTTAAAAATAAGGGGTTGACATCATGGTGCCAACCCCTTATAATATTACCTGTTGACAGCAGTAAGCTGATGAATAACTGGACAGCCTGGGGGCATAGCTCAGCTGGGAGAGCGCTTGCATGGCATGCAAGAGGTCAGGAGTTCGATCCTCCTTGTCTCCACCATAACAAGGTTTTCAGTTTATCGCAATGGGGGCGTAGCTCAGCTGGGAGAGCACCTGCCTTGCAAGCAGGGGGTCAGGAGTTCGATTCTCCTCGTCTCCACCATTGAATATGACAGGACTTAGCGTTTCGCTAAGTCCTTTTTTGTTACTTAAAAAAATACGTTATTAATAAAATCAGAAAATTATTGACTTTCTTAAAACAGCGCGCTATAATAGAACCAAATAAAGGAACTGATTATTCTGAAAAGGTAATAGCTAGCCAACGGAGGGTCAGTTTCCTAATGTGTACACGAGCTTGATTAAGGAGGGGAGTCCGATGGGCCCGTAAGAGCACCCAAAAGGTAACCAAATGAAGACGAAAAAAGTAAATAGAGACGAATAGCAGTCAATGGATGAAACGCATCGTTGGCTGCTATTTTTCGTTTTGCTACAAGGTTGTAATATTGTAAAGCGAACTGCAGTTTTGAGATTGACACAGATTCGCAATTATATTAACATATATAACAATATACACAGGCACAGTGTACTATTGCTTTAGGTAGATTCAAAGGTATCAAGAAAGAAGGGGTTACGTTGGCATTCTATTTCAAAGAACCATCACACACTTTTGGCGAGTATTTGCTTGTTCCGGGATATTCTTCGGACAAATGCATTCCGAACAATGTATCGCTCAAGACTCCGCTGGTAAAGTTCAAAAAGGGTGAGGAGCCGAAAATCTCCATGAACATCCCGATGACTTCTGCTATCATGCAGGCGGTTTCGAACGACAAAATGGCAATCGCACTTGCTCAGGAGGGTGGCGTATCCTTCATTTATGGTTCGCAGACGATTGAAGAAGAAGCAGCAATGGTGGCTCGCGTCAAAAACTATAAATCCGGTTTTGTAAGCTCCGATTCGAATATCAAGCCGACGACGACGCTGGGTGAGATTTTGGATCTCCTGCAGAGAACGAGTCATTCTACGATGGCCGTTACTGAGGATGGTACGCCGGACGGTAAACTGCTGGGTATCGTTACGAGCCGTGACTATCGCGTTTCCCGCATGTCTTTGGACACGCAGGCAAAAGAATTCATGACCCCGTTTGATAAACTGGTTTATGCAAAAGCAGAGGAAGTAACAACGATCAGCCAGGCAAATGACATGATTTGGGAAAACAAACTCAACATGCTGCCAATCGTTGATAAAAATCAGCACCTCCGCTACATGGTATTCCGCAAGGATTACACCAGCGATAAGGAGCATGAACTGCAGCTCATCGACAAAAATAAACGCTACATAGTTGGTGCTGGTATCAACACGCGCGATTATGCCGAGCGCGTTCCCGCTCTCCTGAAGGCTGGTGCTGATGTACTTTGCATTGATTCTTCGGAAGGCTTCTCGGAGTGGCAGCGTATCACGCTGAAATACATCCATGAAAACTTTGGCGAAGATGTCAAAGTCGGTGCTGGCAACGTTGTTGATGGCGAAGGCTTCCGCTTCTTGGCTGAGGCTGGTGCAGACTTCATCAAAGTCGGTATCGGTGGCGGCTCCATCTGCATCACGCGTGAGACGAAAGGTATCGGCCGTGGTCAGGCTACGGCACTGATTGATGTCTGCCGTGAGCGCGATAAATACTATGAAGAGACGGGCATTTATATCCCAATCTGCTCGGATGGCGGTATCGTCCATGACTATCATATGACTTTGGCCCTGGCAATGGGCGCTGACTTCTTGATGCTTGGCCGTTATTTCTCCCGCTTCGACGAGAGCCCGACGGACAAAGTCAAAGTCAACGGCACCTACTATAAAGAGTATTGGGGCGAGGGTTCCAATCGTGCCCGCAACTGGATGCGTTATGACCTCGGCGGCGCTCGCAAACTTTCCTTCGAGGAAGGCGTTGACTCCTATGTACCGTATGCTGGTCCGCTCAAGGATAACGTTCAGACGACGCTCGCCAAGATTCGCAGCACGATGTGCAACTGCGGTTCGCTGAGCCTCCCGGAATTCCGTGATAAGGCAAAACTCACGCTGGTATCGGCTACGAGTATTGTCGAGGGCGGTTCTCATGACGTCATCCTCAGAGACCGTCTTGGCCGTGAGTAAGGTACAGAATACGATATTGTAAGTACATATTGGTTCATCTCGAACGGATTTCTTCGGAAATCCGTTCTTTTTCATAGGAATTTCAAGAAAAGCAGGATATAATAGTAGATAAGATAAAATTTTCGGGAGGCATTTAACATGCGCGTACTTTTAGCTGAGGATGATAAGCGGCTGGGAAAGCTGATTCAATACATGCTGGAGCAGAATGATATCCAGGTAGAGTGGGTAACGAATGGCAGCGATATTTATGAATATGCCAAGTACAGTGACTATGATATCCTAGTGCTGGATTGGATGATGCCGGGGGTGACTGGCGTGGAAGCTTGCAGCCGCCTGCGTCACGAAGGCTATGAGAAGGCAATCCTGATGCTGACGGCGCGCGATTCGGTAGAAGATCGTGTGACTGGACTTGATGCTGGTGCGGATGATTATTTGGTGAAGCCGTTTGAATTTGCCGAGCTGCTGGCGCGTCTGCGCGCTTTGGGCCGCCGCAGTACACAGAAAATCCAGCAGGATGTGGTCGAGGTCGGCGATTTTACCTTGAACCGCACGGCCAAGGTCCTCAAAAAAAAGGACGACGTCATTCAGTTGTCGCCGCGTGAGTTCCAGATTTTCGATCTGTTGGCTCAGAACATCGGTATTGTCGTTCCGCGTGATATCATTCTTGACCGCATTTGGGGGTTGGAATCGGATGTCAGCTCCAACAATATTGATTCGTATATGAAGATTTTGCGCAAAAAGCTTGACCTTGGTGATGGAGATACGATTATCAAGACGGTTCGTGGCGTTGGGTATAAGTTGGAGGCCCATAAGTAATGACAGAGAACCTTTTTGGTAAGAGCCGGCGAAAACTGACGATGCTGTATTCGCTGGTCATGATTATTTTTTTGGCTGTGCTGATTTTTGCCATGCACCAATCGATGGAATGGTCCATTCGCTCGGAACAGGCAAGGGAGCTTTGGGATACTGCTGATAATGTTGCCGAAGCCCAGAAATACCTCAATCAGCATCCGGAATTGGTCATCGATGATACGGTGGCCTATAAGAGTACGAATGACCGCTTGTTCTTTTACGTGTTCGATGACGATGGGCGGTTGTTGAATTTTGCCCGGGCATCTTTTCGCATTGAACCCTTTATCTTGGATGTCATGAATCAGTGGAATTCTGCGGAGGGGGAAGTGGCGGTCGTCACGAAACCGCGGGAAAATGGTCATAAGACGAAAATTATGATGACCATGCAGAAGATTGAGCAGCCGGGAATGACCTCACAGACGGTTTATGTCGGAAAAGATGTCACCGCGCTCTACAATGGTATGGAAAAAGCTACGACAATCATGGCTGGACTTGGTTTGCTGGCACTGATTGTCGCTACGATTGTCGGTCATATCCTTTCGGGCAAGGCGATGGTTCCGCTGAAAGCTGCCTATGAGAAACAGCGTCAGTTTGCCGCCGATGCCAGCCATGAGCTGCGTACGCCACTCGCGGTTGTCATGGCGTCGGCAGAACTTTTGCAGAATGATCCATCCATAAAGTCGCCGTTCCTCAAACAGGTCATTGAGGATGTACGGGATGAAGTCAAGAAAATGACGAAGCTTGTCGGGGACCTTTTAGTGGTTGCCCGCAGCGATAATAAGGCCTTGAAACTCAAGCCGTCGAAGTTTGATTTTGGTGCTGTGGTAGCACAGACAGCAAGGCTCATGGCACCGCTGGCAGAACAGAAAAAGATTACCCTCGTGGCGGAGCGTTTGCCTAAGGCGGTAATTCATGCCGATGAGCAAAAGATTCGCCAGCTGGTTCTGATTTTGGTGGACAATGCCGTGAAGTATACGCCGGAGGGCGGGACGGTAACCGTCGAGTTCCGCAAGGCGGAGAAGGGCAAGGTAAGCTTGGCGGTAGCTGATACGGGAATCGGAATATCGCCGGAAGATCAGGAAAAGGTCTTTGACCGCTTCTACCGCGTGGATAAGGCTCGCTCCCGTGAAATGGGAGGGAATGGCCTGGGACTGGCGATTGCTCAAGAGATTGTCAACCTCCACCAGGGGGATATTCGGATTGAAAGTGAGTTAGGCAAAGGTACGACCTTTATTGTCACGCTCAAGACGAAGGTCAAGGGGAAAGCAAAGCCACTCAATATGATTTAAAAAGAATAATTATCTAAAATATGTTAGCAGGATTTTTTCCTGAGGATAGCGAACTATAAGGTAGTTAGGTATGCGCAAGTTTTCGCAGCGGAGGTGTGTTCATGAAGCATGATGGTTTTGATGAACGCCTTGATGGAATTCTTGTACGGGCTGCCATTCGTCTTCAGGAGAGGATGAGGCTGGCGTATACTCGGGGGAACTTGTCTGCTTATCTGAATCGCATCGGATTAGGACAGCTTTTGGAGCCTTCGCTCTTGGCGCGCGGCAGCCTTTTGGAACTTCAGGATGAAGCGGTCGTCGCATTAGCCAGGGCTATCCGCAAGGCAAGATTAAGAGGGTATCTCAAGGATTTTCTGGAGCAGATTAATATGCTGGAGCTATTGGAGCACGGCAAGGGGGAGAATCTGCCCAAGCCTTCACACAAGCACGAGCATAAGGCGAAGAAGAAGAAATCCTATCTGAAAATGGTCGAGGGGGAAAATAAGCGTTCGGCTATGTCAGCAGCTGAGAAGAGGGAACTCCTGAAGAACTTCAAGGTAATTAAAACATGAAAAAGAGGACTGGTGACAGTCCTCTTTTCGTCTATTCGATGGTTTGGATGGTTTCGGTAATTTTTGCCAGCTGTTCTGCAGTGGGGATATTGGCGATGCGGATGCTGGGGAGGATGATTTCGATGCCAGCGGCTTTGAGCTCGGCTTCTACTTGAGCGATGCTTTGTCCGCCCCAGCCATAGGAACCAAAGGCGAAGCCAGCGTGATTTTTCGGGGCAAGTCCCTTGAGATAACACAGGAAGCTGGCGATGGTCGGCATCATCTGATTGTTGATGGTCGGGGAGCCGACGGCCAGGTATTTGCTGGTGAAGATGTCCGTGATGATATCCGAAAGAGGAGTTTTCTTGATGTCGTAGAAGGAACAAGGGATACCGCGCGTTTCGAAAGCTTCGGCGATGGTGCGGGCAATGGCTTCGGTGGAATGCCACATGCTGTCAAAGACGACAACGGCCCGATCCTTGACTTCACAGCGGGACCATTTTTGATAGCAGGCCATGATGGGGGAGATGTGCTTACGCCAGATAATGCCATGTCCGGTGGCCAGCTGCTCGATGTCGAGTCCGTTTAGTGCTTGGAGTGCTGTTTGTGCCTGTCGTCCGTAGAGCATGAGGATATTGGCATAATATTTCTTGGCTTCGTAGAGAACGGTGGAAAGGTCGTTTTCTTCATCGAAGCGTTGGCTGGAGGCAAGGTGCTGACCAAAGGCGTCGCTGCTGAATAGGATTTTTTCCTCGGGGCAATAGGTGACCATGCTGTCTGGCCAGTGAAGCATGGGGGTCGGTACGAATTGCAGGCTGCGTGCTCCGATGGAAAGAGAATCGCCAGCTTTTATGCCTTCGTAGGCGAGTTCTCCATAGCGGGCCTTGAGTCCTTTCAAGCCGTTGGGCAGAGTGGTGATAATCTTGGCCTTGGGACAGTGCTGGGAAAGAATGCCGAGGGATCCAGAATGGTCTGGCTCAGCATGATTGGAAATAATATAGTCAATGTTCGCAGGCTCTATGACCGAGGAAATCCGTTCGAGCAGTTCGGCTGCGAACTGCTCCTTTACGGTGTCAATCAGAGTGATTTTGTCATCGAGAATCAGGTAAGCGTTATAGGTCGTGCCTCGGCCGGTCTCGTAGCCGTGAAAACTGCGCATGGACCAGTCGATGGCACCAACCCAATAGATGTTCTTCTTGATTTCAACTGCTTTCATGGATATTGCCTCGCTTTCAACTCGGAAAATATACTATACCAAAATATTCTGCAAATGTATGCAATTACCTGCTCGGCGTGTTAAAATAAAGCTATCATGATAAGGTAAGGTGAAGGACCATGCGTCATAAGTTTCAGGATATGAGTAAAAAGCAGCAGCTCATCACGGCTGTGGTCTGTTTGGTGGTACTATTCGTTGCACTTTATGTTTATTTTGGCAATGCCAGGGATACGAAAAAGGTGATGCGGCATGGCAATCCGCTCGTTAAAGTTCAGAAGGTGGTGCGCCAGGATATGATGCGGCATATCGCCCTGTCGGGGCAGACGGTAGCCGATGCCAATATTCCGCTGGCGCCAAAATACACGGGACGCATTACAGCAATCCATGTCAAATTGGGAGATGTGGTCAAGGCTGGTCAGGTGCTTCTGGTTCAAGATACGGCGGATTTGGATATTTCCATCAATCAGAATGCGGCGGCAGCCAATGCGGCGCAGGCAGATGCCCGCGAGGCAGCTGCTTCCTACGATGCAAACTACATCAAGGCGAAAAATGCCTATGAGCTGGAACTGGCACGTTATCAGCGCAATCAGTATCTCTTTTCGATTGGCGCTATTTCGCAGGATAAACTCGATTCGGTGGAGCAGGAGTACATGGCCAGTAAAGCTGCTTTTGATGTATTGGCCAATCAGGTGCAGGGAGGCGATGCAGCCAGCGTTCAGTCCAAAGAATATACGGCCGAAAAACAGCGGCATGCCACGGACGCCTTGCGCAAACAGCGGGAGGATATGATTTTGCGAGCGCCGCGGGATGGTATCATCGGCTATCGGAACGCCGAAGTCGGAGCAATCGTATCGGCGGGCACGAAGGTGCTTTCTCTTGTGGACAACAGCCATATCAATGTCGACTGTACCCTTTCGGAAAGCGATGCGGCGATATTGGAACCGGGCATGGACGTCAATGTGACGATTGATGCGATGGGGCAGGACTATGTCGGACGGATTGTTTATGTGAGCCCTGCGATGGATGACAGTTCCAAGACGTATCAGGTGCGCATTGAACTTGATGAGAGCAAGGATGCCATTAAAGCCGGACTCTTTGCCCATACGGCGGTTGATATTCTTCAGCGGCGGGATACTCTGTTCGTTCCAAAGGCAGCGGTGCTTTCGAAAAATGGCAGACAGACGCTTTTTGTACTGCGTGACGATGGTACGGTCGAAGAGCGGGAGGTTAAAATTGGCCTTATGAATGATGAAGATGAAGAGATCCTCGATGGCTTGGAAGATGGCGATACGGTTATCCTGTCCAATCAGGACAAACTCCAGACCGGTACGAAGGTCGATGTAGCGGAGCAGGATGAGGCGGAGGCAGCAGCATGAATCTGACACGTTTTTCGATTAACCGACCCGTTGGCATTTCGATGATCGTCATGTTCTTTGTGGTGCTGGGACTGTACAGCTATTATCGCATTGGTGTCGAGCTGCTGCCGGCACTCAACACGCCTTATGTTACGGTGTCGGTAAAATATCCGGGAGCCAGTGCGGATTCTGTGGAACAGGAGATCGTTAAACCAGTAGAAGACGCGTTGTCCTCGGTGTCAAATGTCAAGAAGATCACGTCAACAGCTAGTTATGAGCGGGCACGCATCATGCTGGAGTTGAATTTTGATGCAAATGCCGATACGGCAGCGATCGATGCGACCAAGAAAGTCGAGGCCATCAAAAACAAATTGCCCGATGAGGCGGATTCGCCGGTCGTCATCAAGCGCGATATCAATGCCAAGCCGATCGTGGAACTGGCGGTCATCAGCCAGCATAGCTTAGCGGATACTTATTCCATGACGGACAATACTTTTCAAGAAGTCCTGCAGCAGGCCGGTGGTGTTTCGGAAATCGAGCTCCATGGTGGCCGGGACAAAGAGGTGGCGGTCGAAGTTGACCGCGACAAGATGGCCGCGTATAAGCTGACCCTCAGCAAGATCAGCTCGGCAATACGCAATGAAAACCAGTTGCTGCCATCCGGCTCAGTTTACACGGAGACGACGAAATCCGATGTCCGCGTTATTGCCCAATACAAGACGGCCAAGGACATCGAAAAAGTACAGGTGCAGAATACCGAAGGCAAGCTGATTCCGCTGACGGCAGTGGCAACTGTCCGGGAACAGGATGCGCGGATTGCCCGCTATGGCCGCCTCAATGGCGAGGATGCCATAAATGTGCTGGTGTATAAAAACAGTGATGCCAATGTGGTGGAGACTGCAGGCAATATCCTAAAAGCCGTGGAAAAAATGCGGAAGAATTATCCAGATTATCAGTTTGTGGTGGTTTCCAACGATGCCGATTATGTGGAGGATTCCCTTCATAATACATTGGGAACTTTGGTGGAAGGCCTCATAACGACGGGCTTGGTGTTGTTTTTGTTTTTGCGCGGCTGGCGTTCTACGGCGGCAGTTATGGTGGCGATTCCTACTTCGCTGATTGCCACGTTCTTCGTCATGTATATTGCGGGATTTACCTTCAATATGATGTCGTTGATGGGTATGACGCTTTGCGTTGGTATCTTGGTCGATGACTCCATCGTCGTGCTCGAAAATATCACACGCCATTTGAAGATGGGCGAGGAACCAAAACTCGCGGCGGAAAAGGGACGAAATGAAATCGGTATGGCGGCAATCGCCATAACGCTTTGCGATGCTGCGGTTTTCATGCCAATCGCGTTCATGGAAGGCATGACCGGTCAATATTTCCGTCAGTTTGGCCTGACCATTGTCTTTGCTGGATTTTTCTCGCTGTTTGTTTCGTTTACTTTGACGCCGATGCTGGCATCAAGGCTTTATAAACATGGCTATCATCCGCAAAAGACGAAGCTGTGGGATTACATGGATCGGTTGGAAAACAATGCGGTGGAATATTATGAGAAGATCCTGCGCTGGAGTCTGGGCCATCAAAAGAAATTAATCGGCATCATTACGGTGATTTTTATCGGAGTGGTCTCGATGGTTCCTTTGGGACTGGTGGGTTCTGAGTATATGCCACAGACGGATGAATCGAGTTTTACCATCAACATCCAGGGGCAGATTGGTTCTTCGGCGGAGGAGACCAACCGCATCGCCAAAAAACTGGAGGGGAAACTGGCGGAAATCCCGGAGGTCAAGAACTACATGACCCAGGCGGGTGGCTCTACCGCCTACGAAGGCCGTATCAAAGTCCAACTCTATGACCGCAAAGATCGGTCTCGTTCCGTATGGGAGGTAGCTAATGAAGTCCGCCGTTTTGCGGGGGGCATCAAGGAGGCCGACATCCGTGTGGCGGAGACGCAGAGTAATGTAGCGGGAATCTCAGGCGGCGGTGGTGCCCGGAATGGCGGTGGCGCCCTGCAGATTGAACTTCGCGGCAACAATACGGAGGAATTAAACGCAGCTGCTGAGCGCGTTATGAATATCTTGAAATCCGATGTCAAAGGGGTTACGGATATTAACAGCTCCTATACGGAAGGCATGCCCGAGCTGCAATTGACCGTTGATCGTCAAAAACTGAAGACCTATGGTACTTCGCTGGCTGACGTCGATACGGCTTTTGCGTCGGCGATTTCGGGATTGTCGGCTGGCGAGCTGAAAAATGACGCGGCCAATAGTGGGCTGGATACCAATATCAAAGTCCGTTTTAAAGGAGCGGATGGCTATAAGCCGTCCGATGTTGCGCATGTGCCGATTTCTGCTGGTGGCAAGCTCATTTATCTGGGTGATGTGGCTGAGATAAAGAACGGCCGTGGGCCGGTGTCCATACGCCGGGTGGATAAGCAGCGGGCTATCGCTATTGGTGCCAACATCAGCGGCCGGCCAATTGGCGATGTGATGCGTGATGTAAAAAAAGCCATGAAGAAGGCCAGCCTTGGCGATACGGTTACGTATCAATTCAAGGGGCAGGCAACCCGGATGAACGATACCTTTTCCGATCTTTTGAGTGCGCTGTTCCTGGCTTTGGTGCTCATCTATATGCTGCTGGCGGTGCTTTATGAGTCGGTTATCACGCCGTTCATCCGCATGTTTTCCTTGCCGCTTGGCATCATCGGCTCGATTCTGATGCTATTCATCACCCATAATACGTTGAACCTCTATTCGATGATTGGCATCTTGGTCATGGATGGTATCGTGGCAAAGAATGGCACCTTGCTGATTGATTACACGCTGACCTTGATGGACCGTGGGAGAACTGCATTAGAAGCCATTATTGAAGCAGGGCGGGTGAGACTCAAGCCAATCTTTATGACCACCATCACGATGATGGTTGGCATGTTGCCGACGGCATTGGCTATGACCGCAGGTTCGGAGACACGCGTGTCCATGGCTTGGGTTATCATCGGTGGTCTTTTGACCTCGACCGTGTTTACGCTCATCATCATTCCAATAATTTTTTTGTGGTTTTATCAAAAAAAGGAAAAAAAGACTTGCATTAATTCAGAGACTGCGTTATAATAGTTTCTGTTGTCGGGATGTGGCACAGTTTGGTAGCGCGCTTCGTTCGGGACGAAGAGGCCGCAGGTTCGAATCCTGTCATCCCGACCATTATAACGACAATACAAAAGACCAGCTCAGTGAGCTGGTCTTTTTTCATCTGCATAATCAATAGTCACGTACATTCTTGTCGCCAATAAAGCGGATAAACATATCTGGTGCAATAATTTCATCATCTAATTGAATCAAGGCTTTATGCAGATGGATGGAGACGAAGCGGCCATCGTGTTCATGTTCAATTTCATCGGCAAATTCTTCTTCATAGTGTTCCTTGAAAGTCTGGGCAGTGCTTTTGCTGGACGATACGTTGAGGATACTTGTGTAGACGTTTTCCTGCCCTTTTCCGTACTCGACTTTGAGGATGACATAGATAGCCATGTTCTTGATCATAGGTCGCCACACTCCTTGCTTTATCCCACAATTGCCTATTGGTCCCTATCAATGCTTATTTATTCGACGTGCTATAGTGGAATCCTGCTTACAGCATTACAAAATTTATATTTGCTTCTGTCCTTTAGTGTGGTATAATACAACAGTATGTTTATCCAGAGAAAACAATTTGAGGAGTGATTGTGTGGGAATTTTTCGCACAAAAAGCATTGCCGAGTATCAAAGTGATGCGTCAAAATCCCATCTGAAGCGGGCTTTGGGCTCACTTGATGTTACGCTTTTAGGTATTGGTGTTATTGTGGGAACGGGAATCTTCGTGCTCACAGGCGTTGCGGCGGCCAAATATGCCGGACCGGCACTGATGCTTTCTTTTTTGCTGGCGAGTCTTGCTTGTGGCTTCGTCAGCATGGCCTATTCGGAATTGGCATCGATGATTCCCGTGGCGGGCAGTGCCTATGCCTATGCTTATACGTCCGTTGGCGAATTCCTGGCATGGCTAGTAGGGTGGAACCTCGTGCTGGAATATTCGGTGGGTGCAAGTGCGGTGGCTGGCGGCTGGTCGGCTTATGTCGTGGGCCTTTTGAAGTCGGCCGGGATTACCCTGCCCGCGCAGTATACGATGGTGCCGGCTGAAGGGGGCATCGTGAATTTGCCTGCCGTGCTCATCACGGGCTTTTTAACGTTTTTGCTCGTGCGCGGCGTGAGGGAAAGTGTTACGGTCAACAAGATTCTCGTTGGGGTCAAGCTGCTGGCAATCTTTATTTTCTTGTTCCTGGCTGCGCCTACGGTGAATCCTGCCAATTGGGAACCCTTTATGCCCTTCGGCTTTTCTGGTGTATCGGCTGGAGCTGCCGTAATCATCTTTGCGTATCTCGGTGTCGATTCGATTGCAACAGCGGCGGAAGAGACCAAGAACCCGGCACATGATATGCCGACCGGCATCATCGCCTCGCTTTTGATCTGCACGCTTTTGTATATCGGGGTAACAGCAGTTATGACGGGAAATGTTTCCTATACCGAACTTGACAACGCGGAGCCCGTGGCTTTCGTGCTCCGGGAACTTGGGTACCGGTTCGGTTCGGCTGTAGTGGGTACCGGTGCTATTGCCGGGCTTACTACGGTGCTGCTCGTCATGATGTATGCCCAGACCCGTGCGTTCTATGCGATGAGCCGTGACGGCTTGATTCCCAAGAGCGTTTGCAAGGTTCATCCGAAATACGCCACACCGCATCGCATCACGGTCATTGTTGGCCTGGCGGTCATGCTTATCAGTGGCTTTACGCCCATCAATGTAGTCGCTGAGATGTGCAGCGTCGGAACGCTCTTTGCCTTTATCGTTTCGTCAATCGGTGTCATGGTTATGCGCCGGAAATATCCGGACATCAAGCGGCCGTTCCGCTGCCCGGCTATCTACGTCATGGGGACGCTGGCTATTGCAAGCTGCGCCTACATCATGTACAATCTTTCCTCCATGACCTGGGAGCGTTTCTGGGTGTGGAGTGCTGTAGGTGTTTTGATTTACTTCGCCTATGGATATCGGCACAGCAAAGAAAATGTATAAAAGCCTTTCCTCTGGGGGAAGGTGACAGACGAAGCCTGACGGATGAGGTGTATATCTCATCCGTTTTTTGCTATTTGTAAACATGTAACATAATATTTACATTTGTCCATTTACGATATATAATGTTATTTACGTGGGGATATACGCAAAATTTATTATGTTATTATCTTCAGTAACATAGATTACTGACCACGACGCGATTTTCGCGTTATCCTAGCTATATATTGCAATTCTATATTAATAGAGGGGAGCAAACAAAACATGAGCAAACAGATGAAAACGATGGACGGCAACCAGGCTGCCGCCTACATCTCCTATGCTTTCACGGACGTTGCGGCAATCTATCCGATTACGCCGTCTTCTCCGATGGCTGAGCATGTGGACGAGGATGCGGCCAAAGGCAAGAAAAACCTTTTCGGTCAGACGGTCCGTGTCATCGAGTTGCAGTCCGAGGCTGGCGCAGCAGGTGCCGTTCACGGTTCCCTGCAAGCTGGTGCGCTGACGACTACCTATACGGCATCCCAGGGCTTCCTGCTGATGATTCCAAATCTTTATAAAGTAGCCGGTGAGCTGCTGCCGGGCGTGTTCCATGTATCGGCACGTGCACTGGCCGCTAACTCGCTGAACATCTTTGGCGACCACCAGGATGTCATGGCAGCCCGCCAGACGGGCTGCGCTATGCTGGCTGAGGCAAGCGTACAGGAGGTCATGGACCTTTCGGCCGTGGCACATCTCGTTGCCATCAAGGGCCGCGTTCCGTTCATCAACTTCTTCGACGGCTTCCGCACGTCCCATGAAATCCAGAAAATCGAAATGGTCGACTACGAGGACCTCTCGAAGATTCTCGATTGGGATGCGGTGAAAGAATTCCGCCGCCGTGCTTTGAACCCGGATCATCCGGTTATCCGCGGTACGGCAACGAACCCGGATGTATACTTCCAGAGCCGCGAAGCTTCCAATGAATACTATCAGGCGCTGCCGGATCTCGTCGAAGAAGCCATGGCTGACATGGCAAAAATCACGGGCCGTGAGCATCATCTCTTCGACTACTATGGTGCCGAGGATGCAGACCGCATCATCATCGCTATGGGTTCGGTTTGCCAGGCAGTCCAGGAGACGGTCGACTACCTCAACCAGAACGGTGAGAAAGTCGGTCTCATGAACGTTCATCTCTATCGTCCGTTCTCCCTCAAGCACTTCTTCCAGTTCCTGCCGAAGACGGTCAAGAAAGTTGCTGTCCTCGACCATACGAAAGAGCCGGGTTCGCTGGGCGAGCCGCTCTACCTCGATGTCAAGGCTGCGTTCTACAACTCCGACATGAATCCGATTATCATCGGCGGCCGTTTCGGTCTCGGCGGCAAAGATACGACGCCGGATCAGATTTTTGCGGTATTCGAGGAACTCAAGAAAGATGCGCCGAAAGATGGCTTTACCATCGGTATCGAGGACGATGTCACGAACACGAGCCTCGCACCGGTCATGAGCGATGTTGACCTGACGCCGGCAGGCACGACGGCTTGCAAGTTCTGGGGTCTCGGTTCTGACGGTACGGTTGGCGCCAACAAGAGTGCCATCAAGATCATCGGCGACAAGACCGATATGTATGCCCAGGCATACTTTGCCTATGACTCCAAGAAATCCGGCGGTATCACGATGAGCCATCTGCGCTTCGGCAAGCAGCCAATCAACAGCCCGTATCTCATCAACAAGGCAGACTTCATTTCCTGCTCACAGCAGTCCTATGTCTATAAATACGATCTGCTGGCAGGCCTCAAGAAGGGCGGCAAGTTCCTGCTGAACACAACTTGGTCGGATGAAGAGCTCACGAAACATCTGCCGGCTTACATGAAACGTTTCATTGCCAAGAACAACATCGAGTTCTACACGGTCAACGCCGTAGATATCGCGAAAGAACTTGGCCTTGGCGGCCGTTTCAACATGGTTATGCAGTCTGCATTCTTCAAGATTGCAAACATCATTCCTATCGATACGGCTGTGGACTACCTCAAGGATGCTGTCGTTAAATCCTACGGCAAGAAGGGCCAGAAGATTGTCGATATGAACAATGGTGCCATCGACAAAGGTATTGAGGCCCTGCATCGCGTAGACGTACCGGCAGACTGGGCGAATGCCGAGGATGAGGCAGTAGAGAAGAAGAACGCTCCGGCCTTCATCACGGAGATTCAGGATGTCATGAATCGTCAGGAAGGCGACAAGCTGCCGGTTTCCAAATTCGCTGGCGAGATGGCTGACGGCACGTTCCCGCTCGGTGGCACGGCCTATGAGAAACGCGGCACGGCGATCAGCGTTCCGGTATGGGATGCGGAAAAGTGCATTGGCTGCAACAAGTGCTCCTATGTCTGCCCGCATGCTACGATCCGTCCGGTACTGACAACGGAAGAAGAGCTCGCAGCAGCTCCGGAAGGATTCCCGTCCAAGAAGACGAAAGCCATCAAGGACTACAACTTCACGGTGGCAGTATCCACGATGGACTGCCTCGGCTGCGGCAACTGTGCGCAGGTCTGCCCGGTCAAGGCGCTCGATATGAAGCCGCTTGACGATGAGCTCAAGGCGCAGCAGGTATACTTCGATTATGGTGTCGATGCAGCGAAGGTTGCACCGAAGAAGAACCCGATGAAGAAAGAAACGGTTCTCGGCTCCCAGTTCGAACAGCCGCTGTTCGAATTCTCCGGTGCTTGCGCTGGCTGCGGCGAGACGCCGTATGCAAAACTTCTGACGCAGCTCTTCGGCGATCGCATGATGGTAGCTAACGCTACAGGCTGCTCCTCCATCTGGGGCGGCAGTGCTCCGGCTATGCCGTACACGAAGAACCACAAGGGCCATGGCCCGGCTTGGGCAAACTCCCTGTTCGAGGATAATGCAGAGTTCGGCCTCGGTATGTTCCTCGGCACGAAATCGGTCCGCGACAGCCTGGCAGCTGATGCCAAGGCAGCCGTTGAGGCTGGCAAGGGCAGCGCGGACCTGCAGGCCGCTCTGACCGACTGGGTCGAGAACCTCAACAACGGCAACGGTACGCGTGAGCGCGCTGATAAGCTCGCAGATCTGCTCGAAGCAGAAAAAGGCAGCGATGAGCTGCTGAACAAGCTCTATGAGAACAAAGACTACTTCGTCAAACGTTCGCAGTGGATTTTCGGCGGCGACGGCTGGGCTTACGATATCGGCTACGGCGGTGTCGACCATGTCCTCGCATCGGGCGAAGACGTCAACGTATTCGTATTCGATACCGAGGTTTACTCCAACACGGGCGGCCAGGCATCGAAAGCTACGCCGGCCGCAGCTATCGCTCAGTTCGCAGCAGCTGGTAAGAAGACGAAGAAAAAAGACCTCGGCATGATGGCTCGTACCTATGGCTATGTCTATGTCGCACAGGTCGCTATGGGCGCTGACCAGAATCAGCTTCTCAAAGCAATCACCGAAGCTGAGGCATATCCAGGCCCGTCCCTTATCATTGCCTATGCACCGTGCATCAACCACGGCATCCGCAAAGGCATGGGCTGCAGCCAGCTCGAGGCAAAACTCGCTGTCGAGTGCGGCTACTGGGCAAACTACCGCTACAACCCGCAGCTCGTCGGCACGGATAAGAATCCGTTCAGCCTCGACTCTAAAGAGCCGGACTTCGACAAGTTCCAGGAATTCCTCATGGGCGAGAACCGCTACATCAACCTCAAGCGCTCCTTCCCAGAGGCAGCAGAGGCTCTCTTCGAGAAGACGCAGAACGATGCGAAGACCCGCTATGAAGGCTACAAAGCTTTGGCTGGTAAATAATCCAATATATAACGTATGAAATGCGAGCCCGCTCTCTAAGGATGAGAACGGGCTCGTTTTTTGTTAAAATTTTTGGGATTGGTTGCTTTTTGACCGGTCACTTCATGTATTCCTATAGAGGGATATTTTTCTCGATCGATAGGAGGAATACTATGAAAAAATATGGGTACATTCGGGTGTCTAGCATAGACCAGAATGAATCAAGGCAAATGAAGGCGATGGAAGAATTGAACATTGCGAAGGATAAGATCTACATCGACAAGCAGTCGGGGAAGGATTTCCATCGTCAAAACTATCAAAAGCTGCTACATCAGCTGATGCCGGGAGATTTACTCTATATCCTTAGCATTGACCGGCTGGGCCGTAATTATCGGGAGATTCAGAAACAATGGCGCTATCTGACCGAAGAACGCCAGATTGACATCTGTGTCATCGATATGCCGCTTTTGGATACTCGCCGATATAAAGACCTGCTGGGGACGTTCATTTCAGATCTCGTCTTGCAAGTGCTGTCCTTCGTGGCAGAATCTGAGCGCGATAACATCCGCAAACGGCAGGCTCAGGGCATCGCTGTGGCGAAAGCCAAAGGAATCCGTTTTGGCCGCCCAGAAGCGAAGATGCCGAAAAACTTCCAACAACTAGTCATCAAATGGCGTAACAACAAAATCACATGTGAAGAGATTTTGCAAATATGTCAAATAAGTAAAGCGACATTCTATCGAAGAGTTCGCGAAATGGAAATAAGTTAACAAATAACGTAACAAAAACTTGAACTTGTTTAGTTATTGCGCTATTATTTAAAGTGAAAAGGAGGGAAAGCGAAATGATAACCGAAGAACTTGTTGAATTAACAAAGTGGATTTTAGAAAAAAAGACAGAAAGACAGGATTTAGAAATCAAAACAGCTCATGGCGGTTGTCCCAAACGGCTTTATGATACATTGTCTAGCTTTTCCAATCAAGATGGCGGCGGTATTCTCTTTTTTGGGATAGATGAAAAAGAAGGATTTAAGTTATCGGGAGTATATGACTTGCAGGATTTGCAGAAAAAAGTAGTGGAACAGTGTAATCAGATGGTTCCGCCTGTACGGGCCGTTTTTACGGTAGCGGAGGTAAACGGTTTTGATGTGTGTTCGGCAGAAATTCCCGGTTTGGAGTTATCAGAACGTCCTTGTTATTACAAAGGGGCAGGGCGTCTAAAGGGAGCTTACACCCGCGTGGGCGATGCCGATATGGTAATGACGGAGTATGAACTGTATAGTTACGAAGCATTTCGTAAACATCTTCATGATGACGAGCGTCCTGTTGAACGGGCAATTATCGAGGATTTAGATGCACGAATGCTGAATTCTTACATGCAGGAAAAAAAGGCAGAGCGTCCTGGGTTTGCTCAACTGACTGATGCACGGGCCTATGAATTAATGGATATTCTGCGTGATGGTAAGCCAACTTTGGCTGCTGTTATGAATATGGGAATCTATCCGCAGGGATTTATGCCGCAGCTTTGTATCACGGCAGTGGTAGTTCCTGGGGAGAATATTGGCGATACGGATGACCACGATATTCGATTTAGTGATAATAAGCGAATTGAGGGAACCTTAGCCGAGCAGGTCCGTGAAGCAATAGCTTTTTGCAAACGAAATATGAAGACCAAAACGGTCATCGATAAGCAAACTGGCGAGCGCAGGGATATTGATGAATATCCCGTAGCAGCAATCCGAGAAGCAATTCTAAATGCGGTAATCCATCGAGACTATAGTATCTATACAGAGGGGACTCCGATACAAGTGGTTATGTATCGAAATCGGTTGGAGGTTCACAGTCCGGGAAATTTATATGGGCGGATGACCGTAGACCAATTGGGGGTGGCTAAACCAGACCTCCGAAATCCTGCTTTAGCGACGATGACCGAAGCATTGACTCGGGCCGAAAATCGTTACTCAGGGATACCGACGATGCGAAGAGAGATGAAGCTCAGTGGATTGCCAGAGCCTGTTTTTGAAAATCGCCGAAATGAATTTGTCGTGACGTTCTATAACACGCAGGAGCAACAGGAAAATACAGCGGAGAATACACCGGAATCGGTAAAAGCTTCTCTGTTGGATTTTTGCCGAACGCCACGTACAAGAGCAGAACTTAAAGACTACATGAATATAAGTACGTTCACGTATATCTATAATCGGTATATAGTGCCATTGGTTGAAGCTGGTCAGTTGGAACTCACTTTGCCAGACAAACCACGAAGCAGAAATCAGCGCTATCGGACCATACAATAAAATAAGGGATAAAAAGCCAGCCACACAGGTTACTACATAGTTTCCTGTGTGGCTGGCTTTTCTTTTGCGTTATGGAAATTGTCTCATAAAGTGTACTTTTTGA
>NZ_JNKI01000021.1 GCF_000702005.1 Selenomonas sp. ND2010 | reverse complement strand
AGGGCTAATCCCTCCGAGGGCGCAGCAATTCGTGACGGCTCTAACCGAGGCGGCGGGGGCCCCAGTACCATAAGCGTAGCCTTGACGTTCCGCGTGAAGCAAGAAATTTTTGCCTGCGTTCTCGTTGGAAAAGCAGTTTCGTCCAAGCGAAGCGCGTTTAACTGTTTTCCAACTCTTAATTAAAAGGCAAAAATTTCTTGTAGCGGGTTGTCACCGGTGGAGCGTTGGTACTGGGGCCCCCGCCGCCGGCGACTTACCTCGAACACGAACTCGGTACTACTCCCCTACAAACTGTAATTTGTAAAAAGTACGTGAATAAATTCATAGAAGCCTCCATAAGATAGATTAACCAATCTTATGGAGGCTTCTATATTTTATGTCAATATAAAGGGATTTTTTAAGCCCCTTTATATTGGGCCTTAAAAAATCCTGCCACGAACATTTCCGGTAAACAATTCAATCTCGTGCATAAATTCTTTCCAGGCTTCTGGCATATCTTCGCCGCGCATCGTATAACTGCCGCTGTCCTCAGTGCCATCATGCCAAACCAGTTTCCACTCTACCTGCGGCAGGAAATCATCCGCAATCGTATCCGACTGAATGCCGAACCTAGCCGCTTGAGCTGCAATTCGTTCCAACAACAGCGGCACATTGCGCGCCGAATCAAAAGCATGGCGCTCTGTCCCCACGCCCTGTTTATGACGCGTGAATACCAAAATATGCTTGCCACGGTTGATGATGAGTTTCTCCGTAAGGGCCAGCTGCTTTTGCTTCGGCAAATAGATATTGCCGCCCTGATTTTCCATCGTATCCTGAAGGATCAACGATACCTGCTCCAGCTGTTTTACCCGATGGAGTTCTACCCCGGGAATGTCGTTCATCAAATCGATAAAAGCTGCCCAGCTTCCCGGATAGGCCTGATCCCCCACAATGCGGCGCATACCAACTTTCGAATCTTTAAATGCCAACCGCCAAAGGTGATGCACTTCCGGTGGCGTCTCCGGCTGATAGCTTGCCCGCCAGGAAGGCAGATGAAGCTTTTCCAGTCGGCGCAGCCAACGGCGGCCGCCTTCCAGCACCTGCATCGGTGCTTTTTCCTCTTCACTGCCCTTGCTCACGCGATAATACAGCTGACGATCTTTGAACACCAGTTCAACCTTCAGCGAGTATTCCTCCATCAAAAAAGTCAGTTTCTCCAGCAATCTTTCGCTTGCCTCCTATCACAATACAGACCGGTTCAATCAATCCATATGAATTCTCCTACTACATCATACGCACCCAAAAGGAAATCGTCAAGCGACTGACGGCAAATGACAAAAACTGCCTGCCACTGACCAATCCAATGGACCGGTCAGTGGCAGGCAGTTTTCTTTTCTGGCAATATCATAAACGATTCATCGAAAAACAAGACTCGTCCCATTCATCGGCTTTACTATTCATTTCCTCCTGGAAAAGCGCCTCTTCTTCCTGTAACGACTCCACTTCTTCTCTGAGCTGAACTAATTTGGCATAGAGTAACGCATAACTTGACAACAAATCTTGTTCCATAAAGCCGCCCCGCTTTCGGATTGTTTACAATTGCTGATTCTTAATTCTAATCATATTATAGTATATCTTTTATCTCAAAATCAAGAACGCTATGGCTGCTTCGGGTTCTTTTCCGCACCAATTTTTTTCCCGGGACGCGGATGGAACAGATGCCAATCATAGCGAAGCGCACCAACCCGCAAAAGGATAACGAGCGCGAAGCACAGCCAGGACATCGCCAGGATTCCAATATACGGATAAAGCAGACACGACACCAACGCCCCCACCAAAGATGCCGTAGCGTAAATATCTTTGTACAGGACAACGGGCATGCGCCGCGCCATGACATCGCGCAATACGCCACCGCCTACAGCCGTGATAACCCCCAGTAATACCGGCAAAACATACGGATTGCCATACTCGCGCCCCAATCCAGTCAACATGCCCGTAATCGTAAAAGAGGCCAGCCCAATGGTATCACAGATATTGTAGAGCAGTAAAAAGCGCTGCAGATTGCGATGCGATATCGACCATCTGGTATATCCCCAGGAAATAAACAATGCCGTCAGAATTGCCAGCATAAAATCCGTAATATCGCATAAAGCCATCGGCGGCGTTATGCCGGCGAGCACATCGCGCACCATGCCGCCGCCGACAGCGGTGAGCGCTGCCAACACGATTACGCCAAACACATCCATCCGCTTGTCGATGGCTACCATCGCCCCCGACACCGCAAAGGCTACCGTGCCCATAATATCAAAAACCACCCAAGTCAAACTATCCATAGCAAAAACTCCTTTATCCCTGTGCCCCTATCGTACAATAGCCAGAAAAAACCGTCAACCACAAACAAATCTTATAATGTCCACGATAAAAATATTGACTTTATCAACTATTATATTACGTCCGCGAGGCATCCAAGGCCGCCGGTTTTCCCCCGCTGTATCTGCCAGAAATCTCCGGCTATCATGAACCGGAATTTACCCATCTGCTCAAAGACGGGCTGCTTGACCTGTCCCATATTTATTTTTAACCGGTCAAAATCCCCCCGCCATATCCAATGAATGGGATAATACACAAAGAGGGGACTGTTGCATGCAACAGTCCCCTCTTTGTGTCCTCAACCGCTATCAGCCCCGGAAGACATACAGGAACACGCCTAATAAAATCAGGCCTAATCCCAGCGATATCCCGCAGAGTTTCACCTCAACGGGCGAAAGATCCGTCCATTCTGCATTCTGCTGGATAAGTTCCGGATGTTCTTCATAACCGCGGACTTCCAAATCTGCAGCCCTGTTTTTGATGGCAAGATCACTCATGATATTTCATCCTTTCTATTTACGAAGCAACCACCGGCGGCAGGATGCCATGGTAGAACAGATACGAAATGCCAAGGCCTACCCAGAGGATAAAGCCGAATAGCGCAAGGGCATAGACACCGACGATGCGGCCAAGTCCTTCGGCCCAAAGCTTGCGCACATTGGTAATGAGGCCAATGGAAAAGAAGCAAAGGCCAAAGAAGATACTGCGCAAGAGGTTTGCCTGTCCGGCACCAGCCCCAGCGGCTTTTACGATATCGGGATTCGTGATCCCCCAGAGGAACACACCACCAAATACCACGAGAAAACCAATCAGGAATTTCGGGAAACGGTCGCCAATCTCGCGGAAGGAAACCTGGTAGGATTTGCCTTCGCTGCGTTTGGTACCGATCTGATAGACAGACCAGACCACAGCCAGCACGAAGGCCCAAATACCGATAAACACATCGATGAACACCTTCGCCGTAGTGGCCGCCATCAGCGTCCAGCCCTCCTGATAGTTCACGCCATACTCAGCCAAGGCTTTAGCGCGGATCAGCGAATCGGTGATGGCCCCAGAGGCAATGGCACCGCCATCACTCTTGACGGCCAGGCCCATCCAGGCGCCAGCCACCAGCGGATCATCCGCAAAAAACGTGGTGGCAATCCACGGCAGGATCAATAGCTCCACCGCTACGAATACGATAATGACCGAAGAAAGCACCGTCGGCACGATTGCTCTGGCCCGAATGGCACTGCCCGTGGCAATCGCAGCGGCCACACCACAGATGGAAATCCCCGAAGCCATCGGTGCCGCCCATTCCGGCGTAAACTTGAAGAACTTGCGGGCAATGATATAAACGACTGGCCAGTAAATCAGATACGCTTCAACTACCGCGCAGATACCGCGGAAAATAACGGTACTCGCCAGCCCCATCGCACCGACTGTCTTGATGGCAATTGTCATGCCTAAGATAACGATACCTGTTTTGATATACCACTCCGGCTTGGCAGCTGTGGACAGGAAAGCCGCAGCCTTCGGAAAGAAATTCCCGATGATAAGGCCAAGCACCAAGGCAATGACAAAGCCGAGCTCACCGAGCCCCAATGACCAGCCGATGCCAAACTTCTCCAGATTGTTCGGCGTAGCTGCCAGATACGCAAAGTTTCCCGCAGTATTAGCAGCCACTGTTACCCAGTAGAGAATCGTAAAACCGGCCACAAAGCGCTTGACCGAACTTCCCATGAAGTAGGCGCCAGCTGTGGTGAGGATGAGCAGGAACAAGTACGTCGCCAGCATCGAACCAAAGCCCCCAAGGAAAGCAAAATCCTTGGAATTTGGGGCCACAGCCTTGCCGATATCCGACCAGACATTGTACTTGGCGACCCATCCCAAAAGGTCAACACCTGCTGCCTGTCCTGCCCCCAAGGCAACGATCAAAAGCCCCAGCCATACGGCCCACCAATCTTCACTCTGGAAAAAGCCCGGCTTCTGTACGAGCAGTTCATGTGGTTCTGCCGTCATACCAATCAGCTCCTTTCTTACCAATTAACCCTGACAAATAATAACGATAAGTGCGAATAGAAACAAAAAAGAGGTTCCAAGGACATAGCCAGCCCAAAGCTGTATGTCCTTGGAACCTCCAATTTTTTGGTCAGTTCCTATCGTTGTTGATACTATATCATATTATACATACATAGTCAATATGTATAATATGAATATTTTGTTCTCATTTATGCAAGAAGTTTGCGGATTCAAATTCGCGGCAACGCCTCGCCCCCACTCCCCAAAACTATAAACTCCGCTGGCCCCATACCGAGCCAGCGGAGTTGCTTTTCCTCTTAAATTACATAGAACCAAGCCGCATCGGGGTCTGCTTCTACTTCCTGTATCTCCCGGCGCCCCTGATTGTAGCGAAGCTCCTGATTCTTGACACTGACCTTCGTATCCGGTGCAATGGACTTCGTCAAAAATACATTGCCGCCGATAACCGAACCGCGGCCAATGACTGTATCGCCGCCGAGGATCGATGCTCCCGAGTAGATCGTCACATGATCCTCGATGGTCGGATGACGCTTCTTGTTGAACAGCTTGCGTCCCCCCGAAGTCGACAGCGCCCCCAGCGTCACCCCCTGGTAGACCTTGACGTGTTCGCCGATTTCCGTGGTCTCGCCGATGACGATGCCCGTGCCATGGTCGATCATGAAGTATTTGCCAATCTTTGCCCCTGGGTTGATATCGATGCCTGTCTTGCTGTGGGCCAGCTCCGTCATGATGCGCGGTATCACCGGCACGCCGAGCTCATAAAGCACATGGGCAAAACGGAAAATCGTGATTGCGTAGAGCCCCGGATAGGCAAAGATGATTTCATCGGCACTTTCGGCCGCAGGATCGCCATCGAAGACCGCCTCCACATCAGTGGCCAGATATTCGCGGATTTCCGGGATGCGGCGCAGGAATGCCAGCGTGATTTTCTGGGCCTCCAGCCGCGTCGCCTCCAGTTTTTCCTCATCGGGATGTTCCCCATAGCGCAGGGCAATGGCAATCTGCTTGTTGAGGCGGAAAGCAATATCCTCGATGACCATCGAAAGGTTGTTGCGGATGTCGTAAATGCGGTAGCTCTTATCTTTCGTAAATCCGGGATAGGCCACCCGTACGAGTTCCTGGATCAGTTCATAGATAACCTTGGTATCGGGCTGGTTGAACACGTCCAGCTTGTCAATATGCCGCTTCTTATCATAGTCGGCAATGATTTCCCGGGTAATGTCATGTATCTCCGTTGAAATAAGTTCCTTCATATCAGTACCTCTTCTGGTAATATCGTTTTCTATACAAAAAAGGTTCCAAAACCTGACCAAAACAGGATTCGGAACCCTTTGATTTGTCCATGCATTGGATTCTTGTTTCATGGTAGCATACAGACGTATATCTGTCAATCAAAACCGTTTCATAGCCCCCTCATGACTCAGCCAGCTTCGCCAGCGCCTGCCCAAAATCCGCCAGCAGATCCTCCGCATCCTCCAGACCAACGCTTATGCGTACCAGATCGCTGGTGACACCGGCATAGTCCTTTTCCGCCTCACTGGCATGGGCAAAAATCGTCGAAGCCGGATGGACGACCAGCGTGCGGGCATCGCCGATATTGGAGACATTGAGGGCATACTGCAGTGCGTTGATGAATCGATAGGCTCGTTCCTTGCTGCCAAGCCGCACCGTCAAAAGCGTGCCGAAATGACCGCCAAACTGCTTGGCCGCAATCTCATGCCAGGGACTATCGGCAAGGCCTGGATAATTGACCGCCAGTCCCTGGGCCTGCAAAAACCTGGCCAGTTCCCGCGCATTCGTACAGGCTCTATCCAGGCGCAAAGCCAGCGTATCGAGGCCGATGCCCGTCAGATAGGCATTGAAGGGTGCCATACAGCCGCCATAGTCGGTGACCATGCGCATGCGCAGCCGCACGCTGAAACTCATGGGGCCGAACTGGAACTGGCGGAACTTCGGAAACCGCGCCGGGTCCCACTTGAAACGGCCGCCGCTGATGATGATGCCCCCCACGGAGTTGCCATTGCCATTCAGGGCTTTCGAGGTCGAATGGATCACCACATCGGCGCCTAAAGAAAGTGGCTGGCAAAGATAGGGCGTCGTGACGGTGTTGTCCACAAACAGCGGAATATCATAGCTGTGTGCCAGCTTTGCCAGCGCCTCGATATCCACCACATTGAGTTTTGGATTGCCGATGGTCTCCACATAGAGGAGCCGCGTACGCTCCGTGATAAGCTCCGCAAAATCAGCCGGCGCATCCCCCTTGGCATAGTGCACCCTAATACCAAATTCCGCAAGATCCCGGAAAATCGAACTCGTGCCGCCATAAAGGCCCCCCGAGGCCACAATCTCATCCCCCTGAGAAACGACATTGAGTACTGCCTGAGAAACCGCCGCCATACCCGAAGCACAGGCCACAGCGCCGACACCGCCCTCCAGGGAGCGGATGCGCATCTCAAAGCTGGCAATGGTCGGATTGCCCACCCGGGTGTAGACAAAACCGGGCTTACGCCCGGCAAAGATCTTTTCCATATCTTCGGCCGTTTCCTGATAAAAGGCCGTACTCTGGTAAAGGGGCTGCGTCACCGCTCCTGTGGCCTTATCGGGGCCAAAAGAATCGTGCAGCAGCCGGGTCGTGAATCTCATAACTCCCGCCCACCTTTTTGCACAACGAGGTCATAGGTGCCATCGGCGGCCTGGCTGACCGACAGGACCTTATGCCCTTCATCTTTCAGGCTGCGCGGCACGTTCTGGATGGGCTCCCCTTCATTGAGATGAACGCCCAGGATCTGCCCATCGTCCAAATCTTCGAGGGCCATCTTGACCTTCACGAACGTAATCGGACAAACGACATCGGTGATGTCAATCGTATCATCAATCTTCCATGCTTCACTCATAATACTTCCTCCACTGCCTGCTCAAACTTCTCCCAACCCACGCGGTCCAGGCAATTGGCAAACCGCTCGCTGGGCTTCGCGTTGTCCTCAAAGAATTTCAAGGCGACATCGACAATCTCGTAGAGTTTCTCTTCCTCAAAGATAATCGGCAGGAAATGACGGCCCACAGCGATGCGGTTGCCATAGAGACCACCGAAGGAAATCACAAAGCCGTTCTCCCCGGTCCAGGCATCGGTGGGGCAGCTCTTGATGCACTTGCCGCAGTAAACGCATTTCTCTAAAGCCAGCGTCAATTTCTTGCCCCCCTTATCCACTTCGATGGCTTTCTCGGGACACACAGCCCCACAAACACCACAGTAGATACAAGCATCCGATTTCCACTCAGGACGCACGCCGCCCTTGATGCCCATATCGTTTTCCTCGGCTTTCAGGCAGTTGTTGTGGCAACCCGTGAAACCGAACTTAAATTTATGGGGCAGCTCGCGGCCGCCATAGCGCTTGTCGAATTCATTGGCCAGCTTGACCGTATCGATGAGACCGGAGGGGCAGACAGCCGCTCCCTGGCAGGCCGTAATCGTGCGCACGCGCGGGCCGCAGACGCCTACCTCCACGCCGCCTGCTTTCAGGGCTTTCTTGACGTCATCAATATCCTGCACGTTGATGAAAGGGATTTCGATGCCCTGCCGGCTCGTCAGATGCACATAGCCCTGACCGAACTTCTCCGCCACCTGCTGCACGGTGGCCAGCTGGGCCGCCGTAAAGTGACCGCCCACGGACTTGAGGCGCATGGAAAAACAATCCTTCTGTCTCTGCCGCATGAAGCCGCCCTTTTTGAGCTCTTTATAATCCACTGCCATCGTAATTCCTCCTAAATATCACACATATCATCAGCGAATCCGCAAATCTTCCTTCGTCACCACTTTATCGCGGCTGACCTGGAAACTGTTGAGCACCGGCTCACCGCCATTTAGGGATAAAATAAAATAGCTTGCCTGGGTATCGAAGGCCAGCCGCTTGTCCTCCTCACTAGGGCGGGAGGGACTGGCTGGATGGCTGTGCCAATTGCCCAGGAGCACGAGGCCCTGCTCGCGCAGTTCCTTGACCGCCGCAAACTGCTCCTTGGGGTCCAGGGAAAAATGCTCTGCGCTTTGGTCGGTATTCGTCAGATAAAAGACCTTCTCCACTTTCTTGACATCGCCTTCAATCCGGCCGCCCAACAGCCCGCAATCCTCAATAGGAGCTGTGGCGCGGGCATGACGCACCATTTCCAGATAATCTGTTAATTTCAGTTCAATCACCATCGCACTCCCTCCTTAATGATTGCGCAGGTCGCAGGCCGGCTGCTCATAGTCGACGAGCTCCGTGATGGTCGGATGATCGCCGCAGACCGCGCAATCGTGATTGTGCGGAATCTTGACCTTGCGGAAGGTCATGGTCAGCGCATCATAGGTCAGCAGATAACCATTGAGCAAATCGCCAACGCCTAAGATATACTTGAGGGCCTCCGTTGCCTGCAAGGTGCCGATGATACCGCCCATGACGCCGAGCACGCCTGCCTGGCGGCAGGTGGGTACCGCGTCCTTCGGCGGCATCGTCGGGAATACGCAGCGATAGCAGGGCCCCTGTCCCGGCACATAAGTCATGAGCTGTCCCTGGAACCGGATGATGCCTGCATGGGAGTAAGCCTTCTGTTCCATGACGCAGGCATCGTTGATCAAGAACTTCGCCGGGAAATTATCCGTGCCATCGATGATGAAATCGTAATCCTGATCCCGGATGATGTCGCGGATGTTGGCCGACGTCACCAGTTCATTATAGGTATGGACCGTTACATCGGGATTCATCTCAGCGATGGTCTCCTTGCCCGACTGGATTTTGGGCTTGCCCACATCCTTCGTCTGATGGATAATCTGGCGTTGCAAGTTGGAAAGGTCAACCACATCGAAATCGACCAGGCCAATCTGGCCGACGCCAGCTGCCGCCAGATACATGGCCGCCGGGGCACCAAGGCCGCCAGTGCCGATGACCAGCACCTTGCCCCCCAGCAGTTTTTCCTGGCCCTTGCCGCCCACCTGCTGCAGGATGATATGGCGGGAATAGCGCTCAATCTGTTCATTCGTCAAGCTGACACTCATCTTGCACCGCCTCCCATGAAGTACAGGAATTCCACCGTATCGCCATCTCCCACAAAGGTATTGTCAAAACCCGAATGATCCACGAATTCCCCATTCAGCTGCACCGTTACATATTCCGGCTGGTCGGCCTTTGCCACCACCAGCAGTTCTCTTACATTGATGGATTTCTCGATTTCCAGAGCTTCGCCATTGACCGTCAGTTTCATTTTCTCTACCTCCACGTACTAGAAAAAGCCTATGAGAAACGCCAAGTTATCCATAAATACACCTCGTGAAAAGATTCCACAGTGGTATTCCATGCCCTGAGCGTTTCCCATAGGCTTCCGTTTATCGAATGACCTACGGTGATACCGTTCAATCATATTAAACCGATATGTTTTACAAATCGATAGTGATATCTTACAACAACGCCTACGAAATGTCAACTATTTTTTATTTTTTGTAAAGCCAGGTCTCACCCTGCATCAATCCGCTCATCACACAGGCACCAGCTGCCCCGGCGGCCAGCACCGCCGCCAGCCTTGCCGGCGTGATGCCGCCGATGGCATAGACAGGGAGTGCTGACGCCTGGCAGGCCGCCTGCAAGAAATCCAAGCCCCGTCCCGGAAGGCCCTGCTTGCAGTCTGTTTCATAGATATGCCCCACCACCAGATAGGAGCAGCCAAGGCGCTGGGCCTCCTCCACCTCATCCAGGGAATGGCAGGAGGTGCCAAGGACTTGCCATGCTGACCGCTCTGCTGGTGAAAGCTGCCGCAGCTGAGGCAGCGGCAGCTGCAGGCCATCCGCCTTCAACCCCTGGGCAACAGCAGCCTGTCCATGCAGGATGACCGACACACCGTACTGCCTGCCGATTCCCATGACTTTCCGGGCGAGTTTTGCATACTCTTCTGCCGCCAGATCCTTTTCCCGCAGCACGATGGCCCGGGGGCCCTGAGCAGCAATCCGAGCCAGCCGCCTGTCAAAATCCCCGGTACATTGTTTGCGGTCCGTAATGGCGATGACTTTTGACAAGTCAATGGTTGACCGGTCAAATCCTGACTTGTCAAAGATTGACTTGTCATTTTTTTCCCTACACATAGAGATAGTCATTGAGCACCGGCTGCAAGCCCTCGGCGGCCATATCCGCATACATGGCCGCCAGACTGCGGGTATCGCAGATTTCAAACTGCTCATCGCCGGTGCGCGCTTCATCCTTGCCCGTATATTTTTCCTCATGGTCCCCAATGCCCGTGGACACCCCCGCAGAAATCTTCGTCGCGCAGATCTTGGCAATGCCGTTGCGGAAGGCGGCACTCTCCCGGGAGGAGACCGTTATGCCGGCAAAGGGCAGGAAGATGCGATAGGCGCAGAGGATCTGGCAGAGCTGCCGCTCGCCGACGTCCAGCGGATTGATCTTGTCGTTGTTGATGATGGGCCTCAGGCGCGGACAGGAAAGGGAAAACTCCGCCTGGGGATACTTGCGCTGCAGATAATAGACATGCAGTGCCGTAGCCAGTGCATCCTTGCGGAAATCCGACAGGCCCAAGAGGGCCGAAAAGCCGACGCCGCGCATCCCGCCGCGCAAGGCGCGTTCCTGGGCCTCAAAGCGGTAAGGCCAGACGCGCTTATGGCCCAGAAGATGCAGCGTCTCATATTTCTTGAGGTCATAGGTCTCCTGAAACACCGTGACATAATCGGCCCCGCATTCGTGAAGGTATCTGTAATCCTCGGTGTTGACGGGATAGATTTCCAGGCCCACGTTCTTGAAATACTTGCGCGCCAGCTTGCAGGCCTCACCAATATAGGAAACATTGGATTTGGTCTTGCTCTCCCCAGTGAGCAGCAGGATTTCCTCCATGCCCGATGAAGCGATGACCTGCATCTCATGCTCGATCTGCCCTGCATCGAGCTGCAAGCGCTTGATGTCATTGTAGCAGTTGAAGCCGCAGTAGACGCAGTAATTCTCACAGTAGTTGGCGATGTAGAGCGGCGTGAACAGATAGACCGTGTTGCCGAAATGACGGCTTGTTTCCAGCCGTGCCCGCGCGGCCATCTCCTCGAGGAAGGGCTGCGCCGCTGGCGACAGCAAGGCCTTGAAATCCTCCACCGTGCAGCTGTCATGATTGAGCGCCCGCCGCACATCAGCAGCCGTATAGGAAGCGTAATCGTAGGCCTCCATCGCCGCGATGACCCGCGCCCTTACTGGCGAATCGATCTGCTCCATATCGGGGAAGTATTCCAGCGGGTCCTTACGGCTGGCTGGGTCTTGTTCCAGCTGATGCTTCTTGGCCAGTGCCCCTTCGCTTAGTTTTTCCGAGTCGACAAAAAACTGATTTTCCATGACGCGCCTCCTCAGTCGTGCAAAAAGCCAGTAAGGGGGTCCGAGGCAGCAGCCCCGCGGGTCAGCACGCGGCCCAGTCCCGCCAGATATGCCTTGCGGCCAGCGGCTATGGCGTCCTTGAAGGCTGCGGCCATCAGCGGCAGATTGCCTGCCGTGGCCAGCGCCGTATTGGCCATGATAGCGGCCGCCCCCATCTCCATGGCTGCACAGGCCTCGGAGGGCTTGCCGATGCCGGCATCGACGATGATCGGCAAGTCGATCTCATCGATGAGGATCTGGATGAACTCTTTCGTGGCCAGCCCCTTATTGGAACCGATTGGCGCCGCCAGCGGCATGACGGCCGCCGCCCCTGCCTCCACCAGGTCCCGGGCCACATTGAGGTCCGGATACATATAGGGCATGACCACAAAGCCTTCTTTGGCCAGCCGTTCCGTCGCCTTGATGGTCTCCCCATTGTCGGGCAGCAGGTATTTCGAATCCCGCATGATCTCGATCTTGACGAAGTCCCCGCAGCCAAGCTCCCGGGCCAAATGCGCGATGCGCACGGCCTCATCGGCGTTGCGCGCCCCCGAGGTATTGGGCAAAAGGGTCACGCCTTTTGGGATATAGTCAAGGATATTTTCCTGCTCCTTCGTATTGGCCCGGCGCACGGCCAATGTCACGATTTCCGCCCCGGCATCCCGCACGGCAGCCTCGATGAGCTGCAGCGAGTATTTGCCCGAGCCAAGGATGAAGCGGGAGTGGAACCTATGCCCGCCAATCACCAAACAATCTTCCTGTTTTTCCATCTGTCATTACTCCTCTCCACGCTGTTTCCGGCCCATTGACCGCTCAGCCACCGCCCATGAAGCAGACAATCTCCACCACATCGCCGTCTTGCAGCACCGTCGTTTCATAGTCCGCCTTCGGCAGGATGACTTCATTGTATTCCACGGCAATCGCCCGGCTGTCATAGCCCGCCTCCTGGAGGTAATCACAGAGGCTTTTGCCTGCTGCCGCTTTGTCCTCACCATTTATCCTGACCATCTGCATCCTCCTGTAAAACCTGCACGAAAAAGGGAACCTGCCTGATTGGCAAGTTCCCTTCGGTTTACACGTATCATTCACCGCTCATCCCTACGTTGGCATTATCCAAATCAGGTTATGGGTCGGAGTCGTAACCTCCCTCTCAGCCTGCTGTGATGTTCCCATCGGCAAGCTCCCCTTGCTGTGCAATTGTCTTTGACTATTATACGTCAGCTTACGCAAAATTGCAAATTGCTCAGATGACGTAGTCAAAATAGAACTGCAAGCGGCGGTATTGGTTCAGGAAGAAATAACGGTTAGCAAACGCAGCTTTTACGCGAGGTTCCACGTGGCTCGAGGCCAGTTCCCGATAGACCGACAGCATTTCCTTCAGCTCCTTGGCCTTATAGACCTTGATGCCAAAGCCGCGGCCATTGATCAGTGGCCGACCCGAATACTCATAGTCCGCCAGCGGCAGGATAGATTCGATCCTGCCTTGCCGCACCGAAACCGCTACCTGGTCGCGCAGGATAAGGATGTCAAAATCGGCCGGATACTCGTAGCTGATGCCCCGGCGGGGAATCTCATCCCCCACCTGATAGGGTTTCTTGACGGCTGCGGCTACCTTCGTGACGTTGTAGCTTTCGATATCGTAGTAGAATTCATCGAAGACATCGCCCCGGGCGCGGATGCCGCCGTTCACAAAGGCGAAGCCTGCCCCCTCGTCGGCCTTTTCGGCGGCGACGACGATACCGCCGCCGGCCACATCATAGCCATCCACCAACACGAACCGGCCCGTTGCCTGATGCTCCTGGAACACATCAAAGGCAATGGCCTCCTTGAGGCTCAGGATGACTTCTGCCACATCGTTCAGCCGCAGTTCCTTGGCTCCCTCGCGGCTGTCGAGATTGGCCGCATCGATGGTCTTGACGATGTCAGCCACCTCGGCCTCCACCTCCTGGGTGGCAAGCTTTAATTTGTAGGTACTGCCCTTGCGCAGAGGATTGCGCCCCATCCAGAATATCGAGGCCCGCAGGCGGTTGGACACGTGGGGGGCCTTGGCCCCAGGCGTCGTGATGATCTCACCACGCTGGTTGAAGAACTCATCCCGGACGATGATGCCCGTGGATTCCCCGGCCAAGGCGCGCTCCTTCTTGTCCCGCTCCTGCCAGTAGGCAATGGACTGGATGACCGTGCGGCGCCCCGAGGGGTAGATGGCAATCTCATCGCCCACGGCGAGCTTGCCGGCCTCGATGCGTCCGGCAATGATGCGGCGGTCGTCGAATTTGAACACATCCTGTATGGGCAGGCGCAGGTCCTTGTCGAGAATTTCTTTGCTGGCCTCGAGCAAATCGAGAGAATCCAGCAGCACCGGGCCATCATACCAAGGCATATTGGCCGACTTGGCGGCGATATTGTCGCCCTGATACCCCGATACCGGCAAATAACGCAGAGGCTTTACCCCCAGCGGTTCCAGGAACGCCTTCATATCGTCAGCAACCTTGTGGAATACTTCCTCGGAGTAGTCCACCAAATCCATCTTGTTGACAACCACATAGACCTTCTCGATGCCCAGCAGGGACAGCATATAGCCATGGCGCTTGGACTGCTCCTGCACCCCCTGTTTAGCATCAACAATCAAGAGAGCCGCATTGGCATTGGCTGCCCCCGAAATCATATTCTTGAGGAACTCCTTATGCCCCGGGGCATCGATGATGACATACTCCCGTTTCTTCGTCGCAAACTGGATCTGGGTCGTATCAATCGTGATGCCCTGTTTCTGCTCTTCCTCAAAGGCATCGAGGAGATAGGCATACTCAAAGGGCTTGCCCGTTTCCCTGGCGATGCGCTTGACCTTGTCCACTGCGCCCTGGGGCAGGGAATCCGTATCGTAGAGCAGACGGCCGATGACCGTCGATTTGCCATGATCCACATGACCGACCACCACGATATGCAGACCTTCTTGTTTCAATTTCTCATCCATTACATATACCCCTCTTTACGCAGTTTCTGCATCGCATAAGCATCTTCCTGGTCCTGCTTGCGCCCGGCACGCTCGCCAGTCTTCGTATGTTTCAATTCTTCAATGATCTTGTCAAGGGTATCAGCCTCCGACTCAATCTGTCCCGTGCAGCAAGCACAGCCCAGGCTGCGGTAACGCTTGCCGTTCTTGGCAAAATACAAGTCGATGATGGGAATATTCTCCCGGCGGATGTATTCCCAGATATCCAGCTCACTCCAAGCAAGAATCGGATGCACGCGGATGTGGTTGCCCTTGGGGAAATCCGTCTTGAACTGATTCCAGAGCTCTGGCGGCTGGTTGGTGTAGTCCCAGCCATCATCTTGGGTACGCTCGGAGAAAACCCGCTCCTTGGAGCGGGAGCCCTCCTCGTCGCGGCGCACCCCGACGATAAGACCGTCAAAGCCGTGCTGCTTCACCACCTGACGGAGGCCTTCGGTCTTGAGGGCCTTGCAGCAGGCCAGGCGCCCCTTGTCGGGACCGATGCCCGCATGTATGGCCTCCCAATTCGTATGCACGATGAGGTCAAGGCCGAGTTCCTTGGCGACGCGGTCGCGGTAGGCAATCATCTCGGGAATCTTGTGTTTCGTATCCACATGGATGAAGGGAAAGGGTACATGGCCGTAAAAGGCTTTCTTGGCCAGCCACAGCAGCACCGTCGAGTCCTTGCCGATTGACCAGAGCATGCCCAGCTTGCCCAATTTCTTATACGCCTCCCGGAGGATGTAGATACTCTCCGCCTCCAGTTGATCCAGATGATCCATTGCCATTGTTATCGTCTCCTAACCTCAATACGCATTTGCTTTATTTTTTGCTACGATGATTTCCTGCTCGCTGCCATCGGGAAGTCTTAGCTGCCAGGTAAGCGACGCCGCCGAATCATGGGCATAAAGCCGGCCGCCGGCACCGCCAAGATCAGCGCTCAGATAGTAGAAAATCGCATCCCGCGGGCACTCCTTGACGCAGGCCGTGCAGCCCCAGCAGTCCCGCACCTCGCGGATGGCGGCTTTCCCCGCCGTCACTTCCAATAGATTTCCCGGACAGACCTCCGTGCAGCGGCCGCAGCCCACGCACTTTTCCGGTTCAATGCTGATGCTCATACCGTTCCCCCCGCTTGACCAGATCTCGATAGATGATTTTCACCTTTCCCTCCTCCAGCCGCGAATTGACATATTTTTCCAGTGCCGGATCTTTGTCCGGATAGTCAAGATTCTCGGCAAAGGAGTGCCAACGCGTCTCCCGGCGGGCCTTCAGATGCTCGATGAGCACGCGGCAGATGAGCAGCCGCTCCTGCAGTTCAAAGAGCTGCACCAGCTCATAGCCATCCGCCGCCCGCAAGTCCTCACTGAGCCTTGTCAGCCGCCCGATGTGTTTGGCCGCCAGGTCCAGCTGCCTTTCCGTATAGCGATAGCCAGTGGTAATCCCCCCTGCATACTCATCCATAACCTGCTGCATGGCCTCCTCAAGCCCCGCCGCCGTAAACAGCGGACTAGCTGCTGGTGGCTTCAGCAGTGCCGTGACCCGGTCCAAAATCCTCTGGCGGACCGCCGGGGGAAGGGCTGGCTGCCCCTGCCCTTCCGCATAGGCGGCGGCACTTTCCGCGGCAATCTTTCCCTCCACAAAGGCACCGGTCACATATTTCTGCGGGCAGCCGCCAGCCACGTCGCCAGCTGCGAACAGCCCCGGCAGCGTCGTCGCCCGCACCGCATCGATCCAATAGCCGCTGGCCGTATGGCCGCCCACCACATAGGGCTCGGAGCCCTCCACCTCCACATTGGCGCTGGCAGGGCCTAGCCCCGTCTCGCGCCACTTCATGGTCTGGGCCGGTGCCATGTTGAGATAGGCCCGCTCCAGCGAAGCCTGCTGCACCTCGGTGATGCCCTCGGTTTCCAGATAGCAGGGGCCCCGCCCGGCCAGATTCTCGCTGACCACGGCATACAGGCGCTCTGACGTCGTATTGCCGTATCTATGCTGATAGCGCTCCCCCGCTGCGTTGACCTGAGCCGCGCCGACGCCCTGGGCCAATGTTCCCGTCGGCGCAATGGTCCCCTTGCAGCGCAGGGCGATGAACCGCATCTCAAAGGTCGTCATCTCCGCGCCAGCCCGCAGGCCCATGGCATAGCCAGCCCCGGTATTGAAGGGACTGTACCACATCTTGTGGCGGGAACGGCCCGGATGATTGGGCCGGTAGAGCCCGGCCGCACCGCCCGTGGCACAGATGACGGCCTTGGCCTGCAGGAAATACAACTTCTCCTGCCGCACGCCGACGCCCCAGGCGCCAGTCACCGAGCCATCATCAGCCTGCAAATAGTCGACGACACTTACATGTTCCAGCACTTCTACATTTTTGCTCTTGCGCACCGCCATCGCCAGCAGCGGCTTGATATTTTCACCATTTATCTTGAGATTGCGCCACCCACGGGAAACATACTGGCCCCGCTCATCCTTCAGGATGACAAGTCCCAGCTCTTCCATATGACGGGTCACTTCGTTGAGCCCCTGGGACATCGTCAGCAGCAGGTCATCGCGCACAATGCCCGCCGCGTCTTTCGCCGCGTAATCGGCATAATCCTCGGGACTGTGCCCCGGCGTGATATAGGCATTCAGGGCATTGACCCCGGCGGCCAGACAGCCGCTGCGCTTGATGCCGGCCTTATCCACCAACAGCACCCTGAGCTCCGGATGGTCTGTGGCCAAGGTAATGGCCGCATAGCAGCCAGCGGCACCGCCGCCCACAATCAGCACATCGGCTGTCTTATCCAAAACTTCCATTCGTCTTTCACATCCTGTATCAAATAACTACCGACTCTTCCTGTTTCGCCCGGTTTTCAATGATCTGGGTCTTCCCGCCGGCGAAACTGTAGACGCGGTGAATCAAAACCAGCGCCCGGTCCCCCTCCTGCAAGGGTTTCTTTTCGAGGCTGCGCCAGCCATATAAGAGCTGGCCTTTGACCTCCACCACCACTTGCAGGCTGCTGCCCCGGAAATAGGTGGCCCTGACCGTGCCCTGTTCCGCCGCCAGGGGCATCAGGATTTCCTCCTCCTCGGCAGCAATCTCCAGGAATTCCGGCCGCAGGATGCCCTCATGGCTGCCTGCGCCATTCGTAAATCCCTTGAACACCGTATAGTCGGGAACATGCACCGATTCACCGATGAAATCCGCCACAAAGGGCGTCTCGGGATGCTGATAGATGGCAGCTGGCGAACCAGCCTGCTCCACATGGCCGTGATTCGTGATGATGATGTCATCGGCCACCTCCACCGCCTCATCCTGGTCATGGGTGACAAAGATACTGGTGATGCCCAGCTGATGGATGGTGGCCCGCAGCCATTGTCTCAGTTCCTTGCGCACCTTCGCATCGATGGCCGCAAAAGGTTCATCCAATAACAGAAGCTCCGGCTCTGGGGCCAAGGCCCGTGCAAAGGCTACCCGCTGCCGCTGGCCCCCTGAAAGCTGCTGCGGATAACGGGTGGCAAATTCTTTAAGCCCAATAAGCTCCACAAGCTTATCCACCCGCGCGGCAATTTCCTTTGGCGGCACCTTCTGAACCTTGAGCCCAAAGGCGATATTTTCCCATACCGTCATATGGCGGAACAACGCGTAGTTCTGGAACACAAAACCAATGCCGCGCTTCCCCGCCGGCAGGTCGTTGACCCGCTTGCCCGCAATGAAGATATCCCCGCTGTCGGGATGCTCGAGGCCTGCAATCATGCGCAGGATGGTGGTCTTGCCACTGCCCGACGGTCCCAAGAGGCCGATAAGTTTTCCCTTTTCCACCGTCAGATTCACGTCATCTGAGGCCTTGAACGTGCCAAAATTCTTATGGATATGTTTAAGTTCTACTTCAATTGCCATTTCTTAGCCCCCGTTTCGCCCGCCATTCCACCAGATTCCGCAGGATCAGGATGATGACGGCCAGAATCACCAGAATCGATGCCACGGCAAAGGCCGCCGTGAAATTGTATTCGTTATAGAGGATTTCGATATGCAGCGGCAGGGTATTCGTCTTGCCCCGGATATGTCCCGAAACTACCGACACCGCACCGAATTCCCCCAGGGCCCTGGCGGTACAAAGTATCACGCCATAGAGCAACGCCCACTTGATATTCGGCAGGGTCACCCGCCGGAAAATCGTCCAGCCGCTGGCCCCCATCGTCGCCGCAGCCTCCTCCTCGCTGCGCCCCTGGGCCTCCATGACCGGCACCAGCTCCCGGGTGATGAACGGAAAGGTCACGAACAACGTGGCGAGGATGATGCCCGGCACCGCGAAGATGATCGCGATGTGCTCAGCCCGCAGGAAGGGATAGAGGGGACTCATGCGGCCAAACAGGATGACAAACAGCAAACCGGCCACCACCGGAGAAATGGCAAAAGGCAGATCCAGCAGCGAACTCCAAAAAGCCTTGCCGCGGAAATCATATTTCGTGAGCAGCCAGGCCGAAGCCAGGCCAAATACCGTATTGCCAAGCACCGCCGCCACCGTTGCCTCTAAGGTCAGATACAGCGCCTTGCGCGCAAAGGGCTCGTCGAGAGCGGCCAGATAAGCCTGCCAGCCCTTGGCCAACGCCTCGCTGGCCACCAGGACCAGCGGCAGCACCAGCATGACCAGCAGGAAGGCAGCAGCCAGTCCGATAAGCCCCCATTGACTGAATTTATGCGGTTTCACTGCCAACTTTCACACCCCCTGTTTCTGCACGCGATAGCGCTGATACCCATTGATGACCAATAAGATGGCAAAGGACAAGAGCAGCAGCACCAGCGCAATGGCCGCCGCTGCCTGATAGTCGAACTGCTCCAGCTTAGCCATGATCAAGAGCGGTGCGATTTCCGTCTCATAGGGAAGATTGCCCGCAATGAAAACCACGCTGCCGTACTCGCCGACCCCCCGGGCAAAGGCCAAAGAAAAACCCGTGAGCAGCGGCGATACCAGCTCAGGAAAAATTACACGGCGAAAGGTCAGCCAATCGCCTGCCCCCAGCAAAGATGCCGCCTCCTCCACCTGCAGGTCGAGGTCCCGCAGCACCGGCTGGACGCTGCGGGCCACAAAGGGCAGGCCCACAAAGACCATCGCTAACGTAATGCCCAGCGGCGAAAAGGCCGAGGGAATCCCCAGTGCATACAGGTACTGGCCCAGCCAGCCGTTTTCCGCATAGAGCGTCGTAAGCGCAATGCCCGCCACCGCCGTGGGCAGGGCAAAGGGCAGATCGATAAGGCCATCGAGAAGCCCCTTGCCGAAGAACTCATAGCGGACGAGCACCCAGGCCAGCAGCAACCCGAAGACACCATTCATCACCGCTGCCGCCAGTGCCGTCAGCAGGCTGATATAATACGCATGGAATACGCGGTAATCCAGCACCACTGCAAAAAATTTCTCCCAGCCCATGCCTGTGGTATACAGGACAAAAGCGGCCAGCGGAATCAATAAGATAAGCGAGAGATAAAAGAATGTGATGCCGCAGGTAAAGCGATATCCCGGAATGACTTTCTTATTGCTGAAACTGCTCACTTTCCTGCCTCCTTCACCGTGTCATTTCTTCTCATAAATCTGGTCAAAGGTACCGCCATCGGCGAAATGCTCCTTCTGGGCCTTTGTCCAGCCGCCAAAAGCCTCATCGATCGTCACGAGCTTGAGGGGCAGGAATACCTTGGCATACTTAGCGGCCACCTCTTTGTCACGGGGACGGTAGAAATTCTTAGCGGCGATTTCCTGGCCCTCTTTGCTGTAGAGGAAGTTGATGTAGGCCTCGGCCAGCTTACGCGTGCCCTTGCGCTCCACCACTTCATCGACTACCGCCACCGACGGCTCCGCCAGGATGCTGATGGACGGCACTACGATCTCATAATCGTCCGGTGCATCCTTCACCGACAGCAGGGCTTCATTCTCCCAGGCAATCAAGACATCCCCCTGCCCGCGCTGGACGAAGGAAGTCGTTGCACCACGGGCACCGGAATCCAGTGCCACCACATGGCTGAACAGTACCTTGAGGAAATCCTTTATCTTGGCCTCATCGCCATTGTTATGCTCCTTGGCATATTCCCAAGCTGCCAGATAGTTCCAGCGGGCACCGCCTGATGTCTTCGGATTCGGCGTCACGATCTGCACATCGTCCCGCACCAGGTCGTTCCAGTCGTGGATGTTCTTCGGGTTGCCCTTGCGCACCAGGAAGACGATCGTCGAGGTATAAGGTGCCGAGTTATCGGGGAATTTCTTGATCCAGTCCTTGTCGATGAGACCTGCCTGGGCAATCTCATCCACGTCATAGGCCAAGGCCAGCGTGACCACATCTGCCTCGAGCCCATCGCGCACCGACCGGGCCTGCTTGCCCGAACCGCCATGAGACTGGGAGAAGGTCACGTCTTCGCCGGATTCTTTTTTCCATTCCTCCTTGAACTTCGCATTGAACTCCGCGAAGAGCTCACGGGTCGGGTCATAGGAGACATTGAGGAACTCCTTGCCAGCGCTGCCGCTGTCTGCCGTTGCATTGCCGCCGCACCCCGTCAGCGCCCCCATGGCCAATACCAAACCTGCCGCAAGTCCAAACCATTTTTTCGCCTTCATTTCAAACACTCCTCATCCTTCATACTAATGACCTATATCAGAAACATATACGAAAAAAGCCTATGGACGCACAGAACGCTCAGACTTATCCTCGCGGTTCCTGTACGGCTCCATAGGCTTTCGTTTTTCGAATGACCTGCGGTTATCCGTTTAATCATATTTATCATATATGCTTTCTTTCGATTGTTAATAGTCTATATCGGCTCAAGCCATTTGTCAAGTCTGTCATACTGCCTGGCAGAACATTCAGATGCCCTCACCATCCAATCCGGTAAAGCGCTGTTTCTCCGTCCGCTCCATCTGCACGACGCTTCCACGCTTCACCACGATGACCAGCCGCCCATACTGCAGACGGCAGAATTCCTGCCGGATATGCTCGGCAACATGCTGGCGTTGTTTTTCACTCCATACCTGCTCGTCCCGCTGGCAGCCAAAATTTTCGATCCGCAGTTTTTCCTTCCACTCCACCTGGACCAAAATTCCATCCTGCGCGACCAAAACCACTTCACCGTAGCTGATGAGCTGCAAAATCTTGAGGATCTCAGCCATGACGCCAGCAGGAACTTCTCCTACACACAATTTTCTCCCGGCCATCCATCCGCCCCCCTAAAATATACTTATCAGATATGTTTAATTTATATTGTATAATATACCTTTTCTTTGCATTCGTCAACCCATTTCAGAAAAAATAATGTAATAGTGTAAACAAGCATACTTACAGTATTTGACAAGTCAACGGGGAAATGATATGTTGGACCTGATAGACATAGTATCTGAACACAGACAGAAAGGAAGCCGGCGACACCTGCTTCTGCCCGGCCTGCACCGCCGGCAAGACCATCCTCGACAATCGCGACGTCCTGTTGGGCTGACAAAAAAACTCTGTTTGCAGAGGATTTCCCTCCGCAAACAGAGTTTTTTATATCTCAGATCTTGAACTTCTCCACCGATGCTTCCAGATCCTGTGCCATCTCCGTTAACTGACGGCTCGAGCTGGCGATTTCATTCATCGTCGCCGTCTGCTCCTCCGTGGCCGCTGATACCGTTTCGGCCTCACCCGCCACGCTGCGGCTCATAGCACTAATCTTGCTAATTGCCCCGGATATCGTATTGGTACTGGTGGAAAGGGTCACAACAATCCGCTCCATTTCCCGCGTCTCTTCCACTACCTTTTCCACCATCTCTGCAATATCCTTGAAGGTCATGCCGGCACCGTTTACAGCACCAACACCATTCTGTACCTGGCTGACACCATCCTGCATAACCGATACCGCACTTCTCGATTTCGACTGAATGGAGCCAATGATGCCGGCAATTTCACGGGCCGACTCACTTGACTGCTCAGCCAACTTGCGGACTTCATCGGCAACTACCGCAAAGCCGCGGCCATGCTCACCAGCCCGGGCTGCCTCGATGGCGGCATTGAGTGCCAAAAGATTCGTCTGCTCGGCAATCTCGGAAATCGCATCGACAATCGTGCCAATCTTATCCGACTCGTGACCGAGCTCTTCAATGACCTTGGCCGACTCGCTGACCGACTGCTCAATAAGCTCCATCTGCTGCACCGCACTGGCGACCTTCTGCTCGCCAGCATCCGCCTGCGTTTTCGCAGAGCCGACAACCGTACCAGCATGGTCAAGCGCCTTTTCAAACTTCTCCATATTCATGGCCAGATTGTTGATATGCTCGCTGGCATTCTCGACCTCCGTGAACTGCTCACTGCACGAACCAGCGACATTGACAATCGAGTCAGCCACCTGCCCGCTGACCTCCGCCGACTGCTCGGAGCTGTTCGTCAGCTGCTGCGACGAAGTAGAAACCTGCTGGCTGGACTCTGCCACCTGACGCATCATATCATGAACCTGCTGCTGGAGTTTCTGCAGCGCCTGACTCATTTCACCAATCTCGTCGCTGCGATGCATGACCTCCGTAAGGGATTCATCCTTGCGAAAATCTCCCGTAGCGAGAATTCCCAGTCGATTCGTAACAAGATGAATCGGGCCAACTACTGTCCCAGCTGCATACATCCCTAAACCGATAAAAACGGCCAACAGCACGACAATAATCCCACCGAGTTTCATGAGGCTGGCCCAGAACGTCCCATCTGCCTCAGCCCGCTCCTCAGCCACCTTCGTATCAATATAGTCAATCCAAACGCCAGTACCTACCACCCACTGATACGGAGCAAACGATGCCGTGTAATTGCGTTTGGGAAGCGGCGTCGTCTCATTCGGTTTGGCAAACATCAAATCCGTGTAACCACCGCCATCTTTGCGACCATTCTCAATCATTTCCTTGATAAAATGCCGCCCCTCTGGGTCAACCAAATCAATACGGGATTTTCCTTCGGTATCACGGCCAAGCAAAACGACATTGACACCATCATAAGTATCAATCCAGAAGTATCCCTTGCCATCATCATAACGCATCTGACGAATCAAGTTTGCCGCTTCCTTCTTCGCCTGTTCCTCCGTCAGCTCCCCTTTCTGCTGGCGGTCATAGACCTGTTTGATGATAGAAATCGCCGATTCCGTCTCAATCTTGAGTTCGCGTTCCACATCCTGCGTCAACGTCTGGCGAAACATCTCCACCTGCCGATCGGTCTCACTGATAAGATTCGTGATGAACAATGCGCTGACCAGCACAGTCGTCAATATCGCTGTACCAACAACCATGATGACAAAACGTCCCTTTAACGACATAATAATCTCCTCCTATATCCTTATTTTCCCACGATAATTTCTGCTATATCTGTTCGACACCCTCGCATGTAATCCTGCTTTGACAGAATTTTATTAATTTACGCACGCAAAAACGAGGCAGGAAAAACATCACTAGGATGCTTTACCTGCCTCGTTGGGGGCCGAATAATCTTTAAGGGCAATCAACGTCAAGATACGCGAAACGCCTGTATCTCCTCACGAGTCGGAATGGAGGTTTGGGCCCCACGGCGCGTGACGGCAATGGCGGATGCACGCGCCGCAAAATCGATGGCATCCGCGTAATTCTCTCCCGTAAAAGCACTAAGGAACGCCGCCAAGAAACAATCCCCAGCTGCTGTTGTATCCACCGCTTTGACTTTATAGGCAGGGAACGTCTGCAGCCGTTCATTCGTAACCAACATCGTTCCATTGCCGCCTAGAGTTACTAGGACAGCCCCCACACCCTTCGCCGTGAGACTTCGCGCTGCTGCAATTACCTGTTCTTCCGTATCGGTCGGCATGCCCGTCAAAACGGACAACTCGGTTTCATTCGGTTTGGTGATATCGATAAGAGAATACAATTCCTCTGGAAAATCCGCTCTTGCTGGTGCGGGATCAATAACGACCATCTTCCCACATTCTTTTGCCAATCGGGCTGCTTCGATTACGGCCGGCATGGGAATTTCCAACTGCATAACAACCACATCCGCAGCGTCAAACAAATGACGGTTGGCACGAATCATTGTCCCATCCACCTCGTGATTTGCACCAGCTATCACACTGATACTGTTCTGACCGTTATCTTCTATCTCAATAAACGCCTTCCCTGTCTCCAAAACTTCTGAAACCTTTATCCCAGAGGTATCCACCTTGACACTATGCAGATTTTCCAGCATTTGCTGACCAAAAGAATCCTTTCCCACGGCACCAATCATCGCAGTCGTTACGCCCAATTTTCCCAGCGCATACGCCTGATTGGCCCCCTTACCTCCTGGAACCAATTTAAGATTTCTGGCCATTACCGTTTCGCCTGCTAACGGGCGTCTTTCCATATAGACATCGAAATCCATATTCAGACTGCCCACCACTAAAACATTCTTCATGATACCCCCTCGCTTCTCCACATCATCCACCGTACCCCAAAAGGTATCACGCGCTATGGTTTGCAACGACCAGTTCTTCCTCCTCCGTCTCAAGCTTATGCTCTTTATGGAAATACCAGCCGATAAAGGCAAAGCAAAGAACATTAATGATAAAAGATAACTGCATCGAGCCCGTCACATCCGAAACATAGCCCTGGATAGCTGGAACAAAAGCACCGCCGACAATGGACATGACAATAATCGCACGGCCCATACTGGGGATTCCTTCCTTTGACGTACTCTTAACCTTGCACTTTGGATATGCCGTAATAGCAAACAAAGCAAAAATCGCTAATAACACATAAATCATCGCATGATACGGTTCCAGCGTATGCTGCAGCATTTCCATTTTATAAGCAGCAGCCTGTACCGCATCCATGCCAGCCAACTGGGAAGCCATCGATTCGCCTTCCTGGAAAATAAGATACTTGCCCAGCAGAATCCCACTGATAGAACCAATGGAAGACAAAACACTAAAATCTTATATAAATATTTATCTAAAAATTTATATAAGATTTTAGTATAAAAAAGCTGAAACAAAACATCACCGTTTTGCCTCAGCTTTTTCTTATTCCATTCACTGCCATCCCTGCAGGGTCCAATACGCTTCGATTCCCTTGACCACAGGATAAAAGACCTCTTCGATATTCGCCAGATGAACCACCTGCCAATGGCCATCTTCCTGTTGCTCCAGTTCCGCTGTGATAGAAAGCTGCGGAACCAGCTTGCCATAGGAATCCTCATGACCGGTTATCGCAAAAAGCGCGATGGCCTTCTTGTCCTTTTTCTGAACGGACTTTAGCTCTACCGAATAACTATCCTCGAACTTTCCCATCTCATCAGAAACCCATTTAGCCTGTCCATCACTGCGGCTAATGGGCATCAATTTAGGATCCATGTAGAATTCCAACGAGCGCTGAATAAAAACGATATCATCACTTCGGCGCTCAGCAATATAATTCTTCATAAAGGCCGTATCATGGCGAAAGAACCAATCCTGCGGATAGGTCTCGTGCAAAGCCTGTATATTATCCGCCAAAACAGCCGTACTCTCATCATAAGTGCTCGTAATAAGACGGTCCACGTCGGCATATTTTTTGACTTTATCATAGTCCCGCGATTTAACACCATCCACCAACTGCGCCAGAGCATATTCCGGCGTCCGTTCTGCTTGATAGGTGTAGCCGATACCACCGCCAGCTGCCAATAACAGCAACAATAGAATCAACAGGATATTTTTTCTGCGCATGATACCCTCCTCTCAATCCCCACATTTTTCCCTACTCTATCATGCCTGCCTGTAAGAAAAATGAATTGGTCCAATAAGCGACGGCTCAATGCCCCATATACTGCGGAACCGGCTTTTTCGTCAACGTATTGGTAATCCAGGGGAAATGCTGTTTCAGATACATTCCTACCTGTTCCCCGATATACTTTTTGCCAAAATAATCTGGATGAAGTCCATCGGTTGTATAACTGGCGTTGAGCCAACCACTGCTGTCCGTCAACATCGAGGCAATATCCAAATGGTATGGCTGCTGCATAATCCAGTCGTTGACATAATCCTGATGTGTCTTCCAATCATAAGGCGGCTGATCGATATGAGCCCGTTTGACCATAAGCGACGGATTGATGGGCGTCGGCGTCAAAAATACCGGAATGATTCCATAGGCATCGCATTTCTCTTTAATCGCCTTGAGATTTTGCACAATATGCCAGCCGTTGGTACCAGCGCGATAGTCGTTGACGCCGCCCATGATGACCAACACCCGCGGGGAAAACGGCAATACATCCCGCTCAAAACGTTCGAGCATATCTCCCGTCGTATTGCCACTGAACCCAATATTTTTTACCGGCACACTGCAGTACGTTTCCCAATTATAGAGCAAATACCCCGGCGGCACGGACATCGCACCTCCCCCATGGGTAATGCTGTCGCCAAGGGCAGCAATCGGTGTAGGAGCCGTAACGGTAAAATACTTCCTGCCAGACCATTCACTGATTCCATTGCCATACGCATCTACTGCACGAACCCGCCAATAATATTTCCCTGGCGTCGTATAGCCACCGTCTTCGTAGACATCATACGTTCCGGCCTGCAGGGAATGAACCAGCCGATCGCCATCTGGCGACGTGCTGTACACCTGAACTTCATGATGTTTTGCTCCTTCGGTAGGAATCCAGGAATATACCGGATAAACCGGTGCATAATCCATCTGCTCAAACTGGGTAGTCGGTTTCGGCGCGATGGGATTCCGCTCACTGCCCTCCAAGATGGACTTAGGCTTAGAAAAATGACCAATCGGATTGCCATTATAATCCAGCGCGCAGACCTTCCAATAGAATTTGCCCGCGTCTTCCCCGAAACGGCTCAAATCCAAATCCACACCATTGGTAAAAATCTGTTCCTTCGTCATGGCGATATTGGATTCCACATCCTGCTCAGAACGCAATACCACCACCTGATACTGCACCGCACTTGGCCGCTCCGGCCAAATCAAACGGATTTTACCGATTCTCATCGCCATAGGTTTCACCTGTGTTTCATCCACTGTCTTCACCGATGATTGCTTTTCGTCCGTTTTACCAAAAGCAATCACCCTTGGGATCGATGCCGACTTTTGAATCACACGCCTCGTCGTCGAATTCGTCGTCGCAGCTGCCGCAGTCGTTTCTGCCACTAGCCCAGCCGCCAGACAAATCGTCCCTATCAACAGCCATTTTTTCTTACTCAGCTTTATCTTCATGGTATTGTATAAAACTCCATCCTAACTATCTTCTTTTTCATTGACAACATCCATTATTATAACGCCATTGTTCCTAATTTGCCAACGACAAAAACTTTTCTGACCGAAATACTTGCCCTATGTGACAAGACAGTTTATAATACAAAAGCATCAACTGTCTTGTCAGCAGTAAACTGACATGTTATACGAAAGAGGGGTTATCTCATGATACTTGAACGCTTGGAAAAACTTCCCGTAGGTTCTTTCCAATACAAGCTTCTGTTCATCACGGGCCTTGGTTGGCTCTTCGACTCTATGGATACAGGACTCATCGCCTTTGTCCTGCCCGTATTGACCAAAGAATGGAGCCTTACTCCTGCACAGGTTGGCTGGATTGGTTCCATTGGACTCATCGGCATGGCACTCGGTGCTGTGCTGGCAGGAACACTTGCCGACCGCATCGGCCGCAAAAAAGTCTTTACCATTACGGTACTGCTTTACAGCCTTTCGACAGGTATGTGCGCACTCTCCTGGAGCTATGAATCCCTGTTGTTCTTCCGCTTCCTGGTTGGCTTTGGCCTCGGCGGTGAACTGCCCGTAGCAGCTACGCTCATGAGCGAATACGCGCCATCACATCTGCGCGGCCGTTTTATCGTCCTGCTTGAAAGTTTCTGGGGCATTGGCTGGCTCGTCGCTGCCTGCATCGCGTACTTATTGATTCCGGCCTTCGGCTGGAAAATCGCCTTTGCCATCGGCACGCTCCCTGCGCTCTATGTCTTTTTGATTCGCCTGCACATGCCGGAATCCATTCGTTACCTGATTTCCCAAAACCGCATCGACGATGCCAAGCAGATTATCCTTGATCTTGAAGCAAAACTGCACGTAAACAGTCAGCCTTTTGCGGCAGAACTCAGCGATACGGAAAAAGGCAAAAATGCTGCCGCTGCGCCAAAATTTGCCACGCTTTGGACCAAACCATTCCGCAAGCGGACCGCAATGCTATGGCTCGCCTGGTTCGGCATCGTCTACAGCTACTACGGCATCTTCATGTGGCTGCCGTCCATCGTCTACGCTCAGGGCTTTGCCGTCGTCAAGACGTTCGAGTATGTACTCATCATGACGCTCGCCCAGCTGCCGGGATATTATGCTGCCGCCTGGCTCGTTGATATCATCGGCCGCAAATACACGCTGTCGCTTTTCCTGCTGCTCTCCGGTATCTGCAGTTTCTTCTTCGGCAGCGCAGCGGATGCCACATCGCTTCTCGCCTGGGGGGCAGCCATGAGCTTCTTTAACCTCGGTGCCTGGGGTGTCATCTACACGTACACGCCGGAACAGTATCCGACTACCATCCGCGCACTTGGCAGCGGCTGGGCCGCAGGTTTTGGCCGCATTGGCGGTATGCTTGCACCGATGCTCGTCGGGCTTATGCTGGGAAGCGCTATGGGCATGAATACTATTTTCATGATGTTTGCCTCCGTGCTCATCATCGTATCGGCAATTGTCATCGGCCTGGGCAAGGAAAGCAAGCAGAAAACCCTGGAAGAACTCGAAACCGTTCTTGATTCTTAATATTTTGGCAAAAAAAAGACCAACTCTTGCAGGTTGGTCTTTTTTTATTCCTCCAGCTTCAATCCAGCAGCTACCTGCTGCATAAAAGCCTTTGGGGTGGTGTGCAGATATTTTTTGAATACGATGCAATAGTTTTTATAATCACCAAATCCAGTCTGCTCAGCCACTTCATAAACGCGCCATGTGCCAGCTGCCAGCAATTCCAAGCTCTTTTTCAGCCGATACTTTGCTAAGAGACTGCCAAATGTCATGCCAGTCTCTTCCTTGATTTTCCGCGAAAGGTAACTCATCGACACCCCTTGCTCAGCGGCTAGTGTCTCAATGCTCATCTTCCCTTGGTATCCCTGTTTGATCGCTGCCAATACATGTTTTACATAGGGATTGCCACTATAATATTCACGTATGAGTTCACTCCTCCAGTCTTTTTCCACCCCATCCACGGGTTCTGAATCCTCTGGCAGAGTTTCGTCCTTGTCATTTTCCAGCCGTTTCAATACACTTGCCAGTTCCGTCTCATCGATGGGTTTTAACAGGTAATCGGCCGCCTGCAAACGAACCGCTTCCTGTGCATAGTCGAAATCGGCATAACTGGTCAGGAAAACGACTTTTGCAGGATTATGCTCCGCCTGCAGTTCTCGGGCAAGTGTCAATCCATCCATGCGCGGCATTTTGATATCTGTCAGCACCACATCAGGTTTTGTCTCCCGAATTCCCATAAGTGCCGTCCGGCCATCAGGAGCATCGCCTACCACCCTGACGCCTAGGCGCAGCCAATCCACCGTGCAAACGAGCCCCCGGCGAATGATTTCCTCATCCTCTGCAATATAGAGTTTTAGCATGATACCCCCTCCTGTCTCGGCAGCCGCATCTCCACTCGGGTCCCCCCCGCAGGTGGCTGGATGAGTTTTACCCCATAAGCCACACCAAACATCAACTGGATGCGGCGATGGACATTGTAGATACCTTTATGTACCGTATTGTTCTCGCCTTCATGAAGAAGCTTCTGCAGATGTTCAAATACAGATTTCGACATGCCGAGTCCTTTATCCTCCACAATGACGAGAAGGTCACCTTCCATCGCCGTAACACTCAAACGCACCTCAATCCGCCCATCATCATCTTCTCCATATTTGATGGCATTTTCCAAAACAGGCTGAAACAGCAGCTTGGGAATCAAACAATCCCTTACCGTATCGTCAATAAATTCACTATAGTGGAGCCTGTCGCCAAAGCGATAATGCTGAATCTCCATATAACTGTGCAGATACTCAATGTCTTTTGCCAGCTCCACCCGGCGGGTTTCCTCATGAAGACTATACCGAAGCAAGGAGGAAAGTGCGTGAATCATCTTTCTCGCAGCATCACTATCCATCGTTACCATAAACTTGATATTTTCCAACGTATTGAACAAGAAATGCGGATTGAACTGCGACTCGAGCTGACGCACTTCCGAGATAACCGAGGCCCGTGTCTCCTCTTCATTCTGACGGATAAGCTTTCGCAGGCTCTCCGTCATGCGATTATACTCCTCTTCGATAATTGCCAACTCACTGCCGGCATGAACCTCAAGCCGATTGTTCAGCCGCCCCTCCTTAACCGCCGCAAACGCATCCACCAAATCATTCACAGCTTGCGAACGAGCAAAACTCTCACGCCGCGCACTCACGAGAATGATAGGCACCATGATCAACACAATCCCCAGGAGGATACCGACACCAAGAGCATACCGCAGCAGCAAATCCGTTACCGGCGATATCGCGTAAACCTTGTATCCCTGCACGGACTCAACCGGAGGTACCGTTTCGCACGTCACATAATATTCCCGATTGCGCACCTGCACCAAGCCTTTTTCCGCTGAGTCAAAAGGCTCTGTCACCTTTCCCAGCTTTACGGCCGCAGCCGCTCCCGTCACGATTTGCGCATTGCCAAAGGCGTCTGCCAGGATAAAATCCGTATTGCCCGACACGATATTACGCGCCAAATAATCTCCTGGAATCAAGAAAAAAAACCAGCCCTCCTGCCTGCCTTGATGCACGACTGCCTGCCCAATAAGCAAATCGTGCCGGCCGGTATCTCCCCGGCTCACAAATTCTGCCACTGGCTCATTTTCCTGCTCGCTCATGCGATGCAGGATTCCCCACTCCTGATGGAATGGCTGCAGCGCCATGGGCAGCGTCTCCTGACTGCCCAGCAAGATATTTCCCTGGGTATCCAGCAGATAAAACTGCGTCCCATCATGAGCGATATTTACCTCATGATAGAGATACTGATAGATTTCCGCCCGCTTCCCTGGATTAAGCTGCCATTCTCTAAGGTCTGCTTCCACGGACAATGTTGCCACTGCCTGCTCAGTCCGACGCCAATAATCGGAAAAAATACCATGCATGACATCGGTTACCATCTCGCGCTGCGCGTGGTTCGCATCGGTTACATAATGCTTCCAGCTAAACAGCATCAACACCGCCCCCACCACAGCCAAAACAAAGACCGGAACCAATGCATATTTTATCAGCGCTCCTCTGACCTCATCTTGAAATCTATGCTGCATATCACTCGCCCCTAATTTTATCTTTGTTCTTATTATATCTTATTGATACAGACAACACCATCCTTGAATCTAAAGATGGTGTTTCCATATCCCAAGATATGAAAACACCATCTTTTTGATTCTTATTTTTTACTGTACGCTAGTAAAGATATCTTTGAATTTATCCAGCCAGGATTTCTTGTTCTTGTTGACGACTTCCTCATTGTCCGTAATCGTGTTGATCTGCGATTTTTCCAGGAGGCCAACTGGTGCCGGGACGTCATCGCGGACACTGCGGCGATGCAGTTTCTGCGTAATCAGGGTCTGTGCATTCTTGCTCGTGATGAAATCGATAAACTTCTTAGCATTTTCCATGTGTTTGGCATTTTTGATGATATAGATGCCATCTGGTTTCGAGATAACGCCTTCTTTCATGTAGACGAGTTTTACATGAGCACCATCGGCTACGTATTTTGCACCGCCTTCTTCAAAGGTACAGCCTACGGCATACTCACCATCCGCTACGCCTTTGTAAACTGCCGATGAACCGGAAAGCAGTTTTCCATCGAGGTTGGCGCAGAATTTCTTGATGTAATCCCAGCCATCATCCGGATTCCCTTTTCCCATGGCATAGAGCATGTTGATGAGATGCTCATAGGAGGACGAGGATTTTGACGGATCAGCCATGGCGATTTTCCCCTTGAGCGCCGGATTCAGGAGGTCTTCATACCCCTCAACCTTGATATCGCCTATAAGGTCCGTATTGACCATGATTACACTCGGGATATCCGTGAAGCGGGTGATGGAACCCTCTTCATTCTTGAAAGCCTGCTGGATGTGGTCTTCGTTGACCGATTTATACTGCTCAAAAAGGTCAGCCTTCGGTTTCATCGTCGAAAGGGAACCGCCCCAGAAGATATCGGCCAGCGGATTGGCTTTCTCGGATTCCACGCGTTTTAACAGCTCACCGGTACCTGCTGCCACGACTTCCACTTTGACGCCGCTTTCCTTTTCAAACTCTTCCACGAGCGGATTGATAAAGGACAGGGGATGCGGGCAGTAAATGACAATCTTGTTTTCGTCATCGCCACTTCCTGCCGATCCCTTGGCGGCCTGTTTGTCACCGCCACAGCCGGCAAAGCAGGTAGTCAGCATTGCTGCGCCCAAGAGCGTAGCAATAATCTTTTTGAGTTTCATGAATAATTCCTCCTTTGTTCCCTATAACCTCTTATACGGATTTATAACGTAACATCCCGGCGGCCGGATACCTTAAAGAAGATCACCATGGCCGTGATGGTCGTTAACGTCAGGATGGTCGACAGTGCCGCTGCGGTGCCGTAGCTGGCACGGATAACTTCCGTGTAGATGGCAACAGACATCGTCTTGGTAGCGCCGGTAAACAAGATAACCGAAGAACTCAGTTCGTTGATGGCGGTAATCCAAGAAATGATAGCACCACTCATAACACCGGGAAGCATCATGACTGCCGTGACTTTAAAAAATGTCTTTACGGGTGATGCCCCCAGGCTGATAGACGCCTCTTCCAGGCTCGGACTCAGCTGATACAAAATGGCTGAACTCGAGCGCAGCGTATAGGGCAGGCGGCGAATGACCAACGAAATGATGATAATAAGCGCCGTACCCGAAAACAGCATAGGTTCTTCGTTAAAAGCCAAGAGCAGGGTGATACCGAGGACAGACCCGGGGATGATGTAGGGGAACATCGTAAGCGTATCGATGATATCTGTTAGCCAGCTCTTGCGGCGCGTGGTGAGATAGGCCACCGTCATGCCAAGAAAAACAATCGCTGCCATAGCTGCCGTACTGAAAATATACGTATTGGAAATCGCCGTGCCCAGTTCATTGAAAATTCGGATGTAACTGTCCAGCGAATACCCATCCACAAAAATCGAGCCGTTTGTCTTGAGGAACGAAGTGTAGATGACCACCATCTGCGGAATCATCGAAAGAGCCACCAGCAGATAAATGCAGGCATGCATTATCACATTTTTCCCTCCATGAAGCTCTCCGGTCTGCATGGGACGCAGCGAACTCATCGTAAACGATTTACGATTTACCACGTATTTCTGCAGCATGAAAATCGTCGAGGTGATAAGTACCATGATTGCCGCCATGGCAGCGGCAAAATTAGCCTGGTCCCCGACCTCATTGATGAACTCGGAATAAATCATGACTGGCATGACGTTGAAGCCTTCGCCAATGAGCATCGGCGTACCGAAATCAGCCATAGCATTCATGAATACCATCAAGGCTCCCGCAAGAATCGTCGGCGTAATCAGCGGCAGGATAATCGTTACCACCTTACGGATGCCACTGCAGCCAAGGCTCTCAGCAGCCTCGATAAGAGCAGAATCGATATTCTTCATAGCCCCTGCCACGTAGAGATAGATAAACGGATAAAGCTTTAAGGTCAGCACCAGCAAAATGCCCGCAAAACCGTAAATCGACGGAAAATCAATGCCATACTCAGCCAGCCAACGCGTCAGGATACCACTGCGCCCGCCAATCAAAATCCACGAATACGCACCGATAAACGGTGGGGACAGCAATGAAATGATGATACAGATTTCCACGACACTTTTGCAGCGCACACGATAAAGCGTCATAAAATACGCTAATGCCGTTCCGATTATCACGGCCAGTATCGTAACACTAGTCGTTACGGTGAAACTGTTTATCATGGACTGGTAATAATACTTGCGCTCAAAGAAGTGCACGAAATTCTGCATCGACCAGTTTCCCGTTGCGGCATCCTGAAACGCACTGACAAACAAGGAAAATAACGGATAAATCAAAAACAGGCCAAAAACCACGATAGAGAGCAGGGTAATCCATGCCCAAAAATCCCATTGAAATCGCTTATTCATTTTCCACCACACCTTCCATCAAGCTGCGGCTGCCATCGGCTACGAATATATTGATTTTCATGGCATTCGGTTTCAGATAAACCGTATCACCTACTTCCAGAAGTTTTTCGGCATGGCCAAGATCCTGGCTGTATTCGATGGATGGTTGATTAGGAACCAGCATCTCTTCCGGGAAATCCAAACTATAATTGACATATTTGCCCAAAAAGACTTTCGTCGCTACCTGACAGCGGACACCTTCGCCCTCCGTACAAATAGAAAATTCTTCCGGCCGAACCGAAATAACCACCTCCTGCCCATCGGCGGCTTCTTCGCTCAATGTAGTCATCTTCATCCGATAGCCATCGGCAAATACCACCAGCTTCTCGCCAGCGGCTGCCTCGATATGCCCCTTGAATAGATTGGAATGGCCGATAAAGGTGGAGACAAATACGTTATACGGCCGGGTGTAAATCGTATGGGGCGAAGCCGTCTGCTGGATGACACCTTTCTTCATGACCGCGATGCGATCCGAAATCGAAAGGGCTTCTTCCTGGTCATGGGTGACATAGACCGTAGTAATTCCCACCTGCTTCTGTACCTCCCGAATTGCCGACCGCATTTCCACACGCAGCTTGGCATCGAGATTGGAAAGAGGCTCATCCATCAACAATACACTGGGATGAATGACGATGGCACGCGCCAGTGCTACACGCTGTTGCTGGCCGCCCGACAACCGCTCCGGCAGACGATCCTGGTACTCGGTAATTTGAACCACATCGAGAATCTTATCCACCTTTTGCTTCATCTCATCCTTCGGCATCTTGCGAAGTTTTAAACCATACTCGACGTTTTCCCGTACGGTAAGATGCGGGAATATCGCATAGCTTTGGAACACCATACCGATATTGCGCTTATGCGCAGGAATGTCATTGATGACCTGTTCATTAAACTTGATTTTACCTCCCTCGATGCTGTTGAAGCCTGCAATCATGCGAAGAAGCGTCGTCTTGCCACAGCCCGACGGCCCGAGAAGCGTGAAGAACTCTCCATTTTTGATGTGCTCCGTAAGTCCGGGAATAATCGTCAAATCGCCGTACTTCTTGACCACATTGTCCACATTTATCGCTACACTCATAGGGGATCCTCCGTTTCATCCATCGTGTATCTTATTGTTCTTTATCATATTTATATATTATCCAATAAACAAATAGCTAACAATCCAAAATAATGGATAATTATCCGAAAAAATGAACCGAATTTCCGCAAAAACAAAACGCCGACAGGTCGTACCTGCCGGCGTTTGTATCGTCAAAATGAAAAGGGGAGCGAATCGCTGCCCCATCAACCAATCGTTATCGTGTAGCTGATTTGGTTCTGCTCGCCCGGAGCCAGCGTCTCGCTGCCTTCCCGATCCTTGAAATCCCCCTGGAAGTCCACGTAGTCTGCATGACCATGCCATGGTTCAATGCAGAGGAATGGCGCACCGCCCCGATCCGGCGTCCAATACCCCCAATAAGGGAATCCCTTGGCCTGAACCGTCACCTTTTTCTCACTCTTCGTCGAGCAGATGCTGACCGTATCGGATTTCTGCGCATCGTAGACCAAGGCATCATTTTGGAACATCTCATAATTAAGGGGCAGTTTCGTTCCCGTGACTGCCTGATCGCCATATTCATGCTGTATCTGTCCTTTTTTATCGATGGGCAGATTTTTCATATCCTCACTGGCATTAAATTCGAGATAGCAATCTTCAAAGCGCTCCCCTGCCACGATAGGACAACGGAATGCACCATGAGAGCCAATGGAATAGACCATATGCTTGTCGTCGAGATTCTGTATCTTCCAAATGACTTTAATCTGGTTGTCATCCAACTCATAGGCAATGTTTAGCTGAAACTTCCACGGATAGACCGCTAGCGTCTCTTTCGTCCATTTCAAAGCGAACTCGATGCGTGTCTCCTCTCGGGATATCAGCTCGAATTCCGAAATACGCCCGAGCCCATGTCCCGGCAGTTTATATTCCTTACCGTCTACCGTATATTTGCCATCCAGCAGTTTCCCGACAATCGGAAAAAGTACCGGCGAGCTGTATTTCCACCACTCCGGGTTGCCATCCCAAAGATATTCCGTCTCATCTTCGCGTTCCTTGATAGAACGCAGCTCTGCGCCCTGACTGCGTACCAACACGCAGAGCTTTTTGTTTTCCAGTGTATAAAGCATCCGAAAATACTCCCTTCATTTTATGCTATATCTATTCTACCATGAAAAAACCGTAGCAGGTTTCCAATTTTTGCCTGCGTTTTTCCAAAAAAATTTGACGGGACAAATTATCCCGCCAAATCTTGCTCACGAAACATCAAGCGATAACGCCATTACCACGAAGGACAGCTTTTACACTTTCGGCACTCTTGCGGAGCGCTTCTTCTTCCTCGGCAGGCAGTGGCAGCGGCACGCGTTTGAGTACGCCCTCCTTGCCAATGACACTTGGCAGCGACAGCGATACATCCGCAATGCCATATTCCCCGGAAAACGGCATCGATACCGGCAGTACCGCATGCTCATCATAGAGCACGGCCTTGGCCAGACGGCAGGCGCCCATGGCGATGCCCGTATTGGTCCACCCCTTGGAATTCAGCACATCGTACGCCGTATTGACAACTTCACCGCCGACTTTCTCGCGGTCAAAGCTCTCTTCATGGTCGAAGAATTCGTCGAGTTTATCCAACGCTACGCCGCCGATGCTGACGGTACTCCAAGCCGGGAAAGCCGAGTTGCCATGCTCACCGAGCATATAACCCTGCACATCCGCCGGGTCCACATGATAATGTGCTCCCAAAATGCTCTTGAAACGCAAAGTCTCCAGCGTCGTGCCCGTGCCGAAAATTTTTCCTTTGGGATAACCAAACTCCGTAGCTGCCACATGCGTGGTAACATCGAGTGGATTGGTAATCATGATGAAAATCGCCTCGCGCGTATACTTCGTAACTTCTGTCATGATGCTGCGGATAACGGCGATGTTCTCCTTGGCCAGCGTCAGGCGGTCCATAACACCGCCAGGCAGAATACTTGGACCAGCCGCACAAATGATGACATCGGCGTCTTTTACTTCCTCAAAACCACCAGAATATACATGAACGTTCGGCGTCAAGGCACAAGCAATCGAATGCGTTGCATCCACTGCTTCACCATGTGCTACCTTCGGATTGATATCGATGCAGACAATCTCAGCAGCCAGCTGACAGGCAATCGCCCTCGCTAGTACCGCCGAACCAACATGCCCCAGACCAATAATTGCTAATTTGTGCGTTTTTAACATCTTTACACATCTCCTTTAGAAACATTGTAACACACATTCCTCTGTAAAGAAACATTTTACCCGCATCTGTGAAAATTCTTTTGCGTATGGACAAAAAAGGAGCCATGAAAACCAACGGTTTATTAACCACTTGTTTTCATAGCTCCTTGGAAATGCGCCTCATACCTTCCGCGCTGACAACAGAATCCAAAGACTGACCGATGCAGCCAGGAAGAACGGATAAAAGAGATACGGGATAATACTGAGACTGGTGATGCCTGCCAACGCCGAAGCAATCAAGAGCTGCGCCCCATAAGGAATGATTCCCTGGGCAATGCAGGAAAACGTATCAAGAATCGAAGCGCTGTCCTTCGGATCGATGCCATATTCTTCGCTGATGGTCTTAGCAATCGGACCAGCTACTACGATGGCTACGGTATTGTTGGCCGTAGCGATATCCATAAGCACCGTCAGGAGACCAATTCCTAACCGCCCACCGCGGATGCCCTTAAAATTCCTGCGAATAAAGGACAGAATCGCCTCAAAGCCGCCGCCATCACGCATGATGGCGCTGATTGATGCCGCCAGAATCGTGACGATCATGGTCTCAAACATGCCATTGGTACCAACGCCCATAGCCGAAAACGCTTCCGAGAAATTCGTAACCCCCGTGGCAATCCCCAGCACCAAGAACAGGCATATTCCCGTTCCCAATACGGTGAAGACATTCATTCCGGTAATAGCCAGCACCAAGACGACGAAGTACGGCATTGCCAAAAGCAGCGAATAATCAAAGGCTCCAAGCTCAGCAACATTGCTATGGAAGGCCCCCACCATGAGTACCACCAAGGTGACCATTGCTGCCGGCAGTGCCACCTTCAGGTTCGCAAAAAATTTATCCTGCATGCGAGTTCCCTGCGTACGCGTAGCCGCAATGGTGGTATCGGAGATAAACGAAAGGTTATCGCCAAACATGGCTCCGCCCACCACCGTGCCAACGATAAGCGGCAAACTGAACCCAGCATTCTCGGCCACCGAAGCAGCAATCGGAACCAGAACCGTAATCGTTCCTACGCTGGTTCCCATCGACATGGAAATCAGACACGCAATGATAAAAAGCCCGGGAACGGCAAATGCCGCCGGCACCAGATTGAGCAGCAGATGCGCCGTGCTCTCCACCCCACCGGCCGCTTTGGCGATGCCACTAAATGCTCCAGCCATCAAAAAGATAAAGAGCATAATCGTAATGTTGACATCTCCAATGCTCTTCGCGCAGAGCTGGATATTGCCAATAAATTGTCTTTTCCGGTTCTGCAGGAATGCCACAATAAGTGCCACGCCAAAGGCCACGACAACTGACATCACGTAGAAGCCCATTTTCCCCTCAATGGGGGCAATATACTCATACCAAATACCCGCACCCAAATAAAGCACCAGAAAAACGAGAATTGGCAGCAGCGCAATCCCGCGTGCTTTGGGTTGGCTTGTATTCTGTTCCATAGTTACATCTTCCTTTACCTCGTTATACTATACCGTTCAATATTATACGCAGGAAGATTCACTCAGGCAAGACTGTGCGGGAAAAAATCCCCTTACCCTCTCATAAATGAATCACCTTGATATGTTTCCGATAGAACCGATAGATACCTACCAGCATCACCGCTGTAATTGTCCAGCTGATGGGATAGCACAACATAATGGTCTTAAAATCGTGATTTTCCACAAAGACCGTATAAATCCATACGATGCGTACGCCGCAAACTGTAGCGAGCATCAACAGCGCTGGCGGCAGGGAATAGCCATAGCCACGCATAGCTCCTGAAAGCCCCTCAATAAATACGCAGACAAAATAAAAGCCAACAATATACCATACGCGGATGCGGCCAATCTCGATAACCGCCGCTGCTTCATTGAACAACGATAAAAGCGCATCCGAAAACAGGCAGGCAATCCCCGACAAGAATACGATGACAACCATAGCTACCTGCATGCCTACCCTAGTAACCTTCTGGCAGCGGGGTAAATTACCCGCACCGTAATTCTGGCTTACAAAAGTCGTAACAGTCTGACCAAAGGCGATGAGGAATACATAAATATTGATTTCAATGATAAAGGCCGATGCTGAGGCCGCCATAACTTCAGCGCCCAAACTGTTGATTGCCGCCTGGATGACGAGATTTGAAAGGGAAAACACCATTCCCTGAACTCCCGCCGGAACGCCAATCCGCAGGATTTCTTTGGCATAAGAAGATATCATCCGGATAGCACCGGGTTCGATGCGGATGATTCCATGAGCATGGCAGAGATTATCGTAAAGCATCCAGGCACTTACATAACTGGAAATCGCCGTAGCCGCAGCCACGCCTGCAATCCCCCAATCCAGCACAGCTACTGCCGCCAGATTCAACACGATATTCAAGACGCTGGCGACCGCTAACGCTTTGAGAGGCGTTTGCGTATCCCCACGGCTCCGAAAAATTGCCGACTCAAAGTTATAAAGTCCCATAGCAGGCAACCCCAGGAGATATACGCGAAGGTATAATTCCGCCGGCGCCATAACTTCTGATGGCACTCCCAATGCCTGCAGCATAGGAGCGGCCATCAGCTCGCCCAACACAGCCATTGCCACACCTAAAATCAAAGCCAGCAAAAATGACGTATGCACCGCCTGTGTCGTTTCTTTTAAATTATGGGCGCCAATAAACCGGGCAATAACCACATTTGCCCCCAAAGACACTCCCATGAAGAGATTGACCAAGAGGCCAATAATGGGGGAGTTATTGCCCACGGCAGCTAAGGCAGTAGTACCCACAAACTGCCCCAACACCAACACATCGGCAGTATTGAATAACTGCTGCAAAATCCCCGTCAATGCCAGTGGCAGGGCAAAAAGGACCATAGGTTTTACCAACGGCCCATGAAGCATGTCAATTGTATGTTTTTCTCTCATTTTCCTATTACAACTTACTCAAAATAAATTCTGCTTGGCCCACCAGGGAATAATCACCGAGACCAGCCGGCAAAAATACCGTTTCTCCCTTAGCAAGCTCTAATTCGTGTCCAGCCTTTACTACCCGCATGTTTCCCTGCAGGACCGTAACACACTGAAACGAATCGCGTCCCACGGTTAAACTGCACAAATCCATCAAATCTCCATGATAAACCGTAAAATACTCACACTCAGCTAGCAGGTCCATCTTGGCACCCGGGATGATATCAATATGAGCTAGCGGCTTTGTCCCCCGCGTCGGTACTTCTAGTTTCGTCACATCAAGGGCTTTGTCCACGTGAAGTTCTCGCGGTTTCCCATCGCTGCCCACGCGGCCGTAGTCATAAATCCGATACGTCGAATTGGAACTCTGCTGAATCTCACAAATTAAAATTCCCTCGCCAATCGCATGCAACGTGCCCGAATCAATAAAGAACACATCCCCCTTATGAACCGGAACGCGGTTGCATACCTCAAGCAAGGTATTATCCTCAATGCGCCGCTTGAACTCTTCTTTGGTAATCTCGCGATTAAAACCGTAAAGCAGACTTGCGCCTGGTTCACAATCCACGATATACCACATCTCAGTCTTGCCGTATTCGCCCTCTACCCGCATGGCATATTCATTGTCCGGATGAACCTGTACCGAAAGGCTTCCCTTGGCATCGATAAGCTTGATGAGCAACGGGAAATACGGGAATTTTTCGGCTTTACTGCCCAGGACACTGCTGCCCGCCTTTTTCAGCCAAACAGAAAGCGTCTGGCCTGCCGCCTCGCCATTTTTTATAATGCTTTCACCATCTTTATGACAGGAAAGCTCCCAACTCTCGGCCACCTTTTCAAGCTTTGTTTCTTTTCCGTACTCCTCTTTGAGCCGCGTACCGCCCCAAAGATAATCTTTTAATGGTGCTTCCAACTTCATCGGATATAACATCAAAGAAGCCCTCCTTATCTTCTTACACATTCCCATAAGTATAAATAATTATAACGCCATTATTCAGGCTTTACCAGCGGAAAAATCCCTGAGAGGATAAAGCGCGTGCCCTGTGCAACCTCGCTTTCACAGGTTATTTCCATTTCATGTCGGCCAGCAATTTCCCGGGCAATGGCAAGCCCTAAGCCAGTCCCCTGTTCATTGCGGTTTCGATTCGTCCGGAACCGGTCAAAGATATGCGGCAATTCCGCAGGGGAAATCCCACAGCCATGATCTTCCACTACGACCTGCCATTTTTCCCCATGGTGCCGCCCTTGAATAAGGATAGCACCACCATCATCGGAAAACTTCACGGCATTATCCAAAAGAATCAGCATGAGCTGGCGAAGCCGCCCATAATCTCCCTGAATAGGCAGCGGCCCATCAAAATCCACGCGCAACTGCAGATTTTTCTGCGCCGCCGCCGTCCGCATTTGTTCCACAGCATCTTCAAAGGCATCGCAAAGATTTAACGGTTCTTTGCCCACCGAGAACCCTGTATTCCGCAGCCGTGTGAGTTCCAGCAAATCTCCCACCAGCCGTTCTAATGCCGACAGATTATTCATTACCTGGTTCAGATACTTCTTCCGCTCGGCCTTTTCGGTTACCAATCCGGAAAACAAAAGCTCAACGGTCCCGCGAAGAACCGTCAAGGGCGTCCGCAACTCGTGCGAAACAGCGGCCAAAAACTCCTGCCGCTGACGGGAAAGCTCTGCCCGCTCCTGCTCTGCCTGCGCTAGTTTTCCCCCCAGCACATCGATATCCGCCGCGAGCATTCCAATCTCGTCCTGTTGGCAGATTCCTGTCCGCTCGTCGTAATTCCCCTGCGCAAACGCCTGAGACACATGCTGCATGCGATAAAGCGGGCGAATAAACCGACGAGCCAGCAGTACTGCCAAAATTCCCGCCAAAATCAATGCCAGCATTACCGAAAGAGCCAACAGCCGAAGACCACCGTTTATTGTATTTTGCAAATCTTCCAGCGGACGATGAATTAACACCGCACCAATCACCCGGTCATTCTCATCTTTGATTGGTGCTCCCACCGTGACCGCTGGCACGTCCAGCAAGGCACCAAAATCATGACTCACCGCCGTTTGCCCTGCGAGCACCTGTTGCAACACATCATTGACGGGTGACGGCAGTTGTCCGCGTTCCTCACCAGTATTTTCTCCATACGCCAAAATGGTATGACTCTTCTCTGCTACCAACCAAACTTTACCCTGAGCTAAAGAATCCAACTGCAGCAAAAATTCTCCAGCCTGCTGGGACGATTCCCTGCCGGCAGAATCATGAACGCTGTACTGCTGACGGCACCAGTCCATCTCCCGCTTTACCGCACCATTTTCCCGTGCCTCTTGGTGCACCATTCTGCCATGATGCCCATGGCGCATCATCGGCCGCATACCTTCATCGCTGTCAGCAGCGGATTCAGCTTCTGCTGCCTCCAAGAACTGCCTGCTGTCTTTCATGGCAGGAATAGCCGCCGCCAGCGTCATAGCCCGTTGCATGGTTTCTTCTTCATGAACATGTTGATTATAATGGGTAAACAGCCACGAAAACACGCCGCCCATTATGAGTGCGAACAGAATCAGCGTCACGGAAAAATAAAGAATCAATCGCTTGGTCAGACGTTTTTTCCTCATGCCTGAACCTCCAAACGATATCCCCGTCCCCAAACCGTACCGATTGAACAGTCCTTAAGACCTGCCTGCTCAAGCTTCGCCCGCAAGCGCCGTATATGGGTATCAACCGTACGAATATCTCCCGTGTAATCAAAGCCCCAAACGGAATCAAGCAACTTATCCCGGGAAAATAACTGTCCAGGATATTCTGCCAGCAGCCTCAGGATATCAAACTCCTTATGTGTCAGCCGGACACCCTTGCCCGCCACCTCGACCGCACCTTGAGACTCATTCAGTACCATATTTCCAAGTTTGCGGCCACGAATTGATGACGTTTCCTGCTGATTTATCTGCAGCCGCCGAAGAACTGCTTTGACTCGCGCCATGACTTCCGGCGCCGAAAAAGGTTTCACCACATAATCATCGGCGCCGATTTCCAGTCCCATAATCCGGTCATAATCCTCGCCACGTGCCGTAATCATGATAATCGGCACCTCGCACTGCTGCCGGATTCTTCGGCAAATTTCAAACCCATCAATCTTCGGCATCATCACATCGAGCAGGATAAGATCAATTCCCCCTGCTTCCCATTTAGCGAGAACATCCTGTCCGTCCACCGCCAGAACGGTTTCATAACCGGACGCCCGCGCAAAATTATCCAATATATCGCGAATTGCATCGTTATCGTCTGCAATCAAAAGCCGCATAGCATCGCCTCCTCACCTTGACCATTATAAAATCTTTCTCTGAAAATAAAAAATAAATATTTCTGTAACAGTTTTGTCACAACTGCTTGTTATACTAAGGTCAGAAACGATAAGAAATTTATAGTTCAGGAGGAATTCATGATGAAAAAGAAATTGGCAGCGCTTCTCACCGGCCTTATGGTCCTAACAGCAGTCCCGGCTTTTGCCGCTTCCAGCAGCAAAGAGGGAACCGACTATGGCCCTGGCTACTGCCGCCAGCACAACTACTGCAACGATGCAGACGGGAAAAATCATGGCCGCTACGGCCACGGATGCTTCCGCAACGACAAATAACCGAAAAAGAGCCGTTGACTAAAAGTCAACGGCTCTTTTTTTCACAAAACTATCTTCATAATTTTCCGATTCTCAGCGTACTTCAGTTACAACGCCATTTTTCGTATAGACATAAAAATTCTTGCCATTGTGATTAAACACATACTGCTTGATTTCCCCATCGCTGGTCTTGCTGGAATTCACATGGTCTGGCTGTCCCATCGCTGCCGGAATCTTTTCCTCCGGGTCCCCAGGGCGAATGTTTCCATACTGCCCTTCCTTCATGGACTGCTGGTGAGACGCTGCGTTTTCCGCATCGAGCTTGGCCTGTTTCTTGGCTTCCTTTTCCATGCCGAGAATCAGCCGCTTGAACGGAATGATTTTATCCTGCAAAACCCCATTGTAATTGTCGGGGAATGAAGCTACGAGCTTCTGCAGCTCTGCGTTCTCATTGACGTTTATATTCGTCATATGACCACCATAGGTGCTGACCTGCTTCATCGCCTTGGCATAGGTGATAAGCACATCGGCATTCGGGCAGTCATCGGCCATTTTTTCGGCAATTTGTGCACTATCAAAATCATGCAACAGTTCCAGCGCTTTATCAATCTGTTCCGGGTCCGGTTTCGTAAACGACAGCCCCTGCAAAATATTTACCGCCTGCTGGTATTTCTTTGCTAAAGCTTGCTTGTATTCTCCATCCAATTCCTGGCTGTACTCGTGAACGACTTGTGCCTTCATCTCATGAAATCCGTTGATACCACCGATAACAGCAGCTGACACACCGAGCAGAACTGCCAGAGCAGCTAACGGATAACGGCGGCGGCGCAAGAAAATGCCTCCGACTGCAAAAACCAGTAATGGACAAGCCAAAAACAACATAATTGTTAATACCGACATAGTATCCCCCTTAGAATTGAACCACTCTTATTATTCTATCATTGACAAAGTTTTGGGTAAATGGGACCTATGGCTTAAAATAATCAACTTTCCAGCTTTTGGCTCAATCGTTCAGCCAGTAATGTGTATCGTTTGCGCGTGCGGTCATTTTCCACGGCTACCGACAAAGCAGCCTTACTTCCCACCAAAATAACGAGACGTTTGGCCCTGGTCACCGCCGTGTAGAGTAAATTGCGCTGCAGCATGATGTGATGCCCTGGTGTCAGCGGCAGGATGATAACCGGATATTCACTGCCCTGGCTCTTATGAACACTCATGGCATAGGCCAGCATCAATTCCCCAAGCTCACTTTTTTCGTAGTCCGCGCTGATTTCTTCACTGAATTTCACAGTGATATGGCTCGGCTCCACTGCTGTGATAAAACCAATATCCCCATTGAATACCTGCTTCGTATAATTGTTTTTCGTCTGCATGACCTTGTCCCCATACCGGAAAGTCTGCACACTGTTGACAAATTCTGCCTTATGGGGACTTTTGGGGTTCAACACTTCTTGAAGCATCTTGTTGAGGTTCGCTACTCCGCATTCCTGACGATGCATCGGCGACAATACCTGTGCATCCGTCAAAGGATTATATCCCATATCCGGCAACGTTTCCTGACAAAGACGGACGATTACTTCTGCCGTCTGCTGTGCGTCCTGGCACTCAATAAACTGAAAGTCCCCGGTCTGACGGCACTCGGGCAGTCGTCCCGCATTTATGGCATGCGCGTTGAGCACAATCGTGCTTTCCTCGTTTTGACGGAATACTTCCGTCAAGCGCACGCTGGGAATCGTTCCCGAGCGCAGGATATCTTTTAGTACCGATCCAGGACCAACTGCCGGCAGCTGATCCACATCTCCTACCAAAATGACATGGCAGCCATCCGGAACAGCCTCTAAGAAATGCTGCATGAGCACAATATCCATCATCGAGACCTCATCGAGAATGATGGCATCGGCTTCTAGCTGCTCATCGGAATCCTTAGCAAACAGGGATCCACCATCTTCCTGGCGTCCACCTTGCGCTTCAAGCATGCGATGGATGGTCATGGTCTTACGTCCCGTTGCCTCCGCCAAGCGCTTTGCCGCTCTTCCCGTCGGAGCTCCCAACAGGATTTCCAGTCCTGCTAATTCCAGCATATCCAGCATGCCACGAACTACGGTAGTCTTACCGGTACCTGGACCACCAGTCAGCACGAAAATGCCATGGGTGAGTACCGCTGCCATCGCTTCCCGCTGCTCATTCGCCAAATCGAGTCCTGTCATCGTCTCCCATTCAGTCACGAGCTTATCCGGATCCGCTACCGAAAGCGGATTGGCATATTTCTGCAAATATAAAAGTTTTCTGGCCACTTTCTTTTCTGCCCGATAGAGATACGGCGGATAAATCAAGGCATCTGCCCCCACGTATTCCACCGAAAGCCGCTGCATATCCAGCTGTTTTTTCATCACCATCCGGACACTTTCCCGTTCCACCTGCAAAAGCTTTGCTGCCTTCTCCACCAATGGCCCCTCGGGAATACAACAATGTCCATTCAGCGAGATTTGCTGCAAGGCATAATCAATGCCAGCAGCGATCCGATCTTCATTATCCCTTGTCATCCCCAAGCTGGCCGCAATAGCATCTGCGGTAGCAAAGCCAATGCCTTCGATTTCCTGCGCCAGTTGATAGGGATGACTCTCCAGCATATCCAGCGCAAAGGAACTGTATTTTTTATAGATACGTGCTGCAAACGACCCCGAAACGCCATGGCTTTCCAGCCAAACCATAATATCCCGTAGCTCTGACTGGTCCATATAAGAGGCCACGATTTTCTCGGCGGTCTTATGCCCAATGCCTTCCACCAATTCCAGCTGATGCGGTTTTTTCTCGATGATATCAAGCGTATCCGCCCCAAACTTCGCTACAATGCGTTTGGCCATGGCCGGACCTACACCGTCAATCACGCCCGACCCCAAGAATCGTTCGATTCCCTCTACACTGGTCGGCGCTTCAAGCCGCATGCTGCGAGCCTTGAACTGTTGGCCAAATCTGGGATGGGTAATCCAACTCCCCTTGAGATGTATCTGCTGCCCCACCAGTGGCGGCTCACAGCCCACTGTCACGTTGACACGGCTGTTTTGATGCGTCGGGCGCAGGCGAAATACAGCAAATTGTCCATCATCACTGGCAAAAATTATGCTGTCCACAAGACCTTCCAATTCTTCTTCGTCCTGTAGTCCCAGTGATATCTGCTGATACTCCGAATTTGCCATAGCCTGCTGCTCCTTTCGTTACGCTTCTGTCAAACGTTCCCACTTCGCATAGCGCTGCTCGATTTCCTCTTCTTTGGCCGCATAAGCCTCAGCAATCTCCTGGCTTTTCACGGGATCGGCCTGAACTGCTGGATCATTCATCTGATATTCCAGCCCCTTGAGTTCTGCCTCAGCCATGGCGATTTCTGCCTCTGCCCGCTGGATCATTTCCGTTCGCTTGGCATCGCTCATGCTCTGGATGCGCCCTAATTCTGCCTTAGCCTTCTCCTCTGCTTTAGCCTTGTCTTCGTTAGCAGAAGAACCAGTCTCGCCAGCTTTCTTCCTTGCCTTGGCACGTTTTTCTTTCTCTCGTGCTTCTTGGATTTTCGCCGCTTTTTCCGCTTCCAGGTGTTCTTCCTCGGCCTCGGCTTCAGCCAACTCCTTTTTCATCAGGTAATAGCTGTAATTGCCCATATATTCCGTAATGGAACCATTTTCCAACTCCAAGGTACAGTTTGCCACCTTGTCCAGGAAATAACGGTCATGAGAAACGGCCAAGAACGTGCCCGGATACGCCATGAGTGCTTCCTCCACTGCCTCCCGGGCCGGAATATCCAAATGGTTTGTCGGCTCATCGAGCACCAAGAAATTCGCCCCCGTTAACATGAGTTTCAAAAAAGCCACCCGGGACTGTTCTCCACCAGACAAATCGCCAATACGGCGAAGTACTTCATCGCCATGAAATAAGAATGCTCCCAGATATTTTCGCGCCTGCTCTTCGCCAATGCCATACTCATACATGATTTCATCAAGTACAGTATTTTGCATATGAAGTCCCTCATGCTGCTGCGAGAAATAACCAATCTTTACCCGGCTGCCAATTTTCACGCGGCCAGTAGGCGATTCCAGTTCGCCTACCAGTACACGCAGGAGCGTTGTCTTGCCAGCACCATTTGGTCCTACGAGCGCTACGCCATCGCCATTGCGAATCAACAGCGAAATATGCTGGAAGATTTCGCGCGCGCCAAATGACATCGATACATCTTCGAGCTCTGCTACGCGTTGCGCACATTCCGGTGGCGTGTTGAGCGCGAAATAATTAAAGGAAGCGTCCTCTGGCGGAAGAACAATCCGTTCCAAACGGTTGAGCTGGCTCTGACGTCCACGGGCCTGCTTGGATTTGATTCCCGCCTTGTATTTTCGGATGTATTCCTCAGTTTTCCGAATATGTTCCTGCTGTTTTTCATAAGCGGACTGCAAAGCTGCGCGGCGCTGCGTCTTGACCTTCATGAAATACGTATAATTGCCTTCATAACTCGTAACCGTTTTATTCTCGAGTTCAATGATACGAGTCGCCACTTTATCCAAGAAATAACGGTCGTGCGAGATGAGCAGCACCCCGCCATTATAGCTCTTGAGAAAGCCTTCCAGCCATTCGATCATATGAATGTCCAAGTGATTGGTCGGCTCATCAAGGAACAGGAAATCCGGTTCCCGCAGCAAAGCTTTGACCAAGCAGATACGGGTTTTCTGTCCACCAGAAAAATGCTGAACATCCTTGGCAAAATCCTCTTCGGTAAAGCCGAGGCCAAAAGCAATCCGGCGGATTCTGCTCTCATAATCATAGCCTTCGAGTCGTTCGAACTGCTCGACCACTTTGCTATACGCAGCCATAGTTTCCTCATCATGTACTACAGCAATCTTCTTTTCCAAAGCGCGCTTGCGCTCGCCCAATTCAATGATATCATCGAAGGCGCGGCGGAACTCATCGTAGAGCGTGCCCTCGCCAAAATCAGACTGCTGCTCTACATATCCAATGGTATCCGCACTGTCAAACTGAATCTGACCACCATCTGCTTCCACTTGCCCCATGAGAATTTTCATCAAGGTACTTTTGCCAGCACCATTTGCACCGACAAAGCCGACGCGTTCCCCTCGTCTCACCTCGAAGTTTACATCATGGAATAACTCTTCCACGCCAAAGGCCTTGGCCAGCCCATTGACTCTCAATATACCCAAAATTATTTCACCTCAAGAATATTTGTTCGTCTAATATAGGTTGACGGAGCCTAGCTCCGTCAACCTCTGCTTATTTTCGATAATCCACACCTATATGTACTACCGCCTGATTCGAGCTACCGCCATCCATGATTACACACTTAAATGGCATACCGTAGAATACATCGGTATTACGCGTAGACGTGGTAATAGTCGTCTGCGTGCGGGAACTAGTGATCCCCGTTTCCACACCCGAAATGATAAACCCTTTACGCTGCAGGATGCCTGCTACTTCTGCGCCAGCCCCGTTAATGCCGCTGTCGTTGATAACCATAACAGAAATCTGCGACGGCTTCATCGGCTTTTTATCCTGCTCTTTCGCCACAGCTTCCTCTTGAATCTTTCCTGAGGAATTCTTAGACTCCGCCAGGATCTGCATATTCTTCGGCAACGACTTCATGTACTCTTCTTCATCTGCCTGAGCCTTGGCCTTCGCTTCATCCGATAACTCAAGACCTAACTCCTCCATGATGAGCTGTCTTAGATCTGTGATATCCGGAATCCAATAACTGACATCCTGAAGATAAGCCGGCTGCCCCGGGACCATTTGTGCCGTAAGGCCGTTATCATGGACACTCTTCATGAGCTTGGCAAACTGCAGCAATTCTGTAAGCGACATATCCGTCGTAACCGCCGAATTGATTTCCTCTATCAGCTTCGGCAGTCTCGGCAGCATCTGCGGCGAAATCATCTTTTCCAGACATGCCTTGACGAATTTCTGCTGACGGCCGATGCGGCCGATATCCCCCTCACCATCGCGGTAACGCACATACTGGATTGCCTTCTTGCCATCCATGTGCTGTTCCCCGGGGTAAAGGTCAATGACCAAACCGCCATTATCGTCCCATGGGTCCTCATAATGCATGCGCTTTTCCACATCAATATCCACACCGCCTAATGCATCGATGATGCGTTCAAAGGCCGTGGTATTGATCAATACATAGTGGTCAATCTTCACGCCGAGCAATGATTCGACAGATTTCTGTGTAAGCTCCTGGCCACCATAAGCATAAGCATGATTGATTTTTTCGTAGCCATGTCCCTCAATGGGTACACGCGTATCGCGCGGCACCGACATCAAAGCTGCCTTTCCCTTATCCGTATCAACAGCTGTAACCATCATAGTATCACTACGGCCCGTATCGCCCTGTCGACTGTCGATACCCAGAATCATCACATGGACAATCTCATCATCGGATACCGCCGCATCAATACCAGCCTGATTATGTTCTTTTACATGCTGTCCCCAGACGACTCCCATGACAGCAACCAATATCACGAGCAGCAGCATCAATACTATCTTGACGCGCTTATAACTGCGTTTCTGTCTGCGCTTTTGCCGCATCCCATCGCGCTCCTTAGCTTTTATTTTAACCCCATTAGTATAACAAAAAAAGGCCCTCTCCGCAAACAGAAACGGCCTTTTCGAAAGATTTCATCAAACCAGATAAATCGATGGGTCAATATTGACTTCATGTATGAAATGACGCAGGTCATTGTCGTTTATGACTAATTGAATCGCCTGATTACCCGCTGGATCTTTTGACAAGTCAACCGTATGGGGAACACTAAGAATATTTGCCTCCTCATCCGCAAAGAGAACAATTGTCGGGGTCTGCGTTTTGCCAAAGCTGCACTCCTTGACAATACCATAACCATAGATAGTCTTCAGCACCGTTCCCGTGGGATAGAGGGACACATTATTAAAGAACAATTTGAGCAAATCCTGGTCAAACTGTCCCTGATTGACCGTTTTCATGATATTATAGGCGATATTAGGAGTATACGCCTTCTTATAAGGTCGTTCACTGGTCAATGCATCATACACATCGGCAATCGCGACGATTTTCGCATAGCGATGGATCTTATCTCCGCGAATTCCCCGTGGATAACCATTGCCATCAATATGTTCGTGATGTTCCGATGCAATGGCCGCTAAAATTGCGGGAGACGGCAGACTAAGTTCCATGTCTTTAATACGCTTCGCACCCTCCAAAGGATGACGTTTAATAACGGAAAACTCCTCATCGGAAAGCCCCGTCGTCTTGGTCAGGATCGCTACGGGAACATCGATTTTTCCTAAATCATGCAAAAGCGCTCCAAGCGTCAATAGCAATAACTCTTTTTTGGTATAATGGCAAAGCATTCCCAGCATTGCCGACAAAATTGCTACATTAACACTGTGGGCAAATGTATACGTATCATGAAGGCGAATATCGGTCAATTGGACAAGATTCTCACGGCGGTCAATAATATCGAAAATGATATTTTCCGAAATTCCCTGCATAGCATCCACATCCAGCTGACCTTGCTTCTCGACACTTTGGAAGGTATCATAAACCTTCTCAATTGCATTGATGCGTGTTTTTTCCTGGACAATATCCTCCGGTGGCATCAACTGAAAATTTGGATTCGCAGAAGTAACCGCTACGGTTGGAATACCGATTTTCTCAAGCTGTCGGATATATTCATTGGTAATCGGCTGCCCCTTTACCAAATAGCAAGCTCCACGTCGATTATAGATACTCTGCGCAATTATCATACCCTGCTTGAGATTTTTCACCGAAAGGCGTAGCATTATCTATCAATCCCTTCTCCCCAAAGATTCATAGTTACACTATTATTATGATAACGTATTTCGAAGGAAATGAAAAGGAATGTACAAAAAAAGCATTCACAAACGTGAATGCTTAACTTAACTGGCAACTCCCTATCCTCCCAGTCCGTCTCCAGACAAGTACTTTCGGCGTATATGTGCTTAACTACTGTGTTCGGTATGGGAACAGGTGG
>NZ_JNKI01000020.1 GCF_000702005.1 Selenomonas sp. ND2010 | reverse complement strand
AAAACATCTCCCGCGTAGTGTTGGCACTGCCCCTAGCGGCGGCGAAGAGCTGCTTCGAATGAGGCTCTGCTAACCGATAAACTGTAATTTGTAAAAATTACGAGGATAAATCCGAAAACGCCTCCATAAGTTAGATTAATCAATCTAACTTATGGAGGCGTTTATATTTTATGTCAATAAAAAGCGATTTTCACAGTCCCTTTTTATTTTGCGATTAATTTTCCGCCACCAGGGAGTTTATAGGTTTTTCCGCCGAGATTTGGATTGGCTTTTTTGTCGTAATAGATTTTGTGACCGTTGCTGTTAATGTTGCTGAAGGTCGTATCGGCGTCGCTAATGGTGGTGAGGTAGGAATTGTCCGTAACATCCCAGGAGGCGTCCTTGGCAAGATTTAAATTGGCCTTATCGGCGGTGTAGTCCTCGTTGAAGGAGCCGGTCCAGTGACTGCCGCTTTGGAGGTTCAGGGTAACCTGGCTGATGCTATTGGCGAGGATTTTCCCTTTCAGTTTCTGATGCGTGGCGTTCATGGTGAAGCTGCCGCCGTTTTTCCCGTCGCTGCCCCAGCGGTCGCTGGCGGCCTGGATCAGTACATCGCCATCCTGTATGAGCTGTGTGCTGTCAAGATTAGCAGTAGCCGTTGTGTTGGTGATATAGAACATTGGCCCATCCGATTTGTTCGTGAGAATGGAATTCTTGGCCGTGAATTTGGCTTCGCCAATGCCGGCATCCCCAGAAAAACTCTGGTAGAGCATGATCCCGTGTTTTACATGCCCGGTGAGATGAGCGTTGTTGAGAGCAATCGAGTTTTTGCCTTCGACGACAGCAATTTCACTGCCCATGGCTTCACCGGTGCTATTGGTGAGCTGGATATTGCCCGTTGAGTAGATGCAGGGGCTGCCTTCGCCAGCGGTGACGATTTTCGCATTTTCGACGATGACATTGCCTTCGCCGCGGTCCGTGGCCAGAGCACCGCAATGGGCGCCTTCGGTGGTGATTTCCACATCTTTGGCATGGATGGTGCCGCCATAGGTGGCATCCAGTCCGCGGGAGGAGTTGTTTTTGGTGTGGATAACTACGTGATTTACATGGACCACACTCTTTTCGCCCGTAGAAAAGATGGCATTAGCGCCATCGGCGTTGGACTCTAGTTTGAGATTCGACAGCGTGGCGATGCTGTTACTCGATAGGAAGACGGCATTCTGTCCGGAGAAGTTGCTGGCATCTACGTCGCTGGAATCACCAGTTTTGCTAAGGGTGGAGTTCGTAAGGGTGACCGTGGCGCCATTGCGGGCCAGGAAGGCATTTTCATCGGAGGTAGATGCGGTAAGGTTCTGATTGTCATAGGTTCCCGCTTCATGATCACTGATGAGCTGGGCTGTGAGTTTGGAGGCATCTTGCTGCTCCTTGACTGGGGGTGGCGGCATTCCAGGACCTTGTGGTGGCACATCCATTGGCCTTGCTTCCGCAGGGGCATCTGGTATCGTGCCATCTAGATTGACGGAGAGGGGCTGATTGGCAATATCCTGGGCTGAGCCGATGGTGGCGATACCCACGTTGGCAGTTAGCGTGAGCGCTAGTATTGCCGCTAGTTTGCGATAGTTTTTGACATAATTCCCTTTCATGTATAATCACTCCTTCGATGCAATCCCTGCTTGATAATCTGGAGTAATTATAAAGGAAAGGAATTAAACTGTGCTGTGTCATTTATTAGAGAAAAATTAACCTTTTCCTAAGGTTATCCACAGAAAAGCGGGGATTAATCCCCGCTTTTGGTGCATAAACTAGCCGTTACTAGGGGAAAATAGCAAGGTTATCCACAATATCCACAGGATTGTGGAAATAATATGTGGATAAATGGTGATGGTACGGATTTGAGTTTTTGGGCTGGTTGTGCTAGCATAAGGAATGTGGCAAGAGATGACATCACGATGGTGAGTTATACTTTTCCCGGTTAAAATCGAATACGCTTCGGTTGTGAACTGCTTAGATCCTAAGGACTGAGACAGAGAGGACATCCGTGCGACTTCCCGATAATTTTGTTTTGATTATGGGTTTTTTGGCGCGCCTTTCAGGTCTCTCTGATAGGCGCGTTTTTGATTTTCGGGACCATTTGCTTATGCGTTCTTTTGCCTCGGAAAATTTTATATTTTTAAGGGGGTTTTTCTTTTGAAGAAAATCATCAAAATGCTGGTGGATAACTTGGCCCTGCTGGTTATCGCTGTTGGTGTGCTGGGAGTAGTGGCACCGGGGACGCTTACCTGGGTGGGGCCGTATGTCTCCTGGATGCTCGGTGTGGTCATGTTCGGGATGGGGATGACGCTTCGGGTGGAAGATTTCCGCAATGTGCTCATGCATCCTTGGCAAGTCGGCCTTGGTGTGGCGGCCCAGTTCATCATCATGCCATTGGTCGCCTATGGACTCGTGAAGGTTTTCCAGCTGCCGCCGGAATTAGCGGTAGGTGTCATTCTAGTGGGGACCTGTCCCGGTGGAACGGCATCGAATGTTATTGCCTATCTGGCGAAAGGGGATGTAGCGCTTTCGGTATCCATGACGATGACGACGACGCTGTTAGCGCCGATTGTCACGCCGGCATTGACCTGGTTTTTGGCGGATGCCTGGGTAAATGTTTCGTTTACGGCTATGATGATTTCCATTGCTGAGATGGTTTTGGCGCCGGTGCTGTTAGGTCTGGCCATCCATCACTTCGCGGAGCAGCAGGCAGCGCGCATCATGCCCGTCATGCCGTTGGTATCGGTGGTCTGCATCGTACTGCTGGTGGGCTGTGTGGTGGCACTGTCGGCGGATAAACTGATGGAAGTTGGGCTCTTAATGTTCGGGCTGGTCATCCTGCACAACAGTTTTGGCCTGCTTTTGGGGTATGTTATGGCGCATGCCTGCCATTTGGATTCGCGGAAGGCGCGGACGGTGGCCATCGAAGTCGGGATGCAGAATTCGGGGATGGCAGCCAGCTTGGCCATCTTGTACTTTAATCCGGCGGCGGCTATCCCAGGGGCTATTTTCAGTGTCTGGCATAATGTGTCGGGTTCCCTGGTGGCAAATTATTTTGTCCGCAAGGAGGAAAAGGAAGAATTAAAGGCAGTTAATGCTTAAGCGTGCAAAGAGGAGAGAAGTCATGAAAATTCTACGTACGGTCAAAGAAATTCAAGCTTATGCGAAGGAAATGAAAGCAGCAGGAAAAAAAATCGGTCTGGTGCCGACGATGGGCGCTTTGCATGAGGGGCATTTAACGCTGATGCGGAAGGCGCGGGAAACCTGCGATATTGTCATCGCCTCGGTTTTTGTCAATCCGGTCCAGTTTGGACCCAATGAGGATTATGAGGCGTATCCGCGTCGGTTCGAAGCCGATTGTGAAAAGCTGGCTTCGGTACCGGTGGATGCGGTGTTCCATCCGGAGCCAGAGGAGATGTATCCGAATGGTTTTTCCACCTATGTAACCGTGGAGGGAGAGATTACCAATAAACTCTGCGGCGCGCAGCGTCCCGGTCATTTTCGCGGGGTGGCAACTGTCGTGACGAAGCTTATAAATTTAGCGCGGGCCGATGAGGCGTTCTTTGGGCAGAAAGATGCTCAGCAGGTAGTGGTTATCCGCCGCTTTGTGGAGGATCTCAATCTCAACGTTCACATCAATATGGTTCCGATTGTCCGTGAGGCAAGCGGCCTTGCCCGCAGTTCGCGTAACCAGTATTTATCCGCCGAGGAGAAGGAAGCGGCGCTGGTGCTCTCCCGCAGTTTGAAGCGGGCGGAGGAAGCCTATGAGCATGGGGAACGCAATGTGGAGCAGTTGAAGCGGGTCGTAAAGAATACCCTCAGGGATGAACCCATGGCAGCGGTGGATTATGTCGATCTGTACTCATTCCCTGGACTTACGCCGATGAATACGGTGGCAGAACCGGCTCTCTTGGCTATTGCCGTGAAGATTGGCAAGACCCGTTTGATTGACAATACTATTCTGGGGAAGGAGAGAGCGTAATATGATGTTGAATCTGTTAAAGGGGAAAATTCACTGCGCGACGGTGACGGAGGCAAATCTCCAGTATATGGGAAGCATCACGATTGATGAAGAGCTCATGGAAAAAGCCGGCATCATTCCGAATGAACGCGTGCAGGTGGTGGACAACAACAACGGCGCGCGGCTGGAGACTTATACGATACCGGGGCCGCGCGGTTCCGGCGTCGTTTGCCTGAATGGGGCAGCAGCGCGCTGTGCGCAGGTGGGCGATGTGGTCATCATCATGGCCTATGCGCTCTTTGAGGAAGCAGAGGCCAAGGCACACAAGCCCAAGGTCGTTATGGTAAATGAAAAGAACCAAATAAAAGAGGTCCGCCGCGTGGAGTACCACGGGCAGACCGAATAAGAGAAAGAAAGCTCCACTGGTTTGATTTGATGCCAGTGGAGCTTTTTTCTCTTAATAGGTTGGTAGATTCGGCACGAAATTTTGCCGTTGCTTTAGTATCCGGTTTTCGTTATAGAGGAAGAATAGGGTGAGCAGCAGGGCGGCGAGGTCTGCTGCGGCAGTATATCAAGGAACATGGTTGTTCGATTGGTGACTTTTCCTATGAGGAAAGCATTCTGGAAAACATGAGCATGAGCGATTCGCGTGGTTTTATCACGCGGATTGCCGTGCAAAAATTAATTTGATTTTAATATAATATTTAAGAAAATCCTGTTAAAATGGCTCCATTACGCTTATCAGAAAGGGAAGAGATTATGCAAATGACAAATAAAACGCGATTGTGGCTGACGGTATTTTTAGGCATTATGTCGGCCATGGCACCTTTATCGACCGACATGTACTTGCCGGCACTGCCGACTGTGCAGCTGGATTTGGGGATTTCGGCCTCCTTGGCCCAGCTGACTTTGACGATGACGATTATCGGCATGGCGTTGGGGCAGATTTTTACGGGGCCTTTGAGTGACCGCTATGGACGCAAAGGTCCGCTGTTTCTCGGCATGCTGTTGTTCATCATATCGACTGCAGGCTGTGTTTATGCTAAGGATATCGAACTGTTTTTGTTCTTCCGCTTCCTGGCCGGTTTTGCCGGGGCCAGTGGAATCGTCATCGCACGGGCGATTGCGCGCGATGTCTGTGAGGGCGCAGAGCTTACGCGCTTCTTTGCCTTGCTCATGATGGTCAATGGTTTGGCACCCATCCTCGCCCCGGTACTCGGCGGCCAAATCCTGCTGTTTACAAGCTGGCGCGGCGTCTTTGTGGTGCTGGTATTTATCGGCATTTTGCAGGCTCTTGCGACGCTCGTTTATAAGGAAACTTTGCCGCAGGATCAGCGGCTGCAAAATCTTGGGGAATCCTTTAAAAAATATCCGCAGCTTTTGAAGGATCGTTATTTTCTGGGGCATTGCCTGTTGCAGTGCTTTATCTTCGGTGCTTTTTTTGCCTATTTGGCCGGTTCCTCCTTTGTCTTCCAGAATATCTATCAGGTATCGCCCCAGATGTTCAGCTTGATTTTTGGCTTTATCGGAATGGGGCTGATGCTGGCTGGCATGCTGCCGGCACGGCTGGCAGGAAGAGTATCGGATGTGCTCCTGCTGAAATGGTCGATTCTGATTCCGCTGGCCGGTGCGATTTTCCTGCTGGCCGGTTTCTGGTGGGAGGCACCGATTGCCTATACGGTGGCGGTGCTGTTTTTCACGGTCGTTCCGCTGTCGGTCATGGGGGCGGCGAGCTTCTCGCTGGCGCTTTCGCGGCAGGGGCATAATGCGGGCAGTGCCAGTGCCCTTGTCGGCTTCTTCTCCATGATTCTCGGTGCTTGTATGATGCCAGTGGTAGGCATCATGGGCGACCATACGGCGATTCCGATGGCAGTGATCATGGTCATCGGCTACGCGCTCGGCGTTGTTTGTTTCTACACGATGATTGCTCCGGAACATCGAGCGGAGTAAAATAGAGACGAGGAACTTGTCGACGAATGTCTCAGATGATGGGAGGAGATTCTGATGGCAATTTTGGCAGCGATGGCGGTGCCGCATCCGCCACTTATCGTTCCGGAAGTCGGTCATGGCGCGGAACAGCAAATAGCTCCAACGATTGCGGCCTATCAGCGGGTCATGGAACGGGCGGCGGCCCTGCGGCCGGATACAGTGGTGATTCTCAGCCCGCATACGGTTATGTATGCCGATTACTTTCACGTGTCACCGGGAGCTGGAGCATCCGGTTCCTTTGCGGCCTTTCGGGCACCGCAGGTTCAGGTAGCAACTGCGTACGATAGCGGTTTTTGCGAGGCCTTGGTGAAACGCTGCCGGGAGGAGGATTTTCCCGCGGGGACGCTGGGGGAAAAGAATGCGGAGTTAGACCATGGCACGATGATTCCGCTGTATTTCCTGCAACAGCATCTGCGTGGTGTTCCTGTCGTGCGAATCGGCCTTTCGGGTCTGCCGGCGCGGGCGCATTACCGTCTTGGCCAGCATATTGCCGCGGTGGCTGAGGAACTGGGGCGCCGGGTACTCATCATCGCCAGCGGCGACCTGTCGCATAAGCTAAAGGCAGATGGTCCCTATGGATTTACGTCAGAGGGCCCTGTGTTCGATGCGCGGATGCAGGCGGTTTTCCGCAGTGGGGATTTTTTGCGGCTGCTTTTGACGCCGGTGGATCTTGCAAGTGGGGCGGCGGAATGCGGCTTGCGTTCCTTTTGGATTATGGCAGGGACGCTGGATGGGCGGCAGGTAAAATCCGAATTGCTGTCGTATCAAGGAACATTTGGCGTCGGGTATGGCGTGGGCTGGTTCCTGCCAGGGGGGCTTGACGATTCACGGGATATCGGCGTACAGCTGGCACGGTGCGAAGCCGAGGCAATGCGGGCCATTAGGGATCGGGAAGACTCGCTGGTAAAACTGGCGCGGCTCAGCTTGGAAACCTTCGTGCGTACCCATCAACTGGCGGTTATTCCGGAAGATATGCGGAAGTCTTTCGCCGATAAAAGGCGGGGGGCATTCGTCTCCCTCAAGAAAGATGGCCAGTTGCGTGGCTGCATTGGCACCATCCAGCCGGTCCGTCAGGATTTGGCCGAGGAAATCCTCTACAATGCCGTTTCGGCTGGGACGAGAGACCCGCGGTTTTCGCCGGTGACGCCGGAGGAACTTGCCCAGTTGGTTTACGATGTCGATGTACTCACGGAGCCAGAACCTATCGATTCCCCGGATCAGCTGGATGTCAAACGCTATGGCGTCATCGTTCAATGCGGTGACCGCCGTGGGCTGCTGTTGCCGGATTTACCCGGCGTGGATAGCGTTGAGGAGCAGATCTCGATTGCGCGCCGCAAGGGCAGTATTGGCGAGCAGGAACCGTATCAGCTGTGGCGGTTTGAAGTCGAGCGTCATGTTTAAATAAATAACGGAATAGCTGGCAGGAAATAGCTGCTCGTAACACGAAATAAAAAGGACCTGGAATAATCCAGGTCCTTTGTTATGGAAATAGGTTTAGGAGAGCGATGTTATTGGGGTTGTTTTTTCCGCAAGCTTGCCCTTCAGGTCATGGTCGGTCATCGCGCATACCGATGCGTCAGACCAGACATTTTCGGCCGTTTCAATCATATCAATGATGGTGTAAATCGGTAGGATGATGCCCATGAGACCGATGGGAGCGCCGATGGAACTCATCAGCGACAGCGTCAGAAAGTAGCAGCCCATGGGGACACCGGCATTGCCGACAGCGGCGAGCACTGCGATGAAGAGCCAGGAAATCATCGTGCCCAGCGTCAATTCAAAGCCAGCATTCTGCATGACAAAGAGTGACGTGACAAGGATAAAGGCAGCGCAGCCGTTCATGTTGATGGTGGTGCAGATGGGCAGGACAAAGCGGGAGATGCGCGTATCTGCCTTGAGATTCTGCTCGGCCGAAGCCAGGGTGACTGGCAATGTGCCTGCGGAGCTCTTGGTAAAGAGAGCCACGGCTACGGCAGGGCTCATCTTCTTGAAGACATCAAGCGGATTAAGACCGCGCAACAGCAGGAAGAGTGGCAGGATCACAAAGAACTGGATGGCATTGCCGCCAAGGACAACGGCAACATACTTGCCCAGTGCGCCGACGATGACACCTGCCTGAATCTGGGCGGCCAGCTGGCCGGCAAAAGCCAGGATGCCAAGGGGCAGTGCCCAAAGAATGGCTTTGATAAGCGTAAACAGTAATTCCTGGACGCCGTAAAGCCCTTTGATGAGAACGGCGCGATTCTCGGTTTTGGGCATAAAGGCAAGAGCCAGGCCAACCGAAGCCGCAATCAGCATAACCGACAGTACATTGCCAGCCAGGAACGGCTGCAACAGATTGTTCGGAATGACGGAAATGATATGGTCATAGTAGGATAGGGAACCGACTTTATCCAATGGTACAGAGGCGGCACCAGCGCCGACCACCTCAGCAGGAAGATTGCCCGGGGCAATCCAGAGATAGAGCAGCAGGCCAACCGCTGCGGCCGAAAATGTCGTGAGCAGGGTATAGGTCACGGCATGAGCGAAAATCGTCTTGGTCTCTTTTTTCCCGCCCAGGGACGAAAGAGTCGTGATAACCGCGAGGGCAATGGTTGGGACGGCAATAAATTGGAAAAGCCGCGTGAATACCGTCGCGATAAAGTTGAATAGCTCATTTAGGGCGGTGATACCGAAAGAGCCGAGTATGCCACCGAGAATCAGTGCACTGAACCAGAGAAGCATCTGCTGGCGGCTGGCACCAGGATTATGCTGGCGCAAAGCTTCGTCACGTGCTGTTTTGACGCGGTCATGTTTTGAATCGGTCATAAAAATACCTTCTTTCTTGCTTGTGGGATAGTAGAGTTTATAAACAATAAATCATACATGTTTAATATGTTTACATTATAGCGGCAGAAATGAGGTGTGTCAATAGCATAATGTAAAAAAAAGAATAAGTACGACGGAAAAAAGGGTCAGAAGTCCGATTTCCATAAGAAAAACTTATGGATGATATAGGAAAAAATAATTAGTATACAATCTTGGGTAATGGTAAAATCTTAGAGGTGTGTAGATGTAATGTTAGGGATGTGTAATTAGGAGGAGTCGATTATGGGTTTTGATCAACTAAAAGTGGCCTATAAGCTAATGTTGATTGTCGCGGTAGCGGCAATAGCTATGATTGGAATCAGCGTTACCGGTTATCGCTCGCTTAGCAATGCCGATAATGAGATGAAGAGCATGTATGAACACGAGATGCAGGGCGTACAGAAACTCGGAACGGCAGTAGAGTTCAGCCGCGTCATGATGGTAAAGACGCTGCAGGCAGTGACTCTGCAAGACAATCCAGAGCGTCTTAATAAGGTATTAGGACAGAAAAAAGAAGCTGAGGACAATGTCGAGAAGTCCATCGCGGAATACAAAACAGCCGTCAAAGGCATGCCGATTGAGGATACTTCCGATATCGATGCGCAGTGGGCCAATTACAAAAAGATTATGAATCAAACGGTTGAGCTCGCGAAACAGGGGAAAAATGCCGAAGCTTTGACTTACTATGAAAAGGAAGGTTCGCCGGCAACCCGTGGTCTGCGTGATGCGTTCCACAACCAGCAGCAGAAAGTAAACGAACAGGCTGAGGCCCATGAGCAGGCCAGCCGCGATGCCAACAGCGCTGCTGCTACGCTGATTATGGTAGTTACGCTGGTAGCACTGCTGGTACAGGCAGGCGCCAGCCTTTTGACGGCGCGCAATATCACCAATGCCCTTGATGCTATGCGGGCGGTATGCGAAAAACTCCGTGATGGTGACTTCCGTGGTACGGCACTGTCCCTTAACCGTGGCGATGAGTTCGGGCATTTGTCCCGCGTGCTCGCCGATATGCAGCAGAAACTCGGTACCTATATGAAAGGAATCAGCAATGCCATCAAGGATATCAGCTCTTCGTCGGGCAATCTGAAAGAGGCGTCCATGCAGTCGGCACAGGCATCGGTCCAGTCGGCGGAGTCCGTTGGTGAAGCGGCGCATCTGGTCATCGAACAGGAAAACAAGATTAAGGAAAGCCAGGACCTCCTGATGAAGGTCAATGCTTCGATTCAGACCATGCGTGCCCATGCCAATGCGGTAACGACGAATTCCATGACGGCTGCCGATGAGGCAAAACAGGGCAATAAGGCACTGGAGACCTCCGTCCGCGAAATCCGCGATGTGGAGGCAACGGTCAGCAGCACGGCCGAAATGGTAGGCCGTTTGGGCAACCGCTCGGAAGAAATCGGTGCAATCGTTGATACGATTTCGGAGATTGCCAGCCAGACGAATCTGTTGGCGCTCAATGCCGCCATCGAGGCGGCTCGTGCCGGCGAACAGGGCCGTGGCTTCTCGGTCGTTGCGGAGGAAGTCCGCAAACTGGCAGAGCAGTCCGAGGAAGCAGCCCAGAAGATTGCCGAGCTCATCAACGCGATGCAGCAGGATACCTCTGAGGCCGTTGAATCCATGAAACAGGGCTGTGATGCTGTTGTGTCTGGGGCGAAATCCGTTGAGGAGCTTCAGGCCGTATTCAACCGCATCCATGACCTGGTACAGGATGGTGCGGAGAAGACGAAAGAAATGGATGAGGCCATCCGCATGGTAAACGAGGATGCTCAGAATATCTCCGATTCGGTCACCGAAGTCAGCAGCAAAGGTCAGGAAGTGTCCGAACATATGGAATCCGTATCGGCGGCAACCGAAGAGCAGTCTGCTTCTTCGGAGGAAATTGCCTCTGCCAGCGATACCCTTTCCCATATGGCAGCGGAGCAGGAGCAGGCACTCAAGCAGTTTAAGTTCTGATAACGTTCATATATATACCTCAATAAGGGCATGCCAAGCTGGCATGTCCTTATTATTTTTTTCTTTGACCTATTGACTTTTTGTCTATTTGATTTATAATAAGAAATGAAAAGAGGGAAACCTCCAGAGATAAATCAATACCATGAGCTGTTGAAACTTATGGCGCAGTTTTGAAAGGGGCGACAGTTATGTTTGGTTTAGTTCCGTTTGGTGCAAGAAACAATCTCGCAAAGAGCAGTGAGCGTCCACAGTCGATTTGGGATGTATTCGATGAACCATTTTTCAAAGATGATTTCTTCCCGGCTATGGACCGTTGGAATAGCGCGGGCGGCATGCGCGTCGATGTCAAAGACAACGGAAGTAGCTATGAGCTTACGGCCGACTTGCCGGGGATGACAAAGGAAGATATTCATCTGAGCTATCAGAACAGCTATCTGACCATATCGGCCCAGAAGGATGAGTCGAAGGAAGAAAAAGATGAGGCCGGAAACTATATCCGGCGGGAACGCCGTTCCGGTTCTATGAGCCGCTCGTTCTACATCGACAATATCGACGAAAATCGCGTCACAGCAGAATTCAAAGATGGAGTTTTGCATGTGAATATGCCGAAAGCGGCGGAAGTTCAGCGCTCGACTGAGATCGAGATAAAATAAGCCTTCTAAATAATTCCCTAAACATAAATTCACAGCAAAAATCCGGCTGACAGAATGTCAGCCGGATTTTTGTATTCGGGTTATGGAATTTGTTTGCTGGTTCCTGGACCATCCTGGGAGACGGATACTTTGGTATCGGCGAAGGTGCGCATGTCGTTTAGCATGTGCAGAGCGGCTTCGGTGATGTTCAGGCCGAGGGCGGCGATAATGCCACCGGGGAGAGTAATATCGGCCTGCAGTAATGCCGGCTGGACATGAAGAATATAGGGCCGGACTTCTGGACATAAAAGCTCGGTGTAGCGCGCGATGATTTCCGTGGCTTCGTCATCGAGCAGGATGAAACTGCTGTTATGGGCTGCGGCGATAATCGCCCCGATAATGGCCCCAATAGCGCCCTGGTAGGCCTCGGGGGCCTTTTGCAAGAACTCATCCGCCGGGTAGCGAAGACTGCCGTCTGGATTCAGCAGGGTGGTTTGGAACTCTATAGCCGCCGTTCCAAAGGGCGCATCTTCATCGAGTTCCGTCAGTGCCAGTCCCAAAAGTGGGTAGGTCAGTGACAGGTATTCAGCCTGTTCGCGGCCAAAGTCGAACGCGGCTGTTGGCGGCAGGCCGTCTCGCAGGTGGGCAAGCGTAACATCGGCGCCGGCATGCTGAGCAAAGGCCGCCGTAAGCTGAGCCTGCAGGGAATTGGTCTGACGGCCGGTAAAGACCAAAAGCGCCCGCTCCATGCCGCATTCAGGCTGGTCATTGCCGATGATGCCGGCGACCTCGGCGGCAATCTGTTCCAGATACCCGAGACTGTCGAGCGGCTTGGCCAGATTGTTGATGCGGTGCTGGCAGTTATGCAGGGCTTCATAATCGAGATCCTGCATCGTGTGCAGGTAGAAATCAAAGGTTTTGTCGGTAATCTTGGGGATGGTATAGCGCATGAACTCCTGATGAAAGGGCGTTTCGACAGGTTCCTGGGGGAGCTTGTCGATTACATCCCATGCGGAGAGTACCGCTTCCAGCATCGTGACGAGAAGACTGGAGCCGCAGGCTTCGCCCAGTTTTAAATCCAGATCCATCAGAGGAATCAGGCCGAGTTTATCGAGGGCGAACTGGTGGGATTTTTCGGCACTGCGGTGGGAGGCAATCACATAGTCGATGGAATTTGGGGCGATGGCCTGGGCAATCAAAGCGGCGGCGCTGGTGTTGGCACCATCGAGGATTACCGTGCCGTGACGGGCGGCAGCTCCGAGGATAATGCCGGCAATCGTGCCAAATTCGAAGCCGCCGACTTTTGTTAGAATATCGATGCCGTCGTTGCTGTCGGGCTGGTTGCGGTCAAGCGCCTGTTGGACAATTCCAATCTTCTTTTGCAGGCGTTCATCGGAAATATTGGTTCCCCGGCCCGTGGTTTCTACGGCTCGACGCCCACAGCAGGCGGCAGTGATAGCTGCGCTGACGGTGGTGTTGGCAATGCCCATTTCCCCAGGCAGGATACAGTCAAAGCCTTTGTCCATGACCTGATTGGCAATGTCGATGCCCGTTTCGAGGGCCAGGATGGCCTGCTTTCGTGTCATGGCGGGGCCTTGGGCGATATTGGCAGTGCCATTGGCGATATGGCAGTCGATGAGGCCTGGAATGTCCTGCGCATCGGCGGCGATGCCGACATCGACGACCAGCAGTTCAGAATCGCAGTATTTCGCGAAGGCATTAGCGGCTGCCCCCTGACTGATGAGGTAATTGCGAGTCATCTGCAGGGTCGTTTCGGGGGGATAGGCACTGACGCCTTCTTCGGCCACGCCGTGATCCGCGCAGCAGATGATGGTGCATTTTTCTGGGGCCTGGGGATGGCGCTTTCCGGTTATGGAAAGATAGCGTAGTAAGAGGCCGCGGAGGCCGCCGAGGCTCAGGTCATCATCTTCCATTACCTGATTGATGCGCTTGGCGGCCGCTTGAGGAATTTCCTGGTTGGGCGGTTCGATGATGGCGATGGTTTGTTCCAGCAGGCTCATCCGATTTGCGCCTCCTTTGGCACTTGTTTTAGCGACAGACCGATGCGGTTGCGCTTTTCGTCAATGCTGATGACCATGACGTTCAGGACGTCACCGATAGACAGAACATCAAGCGGATGCTTGACGCGTTTTTTGGACAGTTCGGAAATGTGGATGAGGCCGTCCTGATGCAGGCCGATGTCGACAAAGGCGCCAAAGTCCGTGATATTGCGCACGGTGCCGCGCATGATGGTGCCCGGTTTGATATCGGACAGCTTGACAATCGCTTGACGGGTCAGCGGTGCGGGCAGATCCTCACGTGGGTCGCGGCCAGGTTTAACCAGTGCATCGAGAATATCCTTGACCGTTGGTTCACCGGCATCCAGTTCTTTGGCGAGTTTGGTGATATCGACCAGTTTGCTTTTGGCGGCCAGCATAGCCAGCTGATCCTTGTCGGACAGATCCTGCAGGTCAAAGCCGAGTTTTTCGAGGATGGCTTCCGCCAGTTTATAGGATTCCGGATGGACCGGCGTGTTATCCAGCGGCGATTTTGCGCCGGCAATGCGCAGAAAACCGGCACACTGGGTAAAGGCAGCGGGGCCAAGACGAGGAACTTTGAGCAGTTGGCGGCGGCTCATAAACGTGCCGTTTTCGTTACGGTAGGCAACGATGTTATTGGCAATGGTGCTGTTGATGCCGGCGATATGCTTTAAAAGTGCGGCAGAAGCCGTGTTGAGGTCGACGCCGACATGGTTGACGGCACTTTCGATGGTAGCGTCAAGCGTCTGGGAAAGTTCCTTCTGATTGACATCGTGCTGGTACTGGCCAACGCCGATAGCCTTCGGGTCGATTTTTACGAGTTCGGCCAGCGGGTCCTGTACCCGGCGGGCAATGGAGACAGCACCGCGGATGACGACATCGTATTCCGGCAGTTCCTCCTTGGCAAGAGCCGAGGCCGAGTAAACGGAGGCACCAGCCTCGTTGGCAATGATGTAGTGCACATCGGTGAGGTCGTTTTCCCGGATGAGTTCTGCGGTGAACTGCTCCGTCTCATAAGAGGCCGTGCCGTTGCCGATAGAAATCAGCGTAACGTGATTTTTCTTGATGGATGCCAGTACTGTCTTGGCGGCTGCTTCCTTGGCGCGGTCGCTTTGGGTAACCTGCAGGACACCGTGGTCCAAAACCTGCCCGGTGGCATCGACAACGGCCATCTTGCAGCCATTGCGGTAGCCTGGGTCAAGCCCCATGACCGTATGGCCGGCCAGTGGCGCCTGCAGCAGCAGCTGGCGCAGATTTACGCCGAAAACCTTGATGGCCTGTGCTTCGGCTTCTTCGGTGAGCTGGGCGCGGATTTCGCGCTCGAGAGCCGGCAGCAGCAGGCGTTTGTAGCCGTCCTCGATGGCAGCGCGCAGGCAGTCATCAAAGATGGATGGCTGGCGGTGGATTTCGTTATAGATACGGCGGCAGTTCTCCTCGTGGTCGATTTCAAGTTTCACTTTGAGGGCGCCTTTTTTCTCGCCGCGATTAATGGCCAGGATGCGGTGAGAGGGGAGCGTGTGAACGGGCTCCCGGTATTCGGCATACATTTCGAGTACCTGTTTATCCTCTTCGGCGGCATCCTCGCAAAGGCTCGTAGTGAGGATGGCCATGTTCCAGAGGCGGTTGCGCATTTTCTTGCGCAGGGCAGCATCCTCCATGGTGGTTTCGGCCACGATATCCCTGGCACCGGCGAGGGCGTCTTCGGCGGTTTTGACGCCTTTTTCTTCATCCACAAAGGCGGCGGCTTCCGCAAGCGCCGAGCCCTTGGTCTTGGCCTGCAGCATCATGGCATTGGCAAGGGGCTCCAATCCCCGCTCCCGGGCCATCATCGCGCGGGTGCGTTTTTTCTGCTTATAGGGGAGGTAAAGGTCCTCCAGTTCCTGCAGTTTAGTGGTTTTCTCAATAGCCGTACGCAGTTCGTCGGTGAGCTTGCCCTGTTCCGCAATCTTGCCGAGGATTTCTTCCTGGCGCTTGGCCAGATTGCGCAGATAGGAAAGGCGCTCCTCTAACTGGCGCAGCTGCTCATCTTCGAGAGAGCCAGTGGCTTCCTTGCGGTAGCGGGCGATGAACGGAACCGTATTGCCATCGTCAAGCAGTTCGATAGCTGCCGCCACCTGTTTCGGGCGTACCTTGAGCTCCTTGGCGATAATTGTTTCGATATCTTTTGTAAGCATAAAATATGCACCATCTTTCTTGCAGTTTCGTTTTTCATTATACCACAGATATTCGTCTCATTACCGTTTCAGTGGTGATGCCATTTTGCGTTTTGTTTTTATAAAAAAGAGGAAAAATACGATATAATAGAAAAGAGTCTATTACCTTGGTTATTGGTAAAGGAGGAATTTCTTATGAAAAAGGTTTTAGCAGGTATCTTGTTGGGGGGCGTTTTGGCTGCGGCACCGTTGATGGCGCCGGCTCCCTTTGCAGTTTCCGTAGCAGAAGCTGGTACGGTGAAGACCTACGACGGTGCGTGGTTGGTAGAAATTGATGACTCTTCGGTCGCCATGGTAGGAACCAATCATGCGCATGTTGGAATTCGGTGCAAGAATCTGATTCCGGGCCGCAAAAACTATGACCCGTATACGGTGGTAGACGTCCGCTGGGGAAAGGGCGTGGATTGCCGCTATTTAAGCGGTGGTACGGTGAACAATAACATCGCCCTAGCAATTGCGAATTATATGAGTGAAAATTACTGATTGCCTCGCTCGTTAGGCTGTGACGGAAAAGGGAAGGCAGTGAAGCCTCATAAATCAAGGAAGGAAGAAAAGTTTTGAGTATGAAAAAAGTATTATTTGTTTGCCACGGCAATATCTGCCGGTCGACGATGGCGGAGTTTGTGATGAAGGATATGGTGGCAAAGGCTGGGCTTACGGAGGAGATTCTTGTCGAATCGAAGGCCTGCCGGACCGATGAAATCGGCAGTGATACGCATCCAGGAACGAAGCGGGTGCTGACGGCTCATGGCATTTCCTTTACGCCGCGGCAAGCACGGCAGATTCGGCGCAGTGATTACGAGGAATATGACTTGATTATCGCCATGGATGATGAAAATATGTGCGATTTATCGCGCTTGACAGGCGGCGATCCGCAGGGAAAGTGCCACTTGCTGCTGGAATATGCCGGGGAAGCCCGTGAGGTGGCCGATCCCTGGTATACGGGGAATTTTGAAGTCACCTATGCAGACGTTACGAAGGGATGTCGATTCCTGCTGGACAAAATTAAGCCGATGCGGTAATATAGATAGGTAATTGTGTATAGGAGTGTATCATTGTAAACCTAAAAGAGATACATTTCCGGCCGCAACGGAATTTTAATTAGAGAAGGTGCTTTATTGGAATCAAGAGGAAGTTTTTCGACCCGTCTGGGCTTTATCCTGGTTTCCGCTGGCTGTGCGATCGGCCTCGGCAATGTCTGGCGTTTCCCCTATATTACGGGAGAATACGGTGGCGCGGCATTCGTGCTGATTTATTTGGTGTTCTTGGCCATCCTGGGACTCCCCATCATGGTAGCGGAGTTTGCCGTTGGCCGTGCGAGTATCCGCAGCGCGGCCATGTCTTTCGATGCGCTCGAACCGAAAGGGACGAAGTGGCATCTTTATAAGTATGGAGCCATTGCGGGCAATTTGCTCTTGATGATGTTCTACACGACAGTATCGGGCTGGATGCTCTACTATCTTTATAAGATGGCTTCGGGCGGCATGGAAGGTCTGGATGCTGCTGGCGTTGGGGCTGTCTTTGGTGCTCTGCTGCAGGATCCGCTTACCATGGCTGGGTATATGATAGCCATCGTACTGCTCTGTGGCGGCGTCTGCTATCTGGGCGTACAGGCTGGTGTCGAGCGGATTACCAAATCCATGATGTCCTGTCTGCTGGTGCTTATGGTGGTCCTCGCGGTCAACAGTGTTCTGTTGCCGGGCGGCGGGGAGGGCTTGCACTACTACTTGTATCCGGATTTCGGACGGCTGATGGAATTCGGGATTAAGGAAGTCATCTTTGCGGCGATGGGCCAGGCTTTCTTTACGTTGTCCATCGGCATTGGCGCCTTAGCGATTTTCGGCAGTTACATCGGCAAGACCAAACGCCTCACCGGCGAAGCCATCTGGGTGGTCCTGCTGGATACTTTCGTCGCAATCATGGCAGGCCTCATCATTTTCCCGGCTTGCTTTGCCTATGGCGTCAATCCGGCCAGCGGCCCGAATCTGCTGTTTGTATCTTTGCCAAACGTATTCAATGCGATGCCCTTCGGCCGCCTTTGGGGAACGCTGTTCTTCCTGTTCATGACGTTTGCTTCGATGTCGACGGTCATTGCGGTTTTTGAAAACCTCATCGTCTGCTTCTTCGAGCTTTTGCATAAGAACCGCAAGACGATTATTCGTTGGGGAATTCCGGTCATCATTATCCTGTCGATGCCCTGTGTGCTTGGCTTCAATGTATGGAGCGGGTTTCAGCCGCTGGGGCCAGGGTCGGGGGTTCTCGATCTGGAGGACTTCTTTGTCAGCAATAATTTGTTGCCGTTGGGATCGCTGGTCTATCTGGCGTTCTGCACAAGCCGTTATGGTTGGGGCTGGGATAACTTCATCAAGGAGGCCAATACCGGTAAAGGCACGGCCTTCCCAACCTGTGTGCGCTTCTATGTGACCTGGATCCTGCCGCTCATCGTACTCGTTATTTTCATTAATGGGTATCATGCGCTGTTCTTCAGCAAATAAAAGTGATTTGAGAAAAAGTTTTGGGAAGATACCCCCGCTGACTTGTTTGGAGTCAGCGGGGGTTTTGTGATTGGCTGTAGGATATTTTGTTCTTGGCAAACTTTGAATAATAGCGTTATAATTATTTTTAGACTTATTAAATATACATTAAAGCCAGTAGACATTGGTGTTAGGAGGTTTATTCATGGAGAATAGGGAAACTGCGACTGCTGAATGGCGTTGCAGTTGCGGACAGTCTGGCAACAAGGGCAATTTCTGTGTGAAATGTGGAAAGCCACGTCCGGTGGTAAGTCAGCCACAAGCGCCGCAGCAGCCACAGCAGCCGCCTATGCAGCAGATTCCGCCGCAAAACCAGCAGCCTTACGGGCAGCCTTACGGGCAGCAATACGGACAGCCAAACTATCAGCAGCCGATGTATGGACAGCCGGTTTATCAGCAGCCATATCAGCAGCCGGAGGATAAGAATAAAAACCTCAAGATCGGTTTGGGGATTGCCGCCCTGATTTTGGTGCTGGGGCTGGTATTTTTTGCGATGAGGGAAGGCGTTTTTGGGAATGAGCCTGCGCCGAGCAACTACAGCACGGTCTCGAAAAACGGGGAAAAGGCAGCGCCGAATCAGACGGCGGACAAGAAGCAGGATGGCAGCCGCGAGATGAAGACGGATCTTTCGCTGGGCGGAATGGACCTGGGGATGACGGTCGCGCAGATGCACGAGACGTTGGGGCAGGAAATATCCACCAAGCAGAAGGATGGCATGGTATTTTACAAGTATCCGACGGTTGAGGTCGGTACCCGTGGCGATATGGTCACTTCACTGGTATCGGAGACCGATAGTGCCGTGACAAAACGCGGTCTTCATCAGGGCTCGTTGCTGAGCGAGGTGAAAAATACCTATGGTACGGACTACATGAAGTCGGAATATGGCGGCAAAGACCTTTACGAATACCGCTATACGGATCTTCAAGGACAGACGGGTATCTTGCGTTTTGCGGTAGTTCAGGGAACGGATACGGTCAACTACATCAGTATTCGCCGTACGACCGAGTAAAGCAGGAGAATCATGATGATCAAGAAAAAATGGGCAATCGCCCTGAGTCTTATGATGGGAGCCTTGGCACTCTGCGCTGGTTGCCTGTCGACAGCTGATACGGGGAAGGCGCTCGCGGACAAACCTGCTCAGACACTGGATGAGCAGGTCGATACCATCGTGGAATCCATGACGCTTCCGGAAAAAGTTGGGCAGATGGTCATGATTGGTATCTATGGTACGGATGTAAATGATGATAGTTTATTTATGTTGCATCAGTATCATATCGGCAATATCATTTTGTTTGACCGCAATCTCGAATCGGCGGAGCAGACAAAGGCGCTTACGGACCATCTTCGTGAGCAGGCCGAGCAGAAAGTACCGCTATTCATTGGGATTGATGAAGAGGGCGGTGCCGTGGTTCGTGGCAAAGCATTCATCACGCCACCACCGTCCCAGCAGGAAATCGGTGCATCGGGCGATGTCACCAAGGCTGAGGGCTGGGCGGATAGAACCGCGCAGCAGTTAAAAAACTTGGGGATTAATGTAAATTTTGCGCCCGTGGCTGATTTGGGCGGCACGCGCGGCCGCTCCTATGGACAGGACCCCGAATCGGTAACCAAATTCTTAGCGGCTGCGGCCCAAGGGTATGAAAAGAACCGCGTGATGTATGCGCTCAAACATTTCCCGGGGATTGGCCGAGGAACAGTGGACACGCATCTCGATGTTTCCACGGTCATGGCCAGCCGGGAAGAACTCATGCAGAACGATGTAGTGCCATTTAAGGGAATAATCAGCAGCCGCTCGGAGGAAGATTACTTCATTTTGGTGGGACATCTGAAATATCTGGCCTTTGACCCTGAGCGGCCGGCCAGCCAATCCCCCGCGATTGTGACAGATCTTTTGCGCAAAGAACTCGGCTATGATGGTATCATCATTACCGATGACTTGAACATGGGGGCTGTGGCGAAATACAGCAGCCCACGTGAGCGCGGCATTCAGTCGGTCAAGGCTGGAGTGGATATGATTATGATGTGTCATGAATATTCCTATGCAACGGACGCTTATCTGGGCATCCTGGAGGCCGTGGAAAACGGTGAGATATCCCAGCAGCGAATCGATGAATCAGTAAAAAGGATTGTAAAGGCAAAATTATTGCACCAAGGGAAGGAGTAACCAATGGAAGAAAAGCAAGAATGGACCTGTGCCTGTGGCCAGAAGAATTCCGGCAATTTTTGTGAGATGTGCGGAAAGCCCCGGCCGGAAGCGCAGCCCGCTGACGGATCGAATCATGAGGCGATGGAGAATACCCAGCCGCAGCCGCCAGTTACCACGGCGATGGAGACACAAGCACAGCCGACGGCGCAGCCCGCTGATTCGGTAGTGACTCCCGAACAGGCCGCTGAGGCCGAGAAGGCTGCGCAGGCCGCCATGGAGCTGCAGCAGCAGGCACAGCAAATGCCGCCACTTGATGCCACGCAGAGCATGCCGCCTGTGCGGGAACTTGCTCCTATGCCACAGCAGCAGCCTTGGCAGCAGGGGATGCCGCAGCAGCCGATGGTACAGCCCCAGCAGCCACCATACATGGCACCGCCGCCACCGCCGGGTTACGGCTATGGACCAATGCCGCCGAAAAAGAAACATACGACGCAGATTCTTATCGGCATCGTAGTAGCGCTCCTCATCGTTGCCGTAGGTGCCTTTGCCTATGTCCGCGGAGCGGAAGACCGCTATGTAGCCAAATGTGTCAAGGGCGAGGAAGTCGTCACCGAGGTGCAGAATCTCCTGAAGGAGACGAAAGACCTCAATGGCGATCCCGATGCGGATGCGACCAAGGACTTTGTTGTCCGCTTGGATAAAGCGGGCGAGAACCTGGATAAACTGGCCCGCGACCTCAAGTCTTCGCGTACTGGCAGCAAGTACAAGGATGCCAATCAGAAACTGGTTGAGGCCGTTCAGCTGGAGCGAAGCCTCATCGATGACACCAAAACAGTCGTCAATCAGCCTCTCGATAAGGGGACAGACGAGGTGGTAAAACGCGTTCAGGCCAACACCAAAGATTTGGCTGAACGTGCAGGCGAGATTCAGATTCCCAAGACGGATTTTGCCACGGCGATGCAGCTTAGTGCGCTGCCCGATGATCTCAAGGCCTATATTAACAAGAAAAAGGCCATCGAGGAACAAAAACGTATCGAGGCCGAACGCCGTGCGGCTGAAGCCGAAGCCGCGCGTAAACAGGCCATCCGTGACCGCCAGGCTGCACGCAACCAGCGGATTATCGATGCTTCCAATGGCGTAGAATTCCTGGCCACCAGTGTTCGCCGTACCAGCGCAAATCGACTGGATATCGACGGCTATTTCTACAACGGTTCGTATAATTCCATCCAGAAAGTAAGCAGCATGACGCTGAATATCACGCTCTATAATAACGGTGCGCAGGTATATTCGGATCACTTCTATTTTTACAACGACATGTACCTCGGCTCGCTGAGTCCGAAAGGACGTCAGAACCAGAGCCTCTGGGTAACGACAAACGGTCAGTCGATTCCAGAGTTTGATGAGTTTGAAGTAAATTCTACGAACGTACATTGGACGTATTGGCGAAACTTCTAAAACGCAACAAAAAAGCATGTGGGCGATTCCACATGCTTTTTTGTTGCATTTAAAATTTAGCGATAAGATTAGAAGGCTGCGACGACAGCACCTTTGTATTTATCGTTGATGAAGGCCTTTACTTCCGGGCTCTGCAGAGCTTTGATGAGGGCCTGGATTTCCGGGCGGTCTTTATCGCCTTCGCGGACAGCAAGGATGTTGACATAGGGGGACGTGCTGTCCTCCATGAACAGAGCATCTTTCGTCGGAACGAGGTTAATCTGCATAGCATAGTTGGTGTTGATCACAGCGGCATCAACATCTTCCAGGGTACGCGGCACCTGAGCTGCCTCTACTTCCTGGAATTTGAAATTGTGCGGGTTTTCGGCGATGTCCTGGACGGTAGCCTTTTCGCCAGCGCCCTCTTTAAGCTTCAAAAGACCTGCTTTTTCCAGCAGCAGCAGCGCACGGCCGCCGTTAGTCGGGTCATTCGGGAGGGAAATCACAGCGCCGTCTTTGAGGTCCTTGAGGTCTTTGACCTTCTGGGAATACACGCCCATCGGCTCGATGTGGATGCCGGCTGCATTTACGAGTTTGACTTCCTTATGTTCTTCCATGAAGTTCGTAAGGTACGGTTCATGCTGGAAGAAGTTCGCATCGAGCTCCTTGTCGTTCAAGGCAAGGTTCGGCTGGACGTAGTCGGTGAATTCGACAATGTCCAGTTTGATGCCGTCCTTTTCGAGCAGCGGTTTTACCACTTCGAGAATTTCGGCATGGGGAACAGCCGTGGCGCCGACTTTCAGCGTTTTCATACCCGAGGAATTCTGGGCTACGGCACTGGTGCCGGAGCTGCTCGAGTCACTGCCACCGCATCCGGCGAGGGCAAGGGTAGCGACTGCAAGAGCCGCGATAAGTGCAAGAATCTTTTTCATAGGTAAGCCTCCTTAAATTGTAATCGGATTACTTTTTATCTAGTTTTTTCGCCAGGGTATTACCCACAAGCTGGACTAGCTGGACTAGGATTATGAGGATGACCACGGTGGCAACCATTACCTCCGGGCGGAAGCGCTGGTAGCCGTAGCGGATTGCCAGATCACCGAGTCCGCCGCCGCCGATAGCACCGGCCATAGCGGATTCGCCGACCAGACTGATGATAACGGTAGTGAGCTGAGCGGTGATGCTGGCCCGTGATTCCGGCAGCAGAACCTTCCAGATAATCTGGAACGGCGTAGCGCCCATGGACTGTGCCGCCTCAATAAGACCGTAGGGAACCTCCTTGAGGCTGGTCTCGACCTGACGGCCGATAAAGGGAATCGAGGCGATGACCAGTGGGACCATAGCGGCTGAGGTGCCGATAGCGGTACCGACAATCATGCGGGTCAGCGGAATGATAGCGACCATCAGGATGATAAACGGGATGGATCGGATGACGTTGACAATGGTGCCCAGGCATTTGTTAAAGCCTGTGGACTCCAAAATCTGCCCCTTCCCTGTGGTATGCAGCAGTACGCCGAGCGGGATGCCGACGATTGAGGCGATGACCATGGATACCACCACCATATAGACGGTTTCACCCAAAGCCTTAGTGAGCAGTGGAATCATGTCGGTGAACATAGCCAATCACCTCCTCTTTGAGATCTTTTGCCTGCAGATAGGCGAGAGCCTCCTGGACGCGTTCATGAGGACCGGTGAGCCCTATAATCATGCGGCCAAATGGCGTTGACCGAATCTGGTCGAGGTTGCCGAAGAGCATGGTGGTCTCGACCTCCGGGAAATTCCGGATCATGCCGGCGATGACGGGATCATCGGCGCGTTCGCCGATAAATGTCAACCGAACTAAAAGATAAGCATCAGGTGCCGGCTCCTGCGAGACGATGCTGCCGCGGAAGGCCGCCGGTAAATCATTCGAGAGCAGTACACTGATGAATTCCTTCGTGATGGGCTGCTGCGGATTCGTAAAGATATCAATGACTGAACCTTGCTCAGCGATGATGCCTTTATCGATGACGGCGACCTTATCGCAGATATCCTTGACGACCTGCATCTCATGCGTGATGACAACTACCGTCAGCTGCAACTTGCGGTTGATGTCCCGGATAAGTTCCAGGATAGCCTTGGTGGTCTGCGGGTCAAGGGCGCTCGTGGCCTCGTCGCACAGCAGTACCTTTGGCTCGCTGGCGAGTGCCCGGGCGATGCCGACACGCTGCTTTTGGCCACCGGATAGCTGGGAAGGATATTGGTCAGCCTTAGCCTCCAAACCGACAAGCTTCAATAGTGGCCGTACCTTCTCTTCGATTTTAGCGGCAGAAACTCCTGCCAGTTTCAACGGGAAAGCAATATTCTCATAGACCGTTGCCGAAGAAAGCAGATTAAAGTGCTGGAAAATCATACCGATATCCTTGCGGGCTTCCCGCAGCTCGCTGGCAGACATTTTCGTCAGCTCCTTGCCATCGACGAAGACCTGTCCGGATGTAGGCCGTTCCAGCATGTTTATGCAGCGTACCAGCGTTGATTTGCCGGCACCGGATAGTCCGATAATGCCGTAGATCTCACCGCGCGCAATCTCAAGATCGATTCCCTTGAGTGCTTTGACCGGGCCACTGGGACTATCATAAGTCTTCTCTATATGAGAGAGCTTAATCATAAGCACGTTTCCTCCAATTCCTAGTAGTATTATATGTTTTGCATAATAACACATGGTTGACAGATTGTCAATGATAAAGTGTATATTAGGAAGGAGTATACACTCCCGATACACATTATACCACGAAGACATGTGTTGCATAAATTATTTTTGCAGGCAGGATATGGCTGGTCGAGTAAAGAAGTATACGGGTAATAGACATGTAAGGAAAGCATTCGTAAAGAATAGCAAACAGGAGGGATAAACATGTCAGACAAACACAGAAAATCGGAACAAACAGGTAAAGTCCGCACAGTCAAAACCGAAATATTGATGTATGTATTACCGGTTGTCATCATTGGCCTGGTCGTGATGGCTGGGGTTATTTTCAAATACGTCGGTTCGACCTTTGAAGAGCAGCTCACGACAACTTCACTGCGGAATGCACAGGAGGTATCCGATGGAGTATCGAGCTGGCTGGACGCACGTATGCTTGAGACGCAGACCGCGGCCAGCAACCCGGCGGCAAAAGCACTCAAGGATTCGCCGGAAGGGATGAACGAGAACAACAAATATCGTCTGGCACTCATGAACAAAATCTATCCGGGTGTCTACGATAGTGTCAGCTGGGGCCCGTTTGACGGCTCGGGGGTACTCTATGGCGAGACCAAGAACGGCTTCAAAGAAATGCACAATGCGGATAAGGCATGGTACAAGGAGACCATGACGGGGGCGAAGGATTCGTTCATGGCTTCGCCGGTTATCTCGCAGGCAACAGGCAAGATCATCGTCAACTCCATTGCGCTGGCCAAAGATGAAAAGGGAGAGAATGTCGGCATGGTCCTGGCGGCTATCTACGTGGATGCCGTCATGGAAAAGGTAGGCAATTTCAAACTCGGTGAGGATGGTTACAGCCTGCTTGTTTCGAAAGAGGGTACTTATATCGTCAATCCGGATGAGAATGCCGTCATGAAAAAGAAAATCTCGGAAGAAGACGATCCAGCGCTTCGCGCGCTCGGAGAGAAAATGTTATCGGGCGAGGCTGGTGTCTATAAATATACCAATAAAGACGGCAGGGATATGATTGCCTTCTACAATCCTATCAAAGCAACGGGCTGGGGCATGGCTACGATTGCCTATCAGGATGAACTCTTTGCGCCGGTGGGCAATGTCCTGAAAATCATGGTGGGCATCAGCGTGCTGCTGATCCTCTTGATTTCTTTAGGGGTTGTCTTCACAGTGAACCGCACGATGCGCCCGCTTTCCCTTATGATGGAGGAAATGCGGCTGCTGGCAGATGGCGATTTCCGCAATCGTCCGAGCCGTATAACGGTCAGCAACGAACTGGGCCAACTGGCTGGTGCTGTCCGGTCTATGCGGCAGGAAGTCCGTGGGGTACTGGATCGTGCGAACTGCTCCTCGGAGAGCCTTTCCTCTTCGGCGCAGCAGCTGAGCTCTACGACCGAGCAGTCGGCACAGGCATCCAATCAAGTTGCAGACTCTATCGTTAAAGTCGCGCAGGGGACAGCAGAACAGCTGGATGCCGTAAACTCTACAAGTGGCGCTATCGAAACGCTTAACGAAACCATCCAGAGTATCGCCGGCCAGGCCGATCAGGCAGCCAGCCACGGCCGTGAGGCTGCTGAGGTAGCCCGCGAGGGGGGCAAGACGCTCGAGCAGGCCATCGGTCAGATAAAGCGCATCGAACAGAGCACGAACGAGTCAACTGGTGTCGTTACTGCATTGGGAGAGCGTTCGGCTGAGATTGGCCAGATAGTCGATACGATTTCGTCTATCTCGGAGCAGACTAACCTGTTGGCCCTCAATGCAGCGATAGAGGCTGCCCGGGCTGGTGAGCATGGCCGCGGCTTTGCTGTCGTTGCCGATGAAGTCCGGAAACTGGCTGAGTCTTCGCAGACAGCCGCACAGCAGATTGCCGAACTGATCCAGCAGACGCGCAAGGATACGGAAAATGCCGTTGCTGGCATGCAGGCTGGCAGTGAAGAGGTTCGTGTCGGTACGCAGAACATCATCAGCATGGGGGAGAGTTTCCGTCGTATCATCGAGATCGTCGAGGCTGTATCCGATCAGGTTCAGCAGATATCGGCTGCAATCTCGGGAATGGCAGCGAACGGCGAGGAAATCGTCAGCCACATCCGTACCATTGGCACCGCCAGCCGTGCTGCCGCTGAGGAGGCAGAAACCGTTTCGGCTGCTACGGAGGAACAGAGTGCCAGCGTGCAGGAAATCTCCAACGCCAGCGAAAGCCTGGCCAAGATGGCGCACGAACTCCGTCAGGAGATTACGAAATTCAAATTATAACGCGGAATAAGTGCGCGAAATGAGAAACAAAAGTCCCGTTGAACAGTTTAGGTGCTGTTTAACGGGATTTTTGTAGTTTTATGAAATAATAGTTGACAACTTTACATATGGGTGCTATTATCGTATGTAAAGTTGTAAATGCTAAAACACATATAACACACAGTTGATGACGAGAAAGAGTATGTTCACGGTGAGACGCATAGCGAGCCGGGTATGGTGAAAGCCGGTAGTACAGCGGGAGCAGAAAATCATCTCCGAGACATGGCGCTGAACGGCAGCAGATCGCTGTCAGTAAGTGGCCACGGCAGCTCCCCGTTATAGGAGCCGCGTATGATGGTACGTTGATTGCAGGAAGAAACTATATCGATGCCGCCAGAGTACGTAGTAGAGCGCCATAGCGGACAAAAGCTATGGAATCTGGGTGGTAACGCGGATATATCGTCCGTCCCTTTATCGGGACGGACTTTTTTATTACGCAAATTTATTTTTGCTATTATTTTTTAGGAGGAATCATCTATGGAAAATCTGGACCTTGACCGACTCAAACGCAAACGGGACTGGCGTATCATCCTGCCGGTATTCCTGGTATCCATTATTGCCTGCATCGATCGCGTCAACGTGGCCTATGCCAAACTCACCATGACGCAGGACCTCCCCTGGATTACCCCGGAGGTATTCGGTGCCGGCGCAGGCATCTTCTTTGTCGGTTATCTCATTTTCGAGATTCCTGGATCGCTGGTGGCCGCAAAATTCTCTGCGACGAAGTGGATCGCCCGCATCATGTTCACCTGGGGATTAGTCTGCGTGGCCATGGCCTTTATGACGACTCAATTCCATTTCTATCTCTGCCGTTTCCTGCTCGGGGCTTCGGAGGCAAGCCTCTATCCGGTTATCTACTCCATCCTGTTCCCGCGCTGGTTCACGGCGGCGGAACGCTCCCGGGCTACGAGCCTGATGCTCACGAGCCTTTTGCTCTCGAACATCATCGGTGCGCCAATGGCTGGTGTCCTCTTAGAGACTTCGTTTTTTGGCATGCATGGCTGGCAGGAACTCTTCATTCTGGAGGCCGTTCCGGCCCTGGCTTTTGCCGTATTCTTCTTCTTCTGTGTCAAAGACCGTCCGGATCAGGTTCATTGGCTCACGGCGGCTGAGAAAAAATACCTCACGGAAAACTACGAAGCCGAGCAGGCCGCTATGCAGGGCCGCAAGAAATACACGGTCCTCAAAGCCTTTAAAGATCCGAAAGTCCTCAAACTCTGCCTCATTTACTTCCTTTGGGTCGTTGGCTTCTGGGGCTTCTATTTCTGGATGCCGACGGTGCTCAAAGAACTCTCTGGTCTTTCGACCTCGCTCCTGGGCGGTGCTATCGCCATCCCGATGACGGCAGCTCTGGTCGTGCAGGTCATCATCGGCTATACCTCCACGCGTACGGGGGATAAAGTCTGGCATGTAGCTGGCGCTCTCTTCGTCGGCGCTGTCGGTCTGGCCTGCTCGCCCCACGCGGGCAGCCTCGGCATGGCCCTCTTCCTCGTCTGCCTCTCTGCTATCGGTATCCATGCCGCTATGGGCGTGTGGTGGACGATCCCGACAACCTTTCTGACTGGCCCTGCCGCTGCGGCATCCGTAGCCCTCATAAACAGCTGCGGCAACATCGGCGGCTGGGTAGGCCCGAACATGATGGCATGGGTCAAAACCACCACGGGCAATTTCGACCTCGGCTATTACGTCATGGGTGCCTTCATGTTCCTCTCCGGACTGCTGGTTCTTTCTATTAAATATAAAGCCAACGGTCAGGTTCGCGAAGATGCCGACCCCGTAGCCAAAGTGGCGACGGTTGACGCGTAATAGATAAGTGGGATATTGTAAGTAGTTTCATAAATAATACAAAAGCGCCCGTCGTTTTAGACGGACGCTTGCCTATGGGTGAACGGTCCATAGGCGGAGGATCTTCATACAGTTGCGGATTACCATCTGTCGATCCATCTGACAACGTAACAGCCGATTACGCTAGCCAGTACAGATAGCAAGAAATTGATGAGATTTTGTTCCACAGAAAATCACCTCCAATCGGCGGTGATTCCGCAACGAGTTCTATCTTAGCAGAATATTGAATTTCCCGCAATAGTATGCTATACTGATTTTAAGCTAAGGAATTGATGAGATTTCCATAGAGCGCAGGACTGTGGCTTGAACAACCGCAGTTCTTTTTTTTTGCAGCCGAAAGGCTGCTTTTTTTCTTTTCGCGTCATGTATAAAAGTGAGAGGGGCAAGGAACCACTCCTCGAGAAACTACTATCCCATATAGAAAGGAAGTAATCCAAATGGCAAAACGCAAAGACAACACCACCAAACTCATCTTCAAAGTCGTCATTGGCCAGACGGCCGATGGCAAAGAAAAGCTGGCCCAGCGCACCTATAGCAACATCAACGCCGAGCTCACGGACGATCAGTTCTATGCGGTAGCCCGTGCACTGGCCGAGTTCCAGACGGGCACGGTCAGTGCCTACATCCGTCAGGATGCCAGCAGCATCGTAGCGTAACCGTAGATAGCGAAAGGAGAATGCATTATGAAATCCACACTCAAAATCCTCATGAATCTGGCCAACGGCAAAACGACAACGATTACGGTCCCGAATCCCCGTGCGGACATCACGAAGGCAGATATCGACGCCTTCGTCGAGGCCATCACCTCCACGAAAGCACTGATTGTCGCCGGCTATCCGGCCGTGGGCCTCAAAAAGGCTTACATCCAGAACGTGGACGATCAGGAAATCGTCGCATGACCATGGAAAACACCATCCTGACGGCAATATCCACCGTTGGCTTCCCCATCGTAGTCACCTTCTACCTGCTAACCCGTTTCCAGCGCTCGATGGATAACTTCACCGAGCAGCTGGCAAACCTGGTAAAAGAACTTCAACGCCGCCCTTGAGATAGAGAAAGGCTCCCTGCAGATTGCGGGGAGTCTTTCGTGTGAAAAACAATGCAAAAACAATTGTAATTTATATTTAATCAATTTATAATAATAACAAGGCGTCTAATGTTTCACACCTGTACTAAATAATGGAAAAGAGGAATCCATCCATGATTTATCCGCATCCACATGAAGTAAACGCCATCGTTCCTTTTACCACCGCGGATGGTGGAGAGGGAACCAAGATCCTGACGAGCAGCGGAGAGTGCATCATACAGGAGCACCGGACAGCCAGCTATGTCGTCAGGCACTATGCTGAGGACGAGGACAAGACGTTGCGGCTGATAGGCCACCACTACGCGCCGAGCCTGGGCGCACGTCATGCCTTCCTGCTCCCGATATCGCTCGATATGCTGCTCGTGGGACTCAAATACCGTACCCCGGGCTACAGCACCCAGCATCGGACATGGGCCTACATCAACATCAGTCATGTCGAAGGCCTCCGTGCAGATCCCGAAACCAAGCGGCACAGCTACATCGAACTCACGGGAGGAAAGATCCTGCATCTGCTGTGGTCCGTAGCTACCGTACGGCAGAAACTCATCGAAGCCCAGTACATCCATTTTCGTCAGCTCCATCAGACCAGACTCATCCTGCAGCGCATCGACAATCACATGATGCGCAAAGGCACGGTACCCGGCTGGATGGGAGAAAAGTCCTAATGATATAACAAAACAGCAAAACAACACGCCCAGATAATTGGAAATAATCGAATTATCTGGGCGTTTTTGCGTGTGTAAAATTGACATAAAAACACACGAATTATATAATTGCAATAGATGTGTATAGATAATGGTGCATATTAAAATATAAGAAGAAATAGGGGAGAAAAATCACATGGAAAAAGAAGAAAGCATTGACCTCGGCAGACTCCTGCAGATCATGCTCGAGCGGAAGACAGTCGTGGGCGGCATCATCGCCGCCTGCACCATCCTCGCCGTTATCGTAGCCTTTATGCTGCCAAAACAGTACGAGTCCACGACACTCGTCCAGACCCGCAGCGCCGGCAAAGACATCGGCGGAGCTGCTGCCATGGCAGCAGCAATGGGGATAAACGTCGGCAGCCTCGGCGGCGGCAGCTCGAATGCCTCACCAACCAACTACATCGAACTGATGAAAAGCCGCCGCGTCCTCGAACCGATTATCGACGAGATGGAATGGCCCGATGGCAAAAAGCCACAGGCCAAAGATTTCGCCAAGCAGAAACTCGACATCAAGAATACTAAGCAGACAAACCTCATCGAAGTAACCGCCAAAGGCCGTACGCCAGAAGAGGCCCAGATGATCTCGCAGGGAGTCGTGGATAACTTCCTGACCATGCAGACCGAAAACAGCCAGCAGACGCAGAGCCTATTGGTGCGATTCCTCAACGAGCGCATCGAAAATGCGAAGCAAGAAGCCGACGATGCGGCAGCAAAACTGGCTGCTTTCCAGAAAGAGCACAAACTCTATAGCCCCAATGACCAGGCCAAGCTCGCTATCGAGCAGCTCAATGCCTACGACAAAACCATCGGTGAGATGCAGGTAGCACAGAAATCGGCCCAGGCCCAGTACGATGTAGCTACCCAGAAACTCGGCGAACAGAAAGCTGGAGCCGCTAGCTACAACATCAACGATAACAGCACCGTCCAGAGCATCCGTGCGCAGATTGTCGCCAAGGAGGTAGAACTCGTCGGCCTGCGCCAGAAATATACCGACAATCATCCGTCTGTCATCGCGGCACAGCGTCAGCTGAATCAGCTCAGCCAGTCGTTATCCGATGAAGTCGGTGCCGTCGTAAACTCCAACGCCGCCAGCCTCAACAGCGCCCAGATGGAACTATTAAAGAACCAGGCGGTAGCCCAGGCACAGGCCAGCGCCGCCAGCGCTAGTGAAGCGGCTATCAAGGAGAAAAAAGCCGAGAAAGAAACAGAAATCTCGCAGCTCCCAGAAGCCGTCATGGACTACATTAAACTCGAAAGCGACGCGAAAATCAAACAGCAAATCTACACCAGCCTCGTCCAGCAGTGCGAACAGGACAAAATCCAGGAAGCCATGGAAAGCATGGATATCCAGATCATCGATTCAGCCAATTTACCTAAAAATCCTTCAGGCCCTAGAATGATGTTAGTGGTAGTTGTTGGTTTTATCATAGGAGGATTAATTAGCACGGGATATTCATTAATTTTATACAAAAAGGGAGAATAATTGCTGTGGCTCAAAGTGTTTATCTGAAAGTAAGGGCAGAAAATGAAAACAATGTAGAAAAGAAGAGAGCTTTGTTTGTAACAACTACAGCATCTATGATTGACCAATTTAATCGTGGTAATATCGACACATTGCAAAAGCTAGGTTATGAGGTGCATGTGGCTTGTAATTTGAATACTGGAAATACAACATCGGCAATGTCAACACAGAAGTTTATTGAAGATATGCAGGCACTTGGTGTGCGTATTTTCGATTATCATTTTACCCGTACACCGTTCGCTTATGGCAAAAATATGCTTTTAAGTTTAAAGCTTAGAAAGCAAATAAAAAAATATCGCTATATGATAATTCATTGCCATACTCCGGTAGGTGGAGTCGTGGCCAGAATTGCAGCGGCCTTTAATGTGCAGAAATGGGGAGGGAAGGTAATATACACTGCGCATGGTTTTCATTTTTTTAGAGGTGCTCCTCGAAAGAATTGGGTACTATTTTACCCAATAGAACGAGAATTATCATGGGTTACCGATACCTTGATAACTATCAATAGAGAAGATTATAGTCGCGTGAAAAACTGTTTTCATGCCACCAATATTGTTTATGTTCCTGGCGTGGGAGTTGATACAGATATTTACACAAATGAGGGCCTTTCTTTAAAGAAGAAGAGAGAGCTACGAGAGAAAAAATTGCCAATATGCTGTTCTTTGAATGATATTATATTGTTTTCGGTCGGTGAATTAAATAATAATAAAAATCATCGTGTGATAATTAAAGCATTAGGGAAAATAAGAAATCCAAATATTTTTTATTTTATAGCTGGTATTGGCGGTCAAAAAGAGCGATTGAAGAAATATATAGAAGAATTGGGATTATCTAAACAAGTTTATTTATTAGGGTATCGTGATGATATTGATGATTTGATGCGTTTGAGTGATATATTTGTTCTACCCTCTAGACGAGAAGGTCTGAATGTTTCTCTTATGGAAGCTATGTCTTCGGGGCTGCCTTGTGTAGTTAGTAAAATTAGAGGAAATTGTGATTTGATTGAATATGATAAAGGGGGGTATTTAGTAGATGTTGATGATGATGATGGGTGGAAAGAATCAATCGTAAAAATATGTAGTAGAGAAGCTGAAAGAGAACGGTTCGGAAAATATAATAAACTACGAATAAAAGATTTTTCACAGGAGAAAGTTCAAGGAATAATGGCAGCTATTTATAGTGGGAGATATTTTCAAAATAAGTGAAATGAATCATCTAAATAGGTGTTATATTTCGTTTTGTATTTAAGCGGCTTGTAGGATGTAAGATCATAATAAACGCATTATTCTTCATATAGTCGGTGAGGATAGTAGCTATGGCTTTGATTTTTGGAAATATTCTCTTAGTAAGCCGCTCGGATTTTCGTTAGAGTTCCTTTGCTATGGTTGGCGCAGTTATAGGAAATAGAAGGGAAGGAAATTCTAGTGATTTAGAACGCCTGTATGGCAGGACTCTGTCAAGCATTGCAAACATAGCCTTCGCACACATACCATGTAAACTGTAGTGTCATGAATGATAGGGATTCTACACTTTTTCTAAGGAACAATTTAATGGCTTCGTGTTGCTTAACGGGAACCTTTGGGGGTCAAGTAGCCTGCTTTTATATGTTTCTTAATATTTTATAACTTTATTATTCTCCTGGTAGTGCCATTGAGGAATGTAAAATGGGTTGTGTGTAATGATTTACGCACAAACTGATTTATAACCCATGCAGAGGCAATTACATATAGATGCGGAAGGCAACAATAGCCAAACGTAAAGATATATTGAAGCGATATATAAGTAGATGCTGGAAAAGAATGAAGGAAAAATTGGGAAATGGTAGAAAAGTGTTTTAAATATTTCATCTAGGATATATCAAGATATATGAGCAAAAAGGTGATTATATGATGTTTAGCATTATCGTTCCAGTATATAATGTAGCTGGATATCTGCAGCAATGCGTTAGCAGTATTGAACAACAGGAATATAAAAATTATGAAATAATACTTGTTGATGATGGGTCGACGGATAATTCTTCCGGCATATGTGATATGTTGAAAGAAAAAAATAGTGCTATAAAAGTGATACATAAAAAAAATGGTGGTTTGTCAGATGCGAGAAATATTGGAACTAAGCAGGCTGTGGGAGAATATGTAATATACCTTGATTCAGACGATTATTGGAATGATAATACATTTTTAAAAAAAATATATTCCTTACTTTGTAAACATCGTTCAGATTTGGTTGTGTTTGGATATAAGAAGGTACTAGGAAACAAAGATGTACTAAAATATGTTCCACATTCCAAAAGCGAGACTGTTGAAGAACTTGTAGTGGCAGGAGAATTTAATATTTGTGCGTGGGATAAAGTGGTAAAAAGAGAGGTGTTAGAAAAAAATAATATTTATTTTAGGAAAGATGTATATAGCGAAGATATGGAGTGGTGTGCACTTCTTTTTAAGGCTGTCAAAAAAGTTAGTGTTTTATCAGAGACGCCATATTCGTATCGGCAAAGGAATGGTAGTATAACTAAGAATATATCGGAAAAAAATATTATTGATATAAGAGAAAATTTTAAAAAGTGTTTGCAAATAAAAAGGGAAATGCCAAAGGAAAAAAGCTCAGTGTTTGAATATTACTTGGCAAAAAATATATCAATGTTTATGATTGCTTTATCACAGTTGGAAAAAGAAAAATGGTCGAATTATTTCGAATTTGTGGCACATAATATTAAGTTTTTAAAAAAATTCACGAGAAAAAGAGAATTAATTATGTATATAGCAACAAAAACAATTGGTATAACAGTTACGGAAAAGTTGCTTTCATGTATGGCGAGGAAAAAATGGCAAATAAAACAATAAATATTATTATTCCTTATTTTGGTAATTTTCCTAATTACTATCAATTGTTTCTCGATTCGTGTGCTTGTAATAGTACTATTGATTGGACAATAATTAGTGATAATGATGCGGAGTATGATTTTCCGCCAAATGTGAAAAGAGTAAAGATGTCTTTTGCAGATGTCAAGCGTTTAATAGATAATAAATTTAATTTCAAGGCAACTGTAAATTCTGTACACAAACTTTGTGAATATAAGCCTGCTTATGGATATATTTTTAATGACATAGTTAGAGGATATGATTACTGGGGATATGGTGATTTGGATTTAATATATGGTGATATGAGGTCGTTTTTAACAGATGATATTTTATCTTATGATAAGGTGTTCACATTGGGACACCTTAGTTTGATTCGCAACACGGATGAATTAAATAGATTGTTCATGAAAAATATTAATGATAAGCAATTGTACAAAGAAGCTTTTTTGAGTGATTCAAACTTTAATTTTGATGAGGAATTTATGGGAAAAGATAACATAAATACTATTTTTAGAAAGTATGGATATAGTGTTTGGGATAAAAGTTTTGCAGCAGATATATATACTAAATCAAATGGTTTTAAACTGGATTTAGGTGATGGGAAAATAGAAAATATAAAGGATTCTTTATTCATATGGAATAATGGACAACTTGTGAGATTCTTTGCGAAAGGGAAAGAAATAAAAAGAGAATATTTTTTATATATTCATCTTCAAAAAAGGAAGATGAATGTTAGAGTAAATCATAGTAAAACAGTATATAAAATCATACCAAATGTGTTTGATGATTTAGAAGTTGACTTTGATTCAGTAGAAGAGGATTTTAGCAATATAAAAAAGAAGAAGTTCAATAATCAATATATCAGCATTCGTTACAGAAATCTTAAGGACAAGGTTAAGAATTATATAAAAGTAAAGAGATGAGATCTTGTTAGGTTGGGAGAAAAGTAAATGCAGTTATTGTTTTTGATAACTTTGTTTGGATTTCTATTCGCTAAATGTAAGATAGTCGCGTGGGTAGAAATAGTAGCGATGTCACTGCTTTATGGAGGATATAATGGCACGACGGATTTACCTAATTATATATGGCAATATGAAAACGAGTGGATGATAGATATTTCATTACAAAAACTATATTCATTTATGAGTATATGCTTTCATAATTTTGGAATAAGCTTTGAGTTGTATCATGTGACGATTACAGCAATTTCGCTGATGTTGATATGCTATATATCGTCAAAGCTGACAGACCAAATAGCGTATGTCTTGAGCATGATATCTGTATTTGTATATATAGAGAATGGCTGGCAACTTAAAACGATGATGGCAACATGCGTTATTGTTGTGGCATTGTACTGGTTTTATAAAAGAATATATAATTGTAAGAAAAATACTATAAAAAAATACATAAATATAATAATTTTTTTAGTGCTGATTATTGTAGCGGCGCAGTTTCATTTTTTATCAGTGTTTTTTGTGTTGTTTTTATTTATTACTTTTATAAAAGGACATTTTATAAGAGTAATAATGATAGATGTTTGTATGTTTGTGTTTTCTGGAATGCTACTATTTAAAGTATCTAGTTACATTCCGATGGTTAGTACTTACGAATCGCCGATAAATTTATCTGTATTTATAGTGACTGGATTATGGCAAATATTGGGATATTTTATATTGTTCTATAGCAAAGATGATGTTGAGACAAGGGGGGGGACGTATGAATTTTTTGTAAAGGATGGGACTTTGGTTCTTATGCTCCTTATTCCATTTTATTTCTATACAAATGTTGCAACTAGGATATATAAGATATGGCTTATTTTTATGATTATATATGCAACTAAGCTTTATAGAAAGCAGTTGATTTTGGGGCAAAGAAGATTGTTGTTTGATATGTATATACTTGGTTCAAGTATATTTTGGTACTATATTGTACCTTTGATGCAGGGGAGAGAATCATTGATTATTGATTTAATGAACAATAATTGCTTTTTTTGAGGATAGAGAAAATGATCTTTAATAATGATTTTTATAATAAATGTTTGTTGGTCATAATACCACATCCTGATGATGATTTGTTAGGAACGGGTGGTTTGTTAGTAAAGTACGGAGAGAATGTAGACACGATTTGCGTAAGTTCGTCAGGAATACCATCTATAGATGGTAGAGTGTCTGCAGAAGAACGTAATAGAATGAGAATTAATGAATGGTATGAAGTTATGAAACTGCTGAAAGTGAACAATACCTATATTAATTCCACATATGGAGATGATTTTCCATTTATTGCTCAGTTGAATGAGTCTATGGAAAAAATAATTGATAAAATAGATTTAAGTAAATATGACTATATTTTCATTCCAGGTTTTTTAGAAAATCATGAAGAGCATAGGTGGGTGACTTATACGTTTACTAATGCTCTGTTAAAAAAGAAACATAAAAAGTCTCTTAAAATTGCACTGTATGAAGTGTGGGCCTTATTGCCAAGAGTTACGGATTATCTTGATATAAGTTCAGAAATGGATAAAATATTGGATTTGTTTAAAATCTATAAAAGTCAGCTTGATTACGTAGATTATGACAAAAGATTGGAAGGATTGGCAAGATATAGGGGGTTAATGGCATCTAGAGTTGCATATGCAGAAGCATATGTCGTGATATCTATATTTAAATACCGATTAATTAGACTGGTGTTCGGAATTGCAATTAAGTTTAAGAAATTGATAAGGATAATAAGGGGGAAAAGTGGAAAATACTGACTCCTCAAAAAAAATAGCTAAAAATACGATTTTGCTATATACACGGCAGGTTGTAGTGCTGTTCTTAAATTTATATATAGTGAGACAGGTGCTTTATGTGCTTGGTGAAACTGATTATGGCGTATATACAGTGGTTGCAGGTATTGTAACAATGTTTAGCATATTTAGTGGAGCACTTTCTGGGGCCTGTCAAAGATTTTTTAGTTATGACCTAGGTAAAAAAGAATATGCGAGTTTAAGTTGTAATTTTTCGGCAGTAATAATAATTCACTTAATCGCTTGTGTTATTATTTTTTTATTAACTGAGTCAGTTGGATTATGGTATGTATTAAATGAACTTAGCATTCCAGATGGTCGATATAATGCGGCAATATTGGTGTATCAAAGTTCAATTATCGTTCTTGTTATGACAATCGCAATTACACCGTATATTGCGATTGTTCTTGCGAACGAAGATATGCATATTTTTGCAATCATTTCAGTTATTGAAGCTGGATTTAAATTTTTATCTATAACTATTGTTTCGTTTTGTCCTGGCGATCGATTGATTATGTATAGCGCATCATTTGTTATTGTAGAATTATTTGTTGTTGCAGCTTACTATTATACACGAAAGAAGAAATACAAGAGAATTAAATTTGTTAGAAATTACAATGGAAATAATTTTAGGGAAATATTATCATTTGTCGGATGGAATATGTTTGGGGCATCGATTTATCCTTTGAAAAATCAGGGGATAAATGTCATTTATAATCAGATTTTTGGCACGGGGATTATTCCAGGAAGAGGGGTTGCTGCATCAGTTAATTCAGCGGTGACTAGTTTTTACACTAACTTTAGCAATGCAATAAAACCACAAATAGTTAAAAGATATGCTGCTGATGGTATCGATGGAGTAAAAAATATTGTATATGCTAGTTCTAAAGTGACCTATTTTCTGATGTTTGCAATTATGTTTCCTTTTATAGCAGAGATGGATACAATTTTGTGGTTATGGTTAGGCTATGTACCACAGTATGCAATTGTTTTTTCCCAATTGTCGTTGGTCGAAACATTGATTTATTCTATTTCCGATTCGTTATCTTCATTGATAGATGCAACAGGCAAAATAAAAAAGTATCAGTTGGCTGTAGGCGGGGTTCAATTATGTAATTTGCCTCTTACAACTATTTTGGTACATTATGTTGACAATCCTATATTAGCGTATGTTATAGCAATTTTTCTAGCTATAATAAGTACACTAGTAGGGGTTACTATCGTATCGGAGCTTACTGGACTTCAAACAAAGGAGTTTATTTTTAGAGTAATTATTAGATTAGTTTCTGCAAGCATTATACCAATAGTATTAATAATTATCATTAAGTATTTATGGATAATAAAAGGATGGATGATAATTCCTACATATCTTGTGCTAGAGGTTATATTGGTGATTGTTTTCTATGTTGTGTGTTTTAATAGAAGGGAAAAAGATTTTTTAAGAGGTTTTCTTAGGTTTAATAGAGGGTAATGATGAAAACAGTAATAAGCGATATGGATCTTTGTACCGGGTGTGGATGCTGTGAAAACAGTTGCCCGTGTGACGCAATAAAACTATCTACCAATAGAGAGGGGTTTCTTTACCCTTCGATAGATTTAGGTCTGTGTGTAGATTGTGGGATTTGCACTATTAAATGCCCCAATACTATTGATGATAATAAGAGTAACAACAAAAATGATTTTATTAAACTTTATTCAGCGTATTTAGAAAATGATACTATTCGATTAAAGTCATCTAGTGGGGGGGTATTTTATTCGATAGCAGAATACGTAATCGAGAAAGGCGGTGTTGTATTTGGCGCTGAATTTGATAGTAATTTTAATGTTCGACACGGCTATACAGATAAAATAGATGATATTAAAAGATTCCAGACAAGTAAATATGTTCAAAGCTATGTTGGGGATAATTATAAAAGATGTAAATCTTTTCTAGAAGAAGGGAAAATTGTTTTCTTCACAGGTACCACCTGTCAAATTGAAGGGTTATATTCTTTTCTAGGAAAAAAATATTCTAATCTAGTAACAGCGGATTTGATTTGTTCTGGCAACACATCTAGTGGATTATGGAAGTTGTATGTAAAATATGTGGAGAAAAAGTATAATTCAAGTGTTCAATCAGTAAACTTTAGAGACAAAAAATATGGATGGGATAGATTTTCGTTAAAAATATCTTTTGACACTGGTGCGATTTATCGAAGAATTTTTCCAAATGATTCATGGGCATATTTCTTTTTGAATCATTATGCTATGAGAAAATGCTGTTATAAGTGTAGATATAAAGGTATAGAACATAAAGCTGATTTTACTTTGGGGGATTTTTGGGGCGTTAGAGAAAGATTTTTTGAATTGTACGGTAAAAGATATGATGATAAAGGTTTATCTTTTGTTTTGGTAAATACTGAAAAAGCTTCTAGAATTTTTGGGAGACTAAATAAATTGAATTATTGTATTTTGCCGATAAATACGGTTAAGGAATATAATACTACGATTGATAATTCAGCAAAAGAACCTATTGATAGAGCAGAATTTTACGAAGACTTTTCAAAAGGGGACTTTAGTTTATTAGAGAAAAAATATGTCAGAATATCAACTTGGAAGAAATGTAATTTTTTATATGATTTTTATTGGAGAAATCGTATTTATTTTGGCGATTTATATAGGAAGATAATGAAAAAGGTGAGATGTTAATGAAAATTGGTATTTTGACATTATGGAAGACTGAGTTTAATTATGGTGCGACTTTGCAATGCTATGCTTTACAAGAATATTTAAGAAAGAAAGGACATGAACCATATTTAATTCGATATAGCAATAAGAAAACTAAACGAAGTTTAAAAAGATTTTCTGTGGGTAAGGCAATTAATTTAATTCGTGCTTACTATGCTGCGTTTAAGAAAAGGAAAATTGTTGATTTACCACGAAATTTTGAACAGTTTCGTTGTAAGTATATTGATATGTCTGAAGATGAATATGTGGGATATGAAAGCTTGAAAACAAAACCTCCTGAAGCTGATATGTATATAGTGGGGTCTGATCAAGTATGGAATTTTTATAAAACTCCTATTGAATGTAGTAAAGATCCTATACATGCATATTTTTTGGATTTTGGAAATAAAGAAATAAAAAGAGTTTCATATGCTGCGAGTTGGGATAAAAAATATCTTTTAGAATGTCATATAGCCGAAATAAAGCCTTTGCTAAAAAAATTTGATTACGTATCAGTCAGAGAAAAAAGTGGCATTGAAGCATGCGAGATATGTGGATGTAAAAATGCAGAGTGGGTAGTTGATCCAACACTCTTGTTGTCAGCAGATGAATATAGAAAAATATATAATGAGAATCCGATAAGGAATGTTTCTGAAAAATATGTTTTGCTATATATGGTTTTGACTCAAAAAAAAGTATTTGATATAGACTATATATATGAGTTTGCTAAAAAAAGAAATTTAAAGGTGATATATGTAGCTGAAGATAAAACAGATGATAAATATAAAAAATATTATCCAACAATTCCTGAATGGTTGTATTTAATAGATAATGCAGAATATGTTGTAACCAATTCATTTCATGGAACAGTGTTTTCTTTGATTTTTAATAAAAAATATGTAACAATACCACTAGAGGGGTATTCGAAGGCGACGAATAAAAGAATAGAAAGTTTATGTGAAATATTCAAAACAAAACCGAGGTTCGTAAATGATAAAAAACTTGAAATTTTAGATTTAAGTTATGAAGCTGAGTATGAATATAGTGGGAGTGGCTTTGATAAATTTGTTGATAGTTGTGTAAAATAACGAGGTAGCGATTATAATGGTATAGTGTTTAGGGGAGAAGGCATTAGTAGTGAAAATATTATATTTATTACGATATTGGCCGGTGTTTGGTGGAGGCGAAACAGTAACAAGGACGCTTGCAAATGAACTATGCATAAGAGGATATGAAGTTGGTGTAGTATATTTGTGGGACAGGACTAATGATAATGAAATATACTTGAAAGATACTATAAAAAATATAAAAATTAATAATATAAATAATGTTAAAGATGGAACGATTCCTAAGAGTGAATACAAAAGATTAACGATAGGATTGAAAGAAGCAATTTTATCGTTCTCTCCAGATATTATTATTAATCAGTGGCTACCAAGTGAATTGGTATGGAAGGCTACGAAAGGTATGGAGGTAAAGGTGATAAAATGTCATCATAGTATTATTAAATATGTGCCTCATATTACTACCATTAAACAAAAAATTTTCTATTTTTTGTTTGGGAGCAAGGCTGGTTGGTTGAGAGTATATCCAGAATTGAGAAGAGACTATATTTATTCGGATAAATGGATTTTTTTGAGTGAGTCGTCTAAAGAAGAGGCAAAGTGTTTGATAAAAACAGCAAAGGAAAACAAACTAGGTGTAATTACTAATCCTTTGCCATATTGCGTTGATGAAAAAATAATTGATGTTTCGAAAAAAAATAAAGAAGTTGTCTTCGTCGGACGAGTTGTTCAGTTGAAGCGATTAGGATACTTGTTAGAGGCATGGAAGTTAATTGAAGATAAAATACCAGATTGGACCTTTAAGATAATTGGTGATGGCGATTATCTTGAACAGGAGAAAATAAAGGCAGCGAATTTAAAAGTTAAAAATGTTAAATTCTTGGGATATCAAGACCCAAAGCAATATTTAATTGATGGCTCTTTTCTTTTGATGGCATCAAATCAAGAAGGTTTTGGGATGGTGATTATTGAAGCCCAGCACTGTGGTTGCGTTCCAATAGTAGTGGATAGTTATTCTACAGTACATGATATTATCGATGATGGAATTAATGGTATTTTGGTGGAAAATAATAATGTACAGCGATATGCTGATGTGTTGCTTAACGCAATTGCAGATGATTCAGCAAGACAGAAGATGGCTTTGAAGGCTATAGAAGATAGTGGCAAATATTCAGTTGTAGAGATATGTAATCAGTGGGAAGAATTGTTTAAATCAATTAAGACAAAACGGAGATAAAGAATGGCTTTTTCGGATAAGATATTATTCATTTCATTATATGAGCCTAATAAATATGGTGGTAGAGTTGGTGGAACCGTTATACTTATCAATGATATTTTAAGTGCAGTGGATTCCAATTATGACGTTGATTTAATTGTCTATAAGAAAGATGATATTGAATCGGATTTACCTCAAAATGTGAAATTTAGGCCTTGGAGTTCAATTGCTCGGAAAGATGCAAAATGGAGTCTTAAATCAAAGTTACCTAAAGGATTATATAAGGATTATTCGTCGTATTTTATTGATGCAGAAGGCTATTCAAAAATTGTTTTTTACCCTTATTTTTGTTCGCTGTTTAACTTGGAAAATGCGAAGGGTACAATTTACACTATAGGGATGGATAGTGGCCCTATGCTTTATTTAAGAGGTTACTTAAACCATAAAAATGTTAAGAATAAACTTTTTTGCTTATATGAGTACTTTCAAGCGCTTTCTATAGATAAAAAGGCAGCTTCTGTTTCTCAGAAAGTTTTTTGCGTTGGTGAAACGGATGCTGCTTATTATAGATGCGCATATTCTTCGGATGCAAGGTTCGTACATCATCCAGTAACATCGTTGATTGATAGCTATACTCCGATTAAATGGGAATATAATCAAAAGTTAAAGTTGTGTTTTCCTGGAGGAATGACTGAGTTTTATACAAAGGGCCTTGCTGAAAAGATAATTGATTTAATAGGTAATGAATCAAATTATTTTAAGGACAAAATAGAAATATCTTTTTTGGGTCAGGTTAAGTATTCGGCACTTAAAAACAGTTTGGCAAAGGTAACGCGTTTAGGAATATCGGTTAATTATACTGAATTTGCTAAAAACTTCGAGGAATATTTATCGAATCAACATTTAATATTGTTACCTTTGGTTGTTGGCGTTGGAACAAAGAATAAAACATTGTCATCCCTTGGAATGGGACTGGATATGATAGGAACGCCGATTGCGATGGAGAACGTGTATGGAGTAAGGGATATACACGTTGCAAAAGATGCTTTTGAATTTTTATGGAAAATAAAAAAACGTATTGAACAAAGGAAACTATTCGGTTTGTCAAGTGATGAAATAGATGAATTTAAAAAATATCATTCGGTAAGCAATTGGAGAACATCGTTTTGGGGTGAACTAAATTGATTATGCACTTGTGTAAAAATATCTACAATGGGGTGACAATGCATGAAAGGCGGGAGAATTTTGACAAAAAACAAGTAATAGTATGTAAAGACGGGTTTGATGAGGTAGAACCTAATTTTATTTACAATCGATGTGATTTAATGAATGATTGTAAGGTACAATTATTAAAATATTTTCCGAATCAATTATATATTACATTAAAAATAAAAAAGAATATCGGAACCTTATGCGTATGGGGGATGAAGTTGTCATATTCGGATGTTAAATTTTTGATTGACTATGTGCTAAAGAATTATGCGGGCATAGATAAAGTTGAAGTTATGCGAGTGTGTGCAGATGAAACATATCCTTCAAAGTATTTTAAGAATGATTTCCATATTGATTTGCCAAATAAAATCGAGGATTTAGAACGTCGATTATCAAAAAAAGGACGATATAATATAAGACGCGAAAAAAGAATTGTGATGGATGATTTTGGGACATATTCTTTTCGACATATTAAATCTAATGATAGACAAGCATCTGCTATTACGGAAAAGTTTTTCGAGTTAAAACAGAAAAATATGGGTTCTGATTATAGAATGGATGCTGAATCATATTTAAGGAATTGGTATGTTACAGATATTTATTGTCTGTCTTTTGGTGGTAGAATAGCAGCAATTATTATGTCGTGTGAACAATGTGATAGTGTTTATTTAGAGAATCTCACCTATGATGATGTTTTTGCAAATTATTCACCAGGGCAAATTGCTTATGATTTGTATTTGAAGGAATTAATAAAAAGGGGGAAAAAACAAATTTTTTTACTCGGTGGTAATTATGAATACAAAAAACGTTATGGATCTATAGAAAAAACGGTTGCGGAGTTTTCAGTGATAAGAAATAGTGTGAAAAGTTATGTGAAAATTTATGAAAAGGAACTATTGATTAGATGCTTTAATGTGATCCCTAAAAGTGTACAAGCTTATATATCGCACAAATTATAAGAGGTGAGCTATAATGATTATTACAAAAACTCCTTTTCGGATGTCTTTTTTCGGTGGTGGAACAGATATAGAAAGTTTTTTTAGGGAGCACGGGGGAGCTGTTTTATCAACAACTTTTGACAAGTATTGCTATGTTAATGTCCGCCATCTTCCTCGGTTCTTTGATTATTCAACAGAATTAGCATACTCGAAGATGGAACGTGTAACGGATGTTAAAGAAATCAACCATCCAGCAATTCGTAATGCAATGAAAATGCTGGATATGCACGAAATCCGATTAACTTATGAAGCCGATCTACCAGCGAGATCTGGTCTTGGTACTAGCTCTTCTTTTGCCGTGGGAATGCTCAATGCTTTTCACTGCCTTAAAGGCAAGTATACATGTAAAAAGAAGCTGGCAGATGAGGCAATATATCTTGAACGTGAACTGTGTCAAGAAGCTGGTGGATGGCAGGATCAAATTGCAGCTAGTTTTGGCGGAATGAATCGTATTGAGTTCAATAGAAATGGGACGTATGATGTAAAACCTATCATCATTCATCCTGATAGAAAACGAAAATTGAATGAAAATCTTTTAATGTTTTTTACGGGATTTACTCGTTTTAGCTCAGAAATGCAGAAGGCTAATGCTGATGGATATGCTGATAAAATTAAGCAGTTACAACAGATGTATGATCTTGTGGATGAAGCGGAAAAGGTGCTTGAGGATAAACATTGTAATCTAGATGATTTTGGAAGGCTTCTTGATAATACGTGGAGACTTAAAAGGCAGACTGGTGGGGCGATTACAACAGATTGCATAGATGGTTTATATGAAAGAGGGAAAAAGGCTGGTGCGTTAGGAGGTAAACTGCTCGGTGCAGGTGGAGGCGGATTCCTAGTATTCTATGTGCAGCCGGAGAAGAAAGCGGCTGTTATGGAGGCTATGAGAGATTTGTTGTACGTTCCATTTACTTTTGAAGATAGTGGAACCCAAGTAATTCATTATGCGCCGGAAATGTATGAGCCAAAAAAAATGGCTGGTAGTTTTGTGGCTAAAGCTATATGACAGGTAACGACTTTTTTAATATAAGACATAATTATGAATCTTTGCTAGAATTGTTATTGTGTTGCGCGTATGAAATCATTTCGCTATATTTTGAATGGATAAGATGTTTTGTTTGATGAGGAAGATCACGTATGAAAGTATTTCTGACTGGTGGAGCAGGTTTTATTGGCTCACATTTAGTGCGTCAGTTATTGCAAGTGGATCATCGAGTATTTGTGATGGATAATGTTAGTTCTGGGGCATGGCGGCATTTGCCTGCAAGGGGAAATGCTTGTACTTGCTGGCAGATGGATATCCGAGAGGCATCAGTAAAGGCGAAAATCTGTAAGGAAAAATTTGATGTCATTGTACATTTAGCAGCACAGACTATGGTAGATGCCTCGATAAAGGATCCGATTTTTGATGCATCGGAAAATATTATGGGGACGCTTAATGTGTTAGAGGTAGCGCGGCAATGTGGTGCACGGGTGATTTTTGCATCGACAGCGGCTGCGTATGGTGATGTGGTGGATACGGATTTACCAGTGCTCGAGACACATGAGTTGCGGCCACAGTCCTTTTATGGACTTACAAAAGTCGGCGTGGAGAAATATCTTGATTTGTATCACGAATTGTATGGACTGGATTATGTCGTTTGTCGTTTTGCCAATGTTTACGGTGAGCGTCAGGGCGACAGCGGTGAAGGTGGCGTTATTAGCATTTTTGCGAAACGCATCGTAAATGGTCAGGATATCACGATTTATGGTGATGGTAAGCAGACGCGTGATTTTGTGTATGCGGGAGATATTGCTCGCGGTATTTGTAAGGCGATGACTACGGAAAATGTGAATACCGTATATAATCTTAGTACTCAAACAGAGACGACTTTATTGGATTTGGTGAAGGTCATGCGTGAAGTTTCAGGCCGCGATATTGTCACGCATTTTGGACCGCAACGTGAGGGCGATATTTACCGCTCAATGCTTTCAAATCAAAAAGCAATTAACGGACTTGGATGGATGCCGGAAATAACGTTGCGGGAAGGTTTGAAGCGAACGTTGGAATATTTTGAGCAAAATAAATGATGAAGAAAATGTGCTTTAAAAGTAATATGAGGGTAACCGCAAAATAATACAGTGTATTTAAAATGAGTCTCACTTATGAGATACTTGACTAAAATGACTTGCATGAAAAAGCCAGAAAAGTCATTTTAGCCATATTTCACACAGGGAGGCCTTATTTTTGATAAAAATTCAACAGATCAAACATCACAAGTCCATGGAATATTGGAAGAAGGTTGTCATGGCTCAGCAACAAATGCTCTGCCCCAAGGCCTCAGCCAGGAAGAGGCAGATGCGTCCATCAGTGGACAGGCCATAAAGAGAATCAATGAATTGTTTGCTCTGGAGAAAGAGCTGACAGATAATGCAAATAAAACTTTGAGGATAATCGCTGATGCGATTATCCTCGTTTTCATTCTGGGACATACTGGATGGTTTTGCGGTTACCGTGGAGATGCAGTGCCCACGACTCTTTGGGGTGTATGATCCGTTTATATTTGTGGTAATAGTGTCTTCTTTGTTTCCTCAGGAAGGTTGAGGATATCCATGGCTTCTTGGACACTGAGGTTTTGTGCGGCCATTAGGTTGCGAATGGCTAAGAGCAATCCCACGGTGTGGTCTTCACTGCGGCCTCCAGTCCGGCCATCGTCGTGAACTTCTTATATTTTCATTTCATTGTGCTGTTATATCATATGGCAAACATAATTCTATAGGGCGGCGTGTATACATATATTGGTAGGAGCTTTTTATTCGATTGCAAGTTTTGGCTGGCAGATGGCTTGGCGGAGGTGTTTCAGGAGGCGCTGTTTTGCTTTGGTTATGCTTTGGTGGGTGATGTGGAGGAGGCTGGCGATTTGCTTTTGAGGGATTTCGTAGAGATAGATTAGGGAGAGGAGTCGTTTTTCGGCGGGGGTTAGCAGGTGGATGGCTTGGCGGAGGAGTTCACGGTGGCAGATTTTCTCTTCGTGGCTTTGGCTGCTTTCGGTGTCTTCGTAGACATCCCAGAAGTTTATATCTTCGGTGGCGGTTTGGTCTGGGTGAATGGTGCGGGATAGGTAGCGGCGCTGGCGTTTGAATTCGGTGTAGAGGGTGCCGCGGACTTGGCGCTGGAGATAGGCGGCGAAGTGGATGCCGCGGGTGGCGTCATAGCTTTTGATGGCTTCGTAGAAGGCAAGCCGAGCGATGCCGGGGGCTTCGTCACTGAGGTTCATGGCAGCAAGGTGGCGCTGACGGGATTCTTTGATGAGGAGGCCTTCGTAGTGATGGTAGAGGATGGCGGTGGCTTTTTCGTCTCCGGATGCGGCTTGGGCGATGAGGTTGTCTTCGTCGGTTTTGTTCATGTTGTTCATAGGAACATCTCCTTTCGTTTGCTTTTAGTATAGGTTAGAGATGCATTTTGGTCGAAAGTATGTTTGATGGTAAAAGCAAAGTGTGTGGGAATGTTTCCTGTGCGCGTACATATTCTGTGAGAGGTTTCTGATGGGTTTGGCGAAGGATCGCTAAAAGCCTTATGGCGTGTGAATATCCAAATGGATTGTGAGATTGCTGTTGATGAAGCAAATAAAAACCAGGTCTGTGCAATCGGTAAAAGCCGATGGCACGAACCTGGTTTTGTGTGTAGTTATTGCGGTAAGTTGATTTTAAAGCGTTTTAGCGAGCTCGGCGATACGTTCAGCGGAAAGATGTGTGTATTTCATGATTAATTGGATGTCCATGTTGTCGCGCAACATATCAAGAGCAGTTTGTTCCTGATTTTTGCGTTCGCCCTCGGCGCGTGCTTTTTCCTGGTCGGAGTTGTAGTCCATGATGGCCATTTCACGATTGATGTAGCGGCGGCGTTCTTCGGTATTGTTTAGGAAAATACGAGCGGCTTGCATGGCGCTTTTGATAGCAGTATCACTCATGGATAACTCCTCCTTTTCTTTATCGTCTAGTTGGTTGGCAAAGTATGCCAGCCAGCGTTCCATTTTGGTCATTTCGGCGATAGGTTTTTTGGCGTATTTGGGAATTTCAAGAAAATGAAATGTCAAATCCTTGTTGAGCCGATCGCCGGTTTCTGGGTTGTAGATGCTCCACATAGAGTAGGGATTGTCTTGTGGAAGCAGCTTAAACTTTAAGATATTAATTGTAATCGATGGCTTGAGGTCGCGGTAGTGTTTGCCTGCGGGCAGTGTCATTAGGTACAGCTGTGCCCAATAGTAGAGTGTTCGCCGTTCCATGTCTTTATGATTTACGACTTGGACTTCGACGTCAACTTGTTCTGACGTGTCAAGAACGCAAGTTACATCGAGGCGGGTTAGCTTGTCCGTTTCGTTTTCAGGGGACATCTCGGTTTGGGTAAAGGAGATATCCTGAATAGGATGCTGTAAATCCTGCTCAAGAATAGCATTTAGGAAATTGATGGTGATTTGTTTGCGTTCTTCTTTACCAAAGATGAACTTGAACAGAACGTCGTTCATTGGATTGTAGTTCCGTTCACTGAGGTCAGAGAAGAGCTGTTCGTGCTGTTCCGTCATTATAGACACCCTCTTTCTTTATTATAACGCCGTTATTTCGGTTTTGCCAACGGCAAAAACTTTCTTGTTTTTGTTAGAGTGGTGATATAGACTGGTTTTGGACTAACGACCAAGAACTGGTGTTTCTAAAAGTATTATATCATAAACAGAACATAAATTCTATAAAATAGGATGTATACATAGCACTGCGGGGGAAATGGATTGTGAGATTGCTGTTGATGAAGCAAATAAAAACCAGGTCCGTGCAATCGGTAAAAGCCGATGGCACGAACCTGGTTTTGTGTGTAGTTATTGCGGTAAGTTGATTTTAAAGCGTCTTAGCGAGCTCGGCGATACGTTCGGCAGAAAGATGGGTGTATTTCATAATCAACTGAATATCCATATTGTCGCGTAGCATATCAAGGGCGGTTTGTTCCTGATTTTTGCGTTCGCCTTCAGCTCGGCCTTCAGCTCGGCCCTCAGCTCGGCCATCGTCGTGAGCTTCCTGCATTTTCATTTCGTAGGTCATGTAACTCACCCTTTCTTCGTGGTTGGTTTTCGTTTCATTAATATAGGAGTCGATTTCTTTGATGAAGTCATCGGCTATGGGCAGGCCGTTCATGTAGTCTAGAAAGGCTTTTACATCTGGGGCTACGTCATTGGCGGTGCCCTGACTGCTGAGGAAGATTTTGGTAGCGCCGTCGTTTAGTTCGAGGCTCGTATCTTCACAGCATAGATTGCGGAATGTGTAGATATGGCGGTCTTTGTCAAAAAGCGGGAATGGACAGAGAAAGATGATTATGGATGAACGCAGTTCCTTATAGAGTGCGCCTCTGGCCAGTGAATCTATGTCAATCATAGATTGGTAGTAGCGGCTGCGGGATGCTAGTTTCTGGTCGCCGTAGTCGCGAACCTGCATTTCGATGTCGTAGATGGTATCATCACCTTCGACATAAACATCGAGCCGTATGCCTTTGCTGTCGTACTTGAATTTGAAGGATTTCTCTTCCTCGAGGTATTTGATCTCCTTGATTTTGATGTTGAGGATTCGTTCGATTAGACGTTTACAAAATCGCTTGTGCCGCATGACCAATTTGAACATGTAGTCATCGGTGATGGTGAGCTCTTCCCAAGGTTTGATTTTGTAACCGGACATAATGGAGCACTCCTTTCTTATATTATAACATGAAGAATGTAGGTGGGGTATTAGTATTACACACGAACTTATGTTCTTAATGTTATTATATCACATGGAGAACGTAAATTCTATAAAAGAAGATGTATACATATCGTATCTGTTGTGATTGCGTGAAGAAGCAAGAAGGAGGCTCTACTGTGGTTAGTAGAGCCTCCTTCTTGCTTCGATAAATGATTATTTACTCGCCATCTTTGCTGTATGGTTCAAGTAGTTTGTTAATCGCAACGGTGATATTATCTGGGGCACGGCGATAGGCCTTTATAAGTTCTTGCTCCTCAGGGCGCAACTTAATTGAAGAGATGGGGCCTTCGCGCCCTAGCAGGTATTCTATGGACACACCAAAAAAGTTTGCAAAATCTGCTAGAGAATGGGTCTCGGGGATCCGTTTGTTGTTTTCGAATTGAGAGATTGCTGCAGGAGTATATTTTTTGCCATAGTTTAAATTGAATTGCTCAATCAGTTCTTCTTGTGTAAGGCCGATTTTTTTGCGAAGTTCTTTAAAACGGGACATGGTAATCACTCCTTGTGTAAATAAGTATATATGGATAGAAATGGAAAAAAAATGTTGTTTTAGCTAAGAATGATGCTTGATAAATTAACTGATACGGTATAAAATAATCTGGTGAAATATTAACTTAAACGAAAAGAGGTAGTTTTATTATGAGTTGTCATGATATTGGTCGAGGAGTCGATGCTATAATGGCTAAGGTGCTTGAAATGTATGATGATGGAAAGATTTCCCAAGAGGCAGCATTGGAAATGGTAGCAGTCTTTCCGAGGGCGGTGCATTGGTGCGATGGAAATGAATATGAGGCACAGGATACTTTAACGAACACACATTGTGCGGCTTGTCTGCATAAATACAAGGATGGGGAAAAGTTTGTATGCTACGATGAAGTGGACATAAGAAGTGAAGATTTTGTGAATGGAAAAAGGAATACCTGGGATTGGTGGGAATCAATTATGGAGAAGAATGGATATAATGGCAGGTCGGTATGCCAAGTTTGCTTCAAAAAATATTTTTCTGAGGCAATTACGGAAGATGGAATGAAGCATGTTTTGGATAGTATAGGATAAAAATAGCGCGTTGCTAGCCTGTTGGCTAGTGACGTTATGTAAAAGAAAAAGCCGTGGGGATATAGCGCCCCACGGCTTTGTTGATTTTGTCGGTATTTTATTTAGAGTTTTTTTGCAAGCTCGGCAATGCGGTCGGCAGAAAGATGCGTGTATTTCATGATTAATTGAATGTCCATGTTGTCGCGCAACATATCACGGGCGGTTTGTTCCTGATTTTTGCGTTCGCCTTCCGCACGGCCTTCCGCGCGGCCTTCCGCACGTCCCTCGGCGCGTCCCTCGGCGCGTCCCTCAGCACGGCCGTCGTCGTGAGCTTCTTGCATTTTCATTTCGTATGTCATGTAACTCACCCTTTCTTCGTGGTTGGTTTTGGTTTCCGTGATGCAATCGTCGATTTCTTTGATGAAGTCATCGGCTACAGGGAGGCCATTCATGTAGTCAAGAAAGGCTTTTACCTCTGGAGCTATATCGCTGGCGGTGCCTTGACTGCTGAGGAAGATTTTGGTAGCGCCGTCGTTTAGCTCAAGGGTCGTATCTTCGCAGCACAGATTACGGAATGTATAGATGTGACGATCTTTGTGGAAAAGTGGGAATGGACAGAGGAAGATGATTATTGATGAACGCAGTTCTTTGTAGAGTGCGCCTCTGGCCAGTGAATCCATATCAATCATGGACTGGTAGTAGCGGCTGCGGGAGGCGAGCTCTTGGTCGCCGTAGTCGCGGACCTGCATTTCGATGTCGTAGATTGTATCATCGCCTTCGACATAAACGTCGAGCCGGATGCCTTTGCTGTCGTATTTGAACTTGAAGGATTTTTCCTCTTCGAGGTAGTTGATTTCCCTGATTTTGATGTTGAGGATTCGTTCAATCAGACGTTTACAAAATCGCTTGTGCCGCATGACCAATTTGAACATGTAGTCATCCGTAATGGTAAGTTCTTCCCAAGGTTTGATTTTGTAACCAGACATATCGGGCACTCCTTTCTTATATTATAACATGAATGATATTGAGAGGATATTGGCATTATGCACAAACTAATGTTCCTGACTTTATTATATCACAAAGAGAACATGAATTCTATATAAGGGGATGTATACACATTGTGCGTTGTGCCTTAGAAAATATTTTTTCGATAAGTAATAATAGGCGTCTTTTTTGTATGGGTAAAGGCGCTTATTTCGCCACGGAAAAATTCTTGGACTTCTATTTTTTTCGTTTGGCTTATGATACAATAAAGATTAGTATGTATGAAAGGTGGAATGGAGCATGAAAATCACCATTGGCAGCGATCATGGTGCTGTCCAGCTGAAAGAAGAGGTCAAAATGGTGCTCAAGGAATACGGCGATATCGAAGTTACGGATGTCGGTACGTTTGGCACGGAATCGGTTGACTATCCGGATATTGCAGAGAAGATCTGTGCCGATGTCGTTTCGGGCAAGGCTGACCGCGGTATTGCGCTCTGTGGTACGGGTATCGGCATTTCTATTGCCTGCAACAAGGTGAAGGGAATCCGCTGTGCGCTTTGTAATGATGTTTATTCGGCTAAGATGTCCCGTCAGCATAACAATGCCAATGTGTTGGCTATGGGCGGCCGTGTTGTTGGCTTCGGCCCGGCTGGCGAAATCGTTCGCGCCTGGGTGGAAGGCGAGTTCGAGGGCGGCCGTCATGAGCGCCGGGTAAATAAAATCATGGCAATCGAGCAGAAGTAATCCTGTATTTGCCGCTATACTGTAAAATTTAATGAAGCAAGTGTCCGCATTCATCATCTGTTTTGTAGGAGGTTCTCCCTATGAGTCTTATGGAAACACTGAAGAAGTCTGACCCCGAAATCGCTGCACAGCTCGATCGTGAGCTGAACCGCCAGCGTACGAAGCTGGAGCTTATCGCATCGGAAAATATCGTGAGCAAGGCCGTTCTGGAAGCCCAGGGCAGTGTGCTGACGAATAAGTATGCGGAAGGGTATCCTGGTAAACGTTACTATGGCGGCTGCGAATTCGTGGATGAGGTGGAAACGCTGGCCATTGAACGTGCGAAAAAGCTCTTTGGGGCGGCTTATGCCAATGTGCAGCCGCATTCGGGGGCGCAGGCCAATATGGCGGTGTTCTTTGCTCTGCTGCAGCCAGGGGATACGGTCATGGGAATGAATCTGACGGATGGCGGCCATTTGACGCATGGCAGTCCGGTCAATATGTCTGGCAAGTATTTCAACATTGTTCCGTATGGTGTTACGAAGGAGACCGAGACGATTGATTATGATGCCTTGGAGAAACAGGCAGAGGAATGCAAGCCAAAGCTGATTGTGGCAGGTGCTTCTGCCTATGCGCGCGTCATTGATTTCCCGCGTCTTTCCGAGATCGCAAAGAAGGTCGGCGCCTATCTGATGGTGGATATTGCGCATATTGCTGGACTCGTCGCTGCTGGGGAGCATCCAAATCCGGTTCCCTATGCTGATGTGGTTACGACGACAACCCATAAGACTTTGCGAGGCCCGCGCGGAGGGATGATCCTTTGCCGCGATGCCGAGTTTGGCAAGCAGTTCAATAAGGCGGTGTTCCCTGGTATCCAGGGCGGCCCGCTGATGCATGTCATCGCTGCCAAGGCTGTCGCACTGGGCGAGGCCCTGCGTCCGGAGTTCAAGGAGTATGCAAAGCAGCTCAAGAAGAATGCCAAGGCACTGGCCGATAGTTTGATGAAGAATGGTTTTCGTATTGTCTCGGGCGGTACGGACAACCACCTGATGCTTGTTGACCTTACGAGCAAGGGCATTACGGGCAAAGAGGCCCAGTTTGTGCTCGACGAGGTCAATATCACCGCCAACCGCAACACGATACCTTTCGAGCCGCTCTCCCCGTTCGTCACGAGTGGTATCCGTTTGGGCTCGCCGGCCCTTACGACCCGTGGATTTAAAGAGGATGATATGATAGAAGTAGGCAACATCATAGCAATGGTCCTTTCGAATCCGCAGGATGAAGCCACGAAAGAGGAGGCACGCAAGCGCGTAGCTGCCCTCTGCGAAAAATACCCGCTTTATGAGTAAAGCTTTATGAGTAAAAAGGAGAAGAAAGAAAATGTCTGAAGATATGAAAGTCACCGTAATCGACCACCCGCTGATTCAGCACAAGCTGACGCTGATGCGCCAGAAGGACACGGGAACGAAGGATTTCCGTGAGCTTTTGGAAGAGATTGCTATGCTCATGGCGTACGAGATTACCCGCGATTTCCCGCTGAAGGAAATCGAGATTGAGACGCCGGTCGCAAAATGCAAGGCCAAGGTTCTCGAGGGCAAGAAGGTGGGCGTAGTTCCCATCCTGCGTGCAGGTCTGGGCATGTTAAATGGTGTGGTCAACATGATTCCGGCAGCTCGTGTCGGTCATGTCGGCATGTATCGCGATCCGAAGACGCTCAAACCGGTAGAGTATTATTGTAAACTGCCGAATGATGTCGAGGAGCGTACGCTTATCGTCGTTGACCCGATGCTCGCAACGGGCGGCAGTGCGTCGGCAGCCCTTTCCCTGCTCAAGGAAAAAGGTGCGAAGTCTTTGATTCTCATGTGCCTCGTAGCTGCACCGGAAGGCATCAAGGTCATCAACGAAGATCATCCGGATGTACCGCTCTACGTTGCGGCCATCGACGAGAAGCTCAACGAAAAGGGCTATATCGTACCGGGGCTGGGCGATGCTGGCGACCGTATCTTCGGCACGCTTTGATTGATTTAAAGGAGTAAGTATTTTGAGTAATTTAGAAGTAGGTATTGTCGGCCTGCCAAATGTCGGCAAGAGTACGCTTTTTAATGCGATTACGAAGGCTGGCGCTGAGGCGGCCAACTTTCCGTTTTGCACGATTGAGCCGAATGTCGGCGTTGTAGCGGTTCCGGATGAGCGCCTCAAGGTGCTCCACGAGCTCTATGATTCCAAGAAAACGACGCCGGCATCGGTTCGTTTTGTGGATATTGCCGGTCTCGTAAAAGGCGCATCGAAAGGTGAGGGCCTCGGCAATAAATTCTTGGAGCACATCCGTCAGGTCGATGCAGTCGCTCATGTTGTCCGTTGCTTTGAAGACCCGAATATCACGCATGTTGAGGGGGGAATCGACCCGTTGCGCGATATCGACATCATCCAGACGGAGCTTTGCCTCGCTGACCTTGAGGTCGTGGAGAAGCGCATCATGAAGGTGGCGAAATTGGCGAAATCCGGTGCCAAGGAAGCCCGCGTCGAGGATGAAATCCTGCGTCGTATCAAGGAAGCTCTGGATGAGGCGAAACCGGCCCGTCAGGTTGATTTGAGCGACGATGACCTCGAGGTCATTAAGGATATGAATCTCATCACGCTGAAACCGACGCTTTATGTCACGAATGTGGCTGAAGATGAAGTGGCAACGGCTTTCGAGGAAAATGCGTATGTGCAGAAGGTTAAGGAATTCGCGGCTCAGGAGGGCGCAGAGGTAGTTGCTATCTCGGCGAAAGTTGAGTCGGAAATTGCTGAACTCGACGAAGAAGAGGCGAAAGCATTCCTCGAAGATCTCGGCGAGACGGAGAGTGGTCTTGACCGTTTGATTAAGGCGGCCTTTGACCTTTTGGGACTGCAGACGTTCCTGACGGCTGGCCCGGATGAATGCCGTGCTTGGACGATCGTCAAAGGAACGACGGCACCGAAAGCCGCTGGCAAAATCCACACGGATTTCGAGCGTGGCTTTATCCGTGCCGAGATTGTCAACTACGACGATCTCGTAGCGAACGGCAGCGTCGCCGCAGCCCGTGAAAAAGGACAGGTACGTGTTGAGGGTAAGGATTACGTCATGCAGGATGGCGATGTCGTAAACTTCCGCTTTAATGTATAAAATTTAATCATAGTCAAGGGGCTGGTGCATGTTTTGAGCATGTGAACCAGCCTCTTTGGGTTAGCTTGTGTTTTCGTAGTAGGGAAGTTATTATATAACAAAGGAACGTGGATTTCTTAGTTTTGCAGGAGTGAAGCTAATTTATGTAGGAAAAAAGCGCTGTTTTTTGTAGTGACCCCATAAAGTTAGACCTTACCGGTAGTAGCAATTATTTGCGGCTACCGGTTTTTATGCTGCGGCATGACGTAAACGATAATCTACTGGGCTGAGCCACCCCAGCTTGGCTTTGATTCTGTGCTTATTGTAGTATGTGATGTAATGCCGTATAGCTCGTTCAAGTTCTTCGAAGCTGTGATAGGTATGCCCATAATAGATTTCCTGTTTTAGCAGGCCAAAGAAATTTTCCATCACGCTATTATCCAGACAGGTGCCTTTGCGAGACATACTTTGAAAAATTCGTTCTTCCTTTAATCGGCCTACATAGCTGC
>NZ_JNKI01000019.1 GCF_000702005.1 Selenomonas sp. ND2010 | reverse complement strand
GATTTCAAATTAAGTTGAAGTGCCAATTCGTGGTAAGAAATCTCTGTACTTAAATATAACTCTACAGCATTTACCTTGAATTGGAAAGAATATGTTTCATTTTTTCTTGACCGCTGAAGCCCATCTTTCCCCATTCTACGATATTTTCCGACCCACTCTTGAATGCATTTTGGGGAAGGGATGTCATATTTTTTTGTTAAGGCAGTATATCCTATATGTCCATTCAAATACTCTTGGACTACCTTACATTTAAATTCTGCACTATATTTTGCCATAAAAAGACCCCCATAAGTTAGATTCCTTGGTCTAACTTATGGGGGTCTCTACACTTTCCTACATAAATTAGCAACTAGGAAAAAAACGCTGTTCTTTCCTAGTTGGGGTACTGAAATTATGTCATAAGAAGGGATGTTCGTATGGAGAGTATTCATTTAAACGCGCTGTTTCATTCTGATGAGCACAAATGGAATGAACTTTACCAATCGCTGTACAATTCGCCCTTGACGCATGTACTTGCATTCGATATTCATCCTGCGAAGAGTCAGCGTCACTATCCAGCGTTCTTTTATTATACGGAAGAACTTATGCAAACAACTATCTCGCTGATGAGCCAAATGAACGAGTTGACGAAAATTGCCAACCGTTTATCTTGCGCGTATTTTGAGCCCGCTAGTGGCAATTCGGTTGTCCATAACCATAAAAAAATCGCTTCGCATGTACTATAAATTGTTTGAGGAGACAAATTCCTATGGAAATAGGGGAGATTTAACCCCATTCATTACAGGTTTTTTATGGATTATAGAAAAGAGTATCGTGCGTGTTAAAGAAGATTTAAAGGAGAAGGAGCGATTGTTAGAAGAATACAGCAGGTTGTTAGAACGGCTTGAGGCTGTTGATAATCGAACGGATAAAAGTATTTGTTATGTATTACTCCAAGCTGCTTTGTTTTCGGAGGATGGGGCAACACTAGCAGAGATTGCAGGAACTTTGCGAAAGAATGAACGGACGATAAAGACACATATTAATAATATTCCATCGGAGTATGTTTGCGTCGATAAAAGTCATCGTGCACATAGGTTTAAGTTAAATCTCGAGTCATTGCCCCTAATTGCTTCAATTTGATAGATATTGATTGCTACGCAAAAACGCCTTCCTATAGGAAGGCGTTTTGGGATTTATAACACGATTTTATTTCCTGCGGATGTTTACTAATACGTCATAGAGAGCGACGCCGGGGGCACCGGTGCTTAGGCTGCCAAGGTCGCTGACGCGGCCGCCGTTTAGGGCGTTGACGGTCCCGTGCTTGCTGCTGCCTTGATAACAGAGGATGACGTCAGGAGGCAGGCTGCTGTCGAAACAGACGATTCCGGTCAGTTTTCCGTATTGGTTCCAGAGGATAACCTGCTGGGATTCCGAAAGCCCACGCTGTTTGGCTGGTTGGGGGTGCAGGTAGACGATGGGGTATTCGGAAAGTTCTTTTAGCCGCGTGTGAATCTGGCTGTTGATGTTCTGTTGTGCATGTGGCGTGATGAAGTAGAAGGGCATTTCCTCCGAGGGGAGTAGTTGGACAAGGTTTTGGGGAATGGGACAGCAGTGGAATTTGCCGTCGTCGGTGGCAAAGTGCTGGCCCTCCCAGGCAATGGGCGTGGGGCGCACTTTGATGGCGCCTTTGCGCAGCTGGCGCCAGTTTTTGATGCCGATGGAGAGACAGAGTGATTCGGGGAGTTCCCGGTCCAGAAATTCTTCATCGGTGAGATGGGCGGGGAAGGTGCTGGTGCCTGGAGCCAGTTCGTTTAGGCGGCGGGTCAGCAGCCGGGCGATTTCGAGGTCGCTTTTGGTCTCACCCTGGGGTGGGATGGCTCGTTCGTTGATGCCGAGCCACTGCTGGAAATACCCTGTGTAGATATCGAGGTCCTCGAATTCGGTGGTGACAGGCAGGACGATGTCAGACATTTGGGCTGTTGGCGTTAGGAATTTATCGGCCGTGACGATGAGCTCGAGGTTTTGCCAGAGGGCGTGGAGTTCTTGGAGGCCGACGTCCTGCGACCATAGATTGCGGCAGGCAATCCAAAGCAGGCGGACAGGAGGGTCTTTTAACGTTTGCAGGGTATGGGAGAATTGATTGATGTTGACAAAGCGGGTATCGTCGCGGCACTGTTTGATGAAGTATGGCAGCTGGAAGGCTTCACGGTCGGCAAAGTTGACGCCGCCGCCGGCGATGCCGATGTTGTTGGTCAGCATGGAAAGTGCGTCGATAAGCCGGATGGTAAGGCCGCCTTGCAAATGGCGCTGGAGGCCAAAACCGGCCCAGATATGCATGGGATGGTGGGCGGCGATGAGCTCCACGAGAAAATCGATGGTTTCATCGGTTTGATCAACAGCGGCCAGTAGTTTTGACTGGTCAATTTTCGTAAGTCCCGTCAGGAATTCCTCAAGCCCTTTGATTTTATTGGATTCGGTGGTTAGATCGTGGCGGGCATAGAGGCGGCACAGCAGCAGCAAGGCTAGGGCGGCGTCGCTTCCGGGGCGCAGCTGGATGTAGTAATCGGCTTTGCTGGCGGTCTCGGTGCGGATGGGGTCGATTACGACGATTTTGGCGCCGCATTCGCGGGCCGCGTAGAGAGCCGGCATCGTATGAATGGCTGTCCAGGCTGGATTGACGCCCCATAGCAGGATGAGTTTGGAGTTGACGAGGCTTTGCGTCTGGGAGGTGACGTTGCCGCCAAAATCCAATTTTTGTGCATCAATTCCCGAGGAGAAACAAGGCGTACCGATGGTCTGGGTCGTTGGGCCGAGACTGTTGAACATGCCCTCGCAGGCGTTGCGAAGCAGGCCAAAATTGCCCGAGTATTTGTTGAGGCAGAGTGGCAGTGTGGAATGAAAGCGTTCTTTGAGATCCAGGATTTTGTGGGCGATGATATCGATGGCTGTGTCCCAGGAGATGCGCTGCCAGTGCCCGCTGCCGCGTTCGTGCTGGAGCATGGGATAGAGGAGCCGGTCTTTGTGATAGACGGTGGAGAGGATTTGATTGCTCTTGGAGCAAAGCTGTTTGGCGGCACCGGGGGTCAGGGAATCGCCAGTTATGTGGTCGATGCGCCCGTGACTGGTATAGGCAAGCATGGGACAGGAGTCGTAGCAGTTGCGTGGACACATGTGCCGGGTGATGGTATAGGTTTGCCGGTTCAATGAGAAACTCCCCTTTCTGACTATTTTTGTGCTATCATTATAACATAGATAGATTAGGAAGGAGGCGCGGATATGAACCCACATCAACTGGGATTTGAGGTAGATTTGTCCAAATGTGTCGGCTGCCGGGCCTGCGAAATGGCCTGCGCGCGTCAGCACCCAGAGGCAGAAAAGAGCTTCCGCCATGTGGAACGGGTGGGGGGCGGCGAACGGCCGCAGGGCTTTTTGACGTTGGGGTGCAATCACTGTGCGTCGCCGGAATGTATCCGCGTCTGTCCTGAGAATTGTTACGACAAACTGCGCAATGGCGTGGTTATTCAACACAGTGAGCGCTGTGTTGGCTGTGGACGCTGTGTGGGAGCCTGCCCTTATGAGGCCCCCCATATCAACGCCAAGACAGGGAAAGCCGAGAAATGTGATTTTTGTCTCGATCGGTTAAAAGAAGGGAAAAAGCCTGTATGCGTCGAATTATGTCCAGTGGGTGCATTAAAGCTGATTACCCTAAATGCGGAGCAAATTGACTTTCCGGGGGATCCGCTGGTGCGTTATACGCGTCCGTCGATGCGTTTTATCGAGGCGCGGGAACCTGTTTGTTTCTGGCGTAAAGAGGGGAAGAAAATCCATGACAAGTAAATATGATGCCAATCAGCTTTGGCGTCATAATACAATAGAAGAGAAAGTGAATATAGTCAGCCAGCAGCTGGAGCTGGAGCTGGCGGTAATCGAGCCTAGCGGGGATGTCCGCTACAAGACCGATGCGCTATCACAATCGGCCTTGTCCTTGCTTCGCAACCGCCGGCAGGCACTATTGCAGAAAAAGGAGAAATCTTTCCCGGGACTTACGCTTCGCGGACTGTATATGAAGTCACAGTCACTCGGCTGGTTGGTACTAGAGGTGGATTCGGCCGATTTGACGCTGGAGAAAACGAATTTTTTGGATGAGCTCGTGCATCATCTGAATTTTTTGCTCTGGCACGAACAGGAGATTCGTCGGGAACAGCGGAGTCATCGGGAGCAGTTCTTGTACGATTTGCTGTATCATAATTTTGAGACTTCCAAGGAGATGATCAAGCTCGGGAAACTCTGGAATATGAATTTGGAACGGCCGCATCATGTCGTGGTGATTGATTTCGATCATCCATTGCCGTCGGGGCAGGAGACGTATTTTCTCGACGAGCTTGAGCATGATTGGAGCCGTTTTTTGGCTTCGCGATTCGCACAGCCGATTACGATGCAGCTTAGGGATCAGCTGGTGATACTGCTAACGGATTCGGGACAGAAATCAAGCGGTCAGGGGAATTTTGTCAAGATTATCCGCTCGATGATGGAGCAAATTCGGGAGAAAAATCCCCATCTGCCGGCATTTTCGATTGGCATTGGGCGCTTGTATCCATTAGCCGCTGATTTTTGCCGCAGCTTGCAGGAGGCCCGACAGGCGGTCAGTCTGGGAAGGTTCCGTCAACCGGAAAACGCGATTACCTGCTATGAAGAGCTCGGCGTGCTGAAGCTCTTATCCCATATCCGGACAGAGGAGCTGGACGATTTCGTACAGGAGACTTTGGGGCCGTTGATGGAACACGACGAGGAAAATAACACGGGCTATCTTGATACTTTGGAGGCTTATTTTCAGGAGAACGAGTCGTTGCCGCAGGCTAGCGAGCGGCTCTTTATCCATGTCAATACGCTTCGCAACCGTTTGAAAAAGATTCAGGAGATCCTAGGAGTAGAACTCGGACGGGCCGGTGATCGCGTACGTTTTTATGTGGCCTGTCAGGCTATTCGCATCATCAAGCGGACGAAGTATTAAATTAAAGTTTAATCCTTTGTGGAAATATATATTTTTTATCATAGATATTTGGAGGAATCTACAGTATCAAAGGGCAAAAGTTCTAGTAAAATGAATAGTAAAATTGATATGTGCGGAAAATTTTAGAAAAGGTGTGAAATGGAAATGTGTGGAAGCAGGGAAGCCTTGCTGCAGAAAGCAGAGATATACCGCGAGTTGTCCGAGTATTATTCGGGGGTCCTGCGCTCGGGCAAGGCAGCAGCACAGCATATTGGTGAGCTGCTGCCGGGACGGGTCGTTGTGCCGAAAATCGATGTCGATAGTGCCTATGATTACAATCGGCTCTTCCTTGGGCCGTGCACGCTTTTGGCACCACCGTTTGAGGCGTTTTATCATAAGGTCAATCCGCAGCTGATTGAATCGGAAAATCTGCTGGTGCGCAGTGCTTGCGTGGAGGCTGGCATGGCGTCCGCGGAGGAAGATGATGCCTTGGACGGCCATATCTTTTATTCCCTTGCCTTTGTGAGCAAGCTTTTGGAGACCTTGGCTGGTCTGCCATCGCTTCAGACCAAGGAGGCCGATGGCCTCTATTGCACCTATCAATGGTTTTTGAAAGAACACATTCTCGCCTGGCTTTATGACCATCTTCGCGATGTGCGCCGCTACAGTGTATCGGCTTTTTGCAAAGATGTTGCCGCGGCGATGAACACCTTCCTGCTGTCGGAGCAGGAGTTGATTGCCCTCGATGCTTGTGAAGCGTAATCCCTGCTTCACGAGCTTTCCCCTATATTGACGTTCCCTTTTTTATAACGTAAAATAAGACGCAAGGAGCAGGCTGTCTGCTCCTTGCGTCTTATTTTTTCGGCTTGGAAAGATATAATGTTTCGCGGCGGTCTGCAAGAACATCCATGGATTCTTTTATCTGGGTGCGGATGGCTGGTCGCAGATTTCCCTGCAGGATACATTCCTCCTCGCCGGCTTCGGTGAGGATTTCCCCCCAGGGGTCAATGATGGCCGAGTGTCCGGCTAGCGGGGTGTCATGAGGGCCGAGTCCCGCTTCGTTGCAGGCCGCGATGAAAATTTGGTTTTCGATGGCGCGGGCGCGAATCAGCGTCTGCCAGTGGAACAGCCGGGTCTGTGGCCAGGCGGCTGGCAGGAAGAGTACATTGATGCCGGCTAAGGTCAGCTGGCGGGTGAATTCGGGGAAACGGATATCATAGCAGACGGCAATGCCGCATTTTACCCCATCGAGGGTAACCGTCACGAGACTGTTTCCCGGTTCGAAATCCTCGGCTTCGCCACTGGGGGTGAAGAGGTGGGCTTTATGGTAGGTCGCGGCCAGCTGGCCGTTGCGGTCAAAGACATAGCAGGTATTGAAGACCTGTTTGCCGATGGCGTTGGCTACGGTACCCCCGACGATATTGACCTGATAATGATTGGAAAGTTTGGCTAGGGTGTCGCGCATCTGCCTGCCGTCGGGATCGGCGTAGTCTCGGATTGGCTGCGGATAAAAGCCTACCGGCCAGAGCTCCGGCAGCAGCAGGACATCGGGGCGGCTCTTCATGGCGTCTTCTGCCATGCGATAGAGGTTTGCGATATTCTTTTGGGGCTCGCCGAATGCGACTGCCATCTGTAGGATGGCAACTTTCATAGTAAATCACCTCATGAGGGGAGAAGATAAAATGGAAAAACAACAGTACAGCCTGGGCGATATCGTTCGCATGAAGAAGCCGCATCCCTGCGGCAGCAGTGAGTGGGAAATCCTGCGCGTCGGCATGGATTTCCGTCTGAAATGCCAAGGGTGCGGTCATTTGGTGATGCTCCCCCGGCCAAAATTCGAAAAAATGGTGCGTGCCATTGTGAAACACGCAGATTTGGAAAACTAAGAATAATTATACCATATCCGGGGCGGCGTGAAATAGCCGTTCGGGAGATAAAAAATGCCCATTGGTTAACACGTGAGGGCCTTAACCGGTCGTTTACGAAGCCGATGGGCGTTTTTTTACGAGTGGGGCAATGAAACAGGATTGATACTTGTAAATTTGTAATGGTTATGCTATCATGGGATACATGTTCGCAATTAAAGGACATTGGCGGAGGAAACAAGGAAACTCCGGCAGAAGGTATCCGCTGATTGCGAACAGGCACGTTTTTTCTATATATTTTGGGGAGGAGTCTTGATTATGAAAAAGACGCTTGTATCCGCACTGACGACGGCGCTCGTAGTTGGCGCTGCCAGCACGACGTTTGCAGCAGCAAGCCCGTTCTCGGATGTACCGGCAGAGCATTGGGCATACGATGCAGTAGCACAGCTGGCACAGGATGGAATTGTTAATGGTTATGATGGCACTCATTTCAGAGGGGACCGCCAGGTTACCCGCTATGAGATGGCTCAGATGGTGGCCAAGGCAATGGCTAAGAGCCAGAATGTAACGGTTTCCGGCAATGATAAAGCCCTCTTGGATAAATTGGCCGCTGAGTTTGCCGATGAGCTCAACAACCTCGGCGTTCGCGTAGCCAATCTTGAGAAAAATGCCGACAAGGTAAAATGGACGGGCGAGGCTCGTTACCGTTACTGGAGCTATCGCGACGAAAAAGCTGCTGGCAATAAGAAAAAGGATAATATCGATCATGTATCCTTCCGTCTCTTCCCGACGGCTGAGATCAATGACAACTGGTCCGTCAAAGCTCGTCTGACCAGCAACTTCCTCATGAATAAGGACAACACGGGCACGACGGAACTGTCCTATATCTTTGCGGAAGGCAACTACGGCAGCCTGAACGTCAAAGCTGGTAAGATGCCGTTCTACTCCACCAACGATGATGGCCTCGTCATGGATGATTTCTTCTCCGGTGTACAGGCTACGGTGGGCAATAAAGTAAAACTCACGGCTGAGGCTGGCCGTTGGAACATCAATGAGGATGCCAATGGCACAGTGAAGGATGGTGCGAAAAATGATGCCGCCAGCTATCAGGGCGTTCAGCTGAATGCGGAGCAGGGCAAACTGACGGGGGGCCTTGGCTACCGTCACTTTAACAGCGAAGTCTTCAAGACGGCTTCGGGCTACAAAGCCAATAAGGACGATGCCGACATCCTGTCGGCAGGTGCCCGCTACACCTTCGATAAGAACTGGGCAGTAGCTGGTGCTTACGCGGAAAACACGGATGCCAAGGATTACAAGAAATCCGGCACGGCTGAGATCGACTACAAAGGTGCTAACAAGGCTAACAAAGGTACCTTTGGCGCTTCCGTTGCTTACCGTCACCTGGGCAGCAACGCTTCGCTGATGCCGACTTTTGATACGGCTCATGCACTCTTTGCTCCGTACAACGCCCTCAACGAAAAAGGCTGGGATTTCTCGGCCAGCTATGTACCGCTGAAGAACACGCTGACGACGTTTGGCTACTTCAACGGCAAACAGTTCGCCAACCATAACGACAAAGCAGAGACGCTTTACGCTCGCGTAAGCTTCTTCTTCTAATAGAAGAAAACGGTGGTAAAATAAGCCTCTTGACTGGTTCAAACCGGTCAAGGGGCTTATTTAATCGAAATATAATTCTAGGATATTATAGAAGGAAAGGTGGTCTTTTCAGGGGGAGAGAAACCGATTTCAAGCTTGATATAACAGGCTTTCAGCTTGTTTTCAGATGTTAAAAGAGGCTGAGAGGCAAGTTATCAGACTGTTAAAAAATGTTTGCAATTGCTCGTGCTGCGTGCTAATATGAAATCAATCGAGAGAGAATGATAAGGAAGACGCTGAGGAAACATGGAAACTCATGGGAATTCCTTACCAAACACTTCTCGAGACAGATGTTTTTGTTTTATTGAAAAGGGAGGAATTTCTCATGAAAAAGACTCTTGTAACTGCACTGACGACGGCACTCGTAGTTGGTGCTGCCAGCACGACGTTCGCTGCTCAGAACCCGTTCCAGGATGTACCGGCTGAACACTGGGCTTATGATGCTGTAGCACAGCTGGCTAACGATGGTATCATCGAGGGTTATGGTGACAGCACGTTCAAAGGCGACAACAGAATTACGCGTTATGAGATGGCTCAGATGGTTGCACGTGCACTGGCAAAACAGAATGTCACGGGCAACGACAAAGCCCTGCTGGACAAACTGGCAGCTGAGTTCGGCGACGAGCTCAACAACCTGGGCGTTCGCGTAGCTAACCTCGAGAAAAACGCTGACAAAGTAAAATGGAACGGCGAGGCTCGTTACACCTATACGAGCAAACGCACGGAGAACCTGGCTGGTGTTAAAAACAAAGCCAACGCTGATGAGATGCTGCTCCGTCTCGAGCCGAGCGCTGAAGTCAACAGCAACTGGCATGTAAAAGCCCGTCTCGATGGTCGTACGGATCTCAACAAAGATAGAGATACGAAGAAAGATGGCGATGTAAAACTGCAGCGCATCTGGGCACAGGGCGACTACAAGAACTTCCAGGTTAAACTCGGTAAGTTCGGCGTTGCTACGAACTATGATAACTCCCTGATGCTCAATGATCAGGCTTCTGGTGCTGCTGTAACGGTTGGTAACAAACTCAAAGCTACGGTATTTGCTGGCCGCATTGACTTAGCTGATGATTCTACGCTTGATAGTGCTGGTTTGGTTGCTGGTTGGACGGATAAGCTTGATGCTAATTATCATAAAGATTCAGCAGCAAATCTTCAGAGTGTTGCGCTGACGTACAAGACGGGCAATCTCTCCGGTACGGCTGCTTATTATAATGCAACTTCTGATGCACTTAAGACGGATGCGTATGCTAAGAGCGGCAAGGAAGACACCTTTGGTGCTTGGGAGGTTGCTGGTTCCTATAAACTCGGCAAAGATGTAACTCTTGGCGGCGCTTATATCAAGAACGAGAAAGCTGACTACTACAACAAGGCTGGCATGGTACAGCTCGACTATAAGGGTGCTCAGAAAGCCAACAAGGGCACTTGGGGTGCTTATGTAGCATACCGCCATATCGGCAAATATGCAGTACTCGATGCTAACCAGGATGATGCACAGCTCAACTCCAAGGGCTGGGCAGTCGGCGGCAACTACACGCTGTTCAAGAACACGGTTGCTAACGTGAAATACTTCAACGGTGAAGACCTGAACACGAAGAAAGACGTTTCCAAGCTCTTCGGCCGCGTTGAGTTCTTCTTCTAATCGATTCTGTTTCGATTGGTCAGACCTTCCTCATTTTGAGGAAGGTCTTTTTCTTATTCTTATAGTTGACTTAGAAAACCATCTAATCAAAACATAAGGAAAGAATAATCGTTCATTAATTGTAATTGACTTTGTCAAGTAATATAATTAAATCATCCCAAGGGACAGGGCGGCAAAAGAGCGCTGAGGAAACATGGACACTCATGATGCTCCGCCGACCCGGACCGGAAGGATGACAACATTTTTTACTTTTCGTTTTTACGAAATGGAGGAGATTATCATGAAAAAAACTATTGTATCTGCACTGACTACGGCACTGGTGGTAGGTGCTGCTTCCACTACATTTGCTGCTACGAACCCGTTCCAGGATGTACCGTCTGACCACTGGGCATACGATGCAGTAGCTCAGTTGGCTAACGATGGCGTCATCGAAGGTTATGCGGATGGCACGTTCAAAGGCGACAAACAGATTACGCGTTATGAGATGGCTCAGATGGTTGCCAAAGCAATGGCAAAACAGAATGTCAGCGGCAACGACAAGGCTCTCTTGGACAAATTGTCCGCAGAGTTCGCCGATGAGCTCAACAACCTGGGCGTTCGCGTAAGCAACCTCGAGAAAAATGCCGACAAAGTAAAATGGAACGGCGAGGCTCGTTACACTTATACGAGCACGCGTGACAAGAGCGCAGCTAAAGACAAAGTAAATGACAACGACCTGCTCCTGCGTTTGGAGCCGAGCGCTGAAATCAATGACAACTGGCATGTAAATGCCCGTCTCGATGCCGCTACGGATCTCAAGAGCGACCAGAGCAAATCGGATGTCGAACTGAAACGCATCTGGGCTGATGGCCAGTATGGCAACACGAACATCAAACTCGGTAAACTGCCGATGCAGCTTGACAAGGACCTGCTTTTCGATGATGAGATTTCCGGTGCAAGCATTACTACGGGCAAGGATCTCAAACTCACGCTGCAGGCAGGCCGCTTTGACCTGACGGGTGACACGAACAATAAGGCAGTCAAAGTCAAAGATGCTGCTGGCAAATACATCAACGATACGGCTAGCATGCAGAGCGTTGGCCTGCAGTATGGCAAGGACAAACTGTCCCTCGGTGCTGCTTACCACAATCTCGAGAGCGATAACTTCAAGAACATGGCAAACTACCGCAATGGCGAGGCCAGCGATAAGGCTCAGATCTGGTCGGCAAATGCCCGCTATGCCTTTGATAAGAATGTAGCCCTCGCTGGTACTTATGCCGAAAACGCTAAGGCTGACAACTACAAGAAAGCTGGTTCCGTAGAGCTCGACTATAAAGGGGCACAGGATGCCAACAAGGGTACCTGGGGTGCATACGCTGCATACCGTCATCTCGGCCAGAACGTAGCCTTTGACCCGTCTTATGATGGTGCATGGGCTGGCACGAAAGGCTGGGAAGTAGGCACGAACTACACGCTCGCTAAGAACACGGTAGCAACGCTCAAATACTTCAACGGTGAGAAAATCGACAGCGGTAAAGATGCTGAGAAACTCTTCGGTCGCGTTGAGTTCAAATTCTAAAAAAATAGTAGCGAATTATTGATTCGAATCGAAAGCCTTCCCTTTCGGGGGAAGGCTTTTTCGTGTAGTTGTTTAGAAAAACATGAAAAAATGCGAAAAATCGCGAAAAAATCGTGTGGAACCGTTGTCAAAAAACGCCATTTATGATATTATAAGAATCGTCCGAGGGAAAGGTACCAGGGGTACGAGGAAACAAGGATACTCGTGGGGAAACGAACCTGGTATACTGCTCTTAGGGACGAGGGGTTATATATTCTATATTTAGGGGGAGTTTCACTATGAAAAAGACTCTGGTATCTGCTTTGACGACGGCACTCGTAGTTGGTGCTGCCAGCACTACGTTCGCTGCTCAGAATCCGTTCACGGATGTTCCAGCAGACCACTGGGCATACGATGCCGTAGCTCAGCTGGCTAAAGACGGTGTGGTAACGGGTTATAGTGATGGCACGTACAAAGGGGACAAACAGATTACGCGCTATGAGATGGCAGTAATGGTTGCTCGTGCTATGGCAAATAGCAATGGGGTAAATGTTTCTGGCAACGACAAAGCACTGCTGGACAAACTGGCAGCTGAGTTCGGTGATGAGCTCAACAACCTTGGCGTTCGCGTTGCTAATCTCGAGAAAAATGCGGATAAAGTCGCATGGCATGGCACGGCAGAGTATACGTTCCAGCACTATATGACGGAAGGTCAGGCTATCGACGAAAAAGACAGCCGCAACAACGTGCTGTTCCGTCTCGAGCCGAGCGCTGAAGTCAACAATCATTGGCATGTAAAGGCTCGTCTCGATGCTGATACGGATCTGGATACGGATAAAGCAAATGATGCTGACCATGATAAAGTATCACTCAAACGTGTTTGGGCTGAGGGTAACTACGGCAGCATGACTTACAAAGCCGGTAAATTCGCTGCTCCGGATGATGATACGATTACCGATACGCCGTTCTCCGGTGTTGAGGTCGGCTACAACCCGGCTGGTGATGGTGTAAACTTCATCGCTGGTGCTGGCCGTGTCAACAGCCCGGCTGCTTTGAATCATGAAGCTACTCTGCAAGCTTCGGGTGAATATAATTACTCGAGCGGTGTCCTCCCTGAGGATGATGATTTGGCCGCTAACTATCAGTATGTCGGCCTTGGTCTCGACAAGGGCAAACTCACGGGAGCTGTTCGTTGGCATCATCTGAATGCAGCTGGTTTCAATAAGGACGGTGTGAAGAACGCTTATTCCAACTCCAAGACGGATGAGGCTAACATCATTCTCGCGAAAGGTGCTTACCGCTTCAGCAAGAATGTAGCTTTCAAAGGCTTCTATGCTCAGAACCATGATGCAGATTACTTCAACAAAGCTGGCAGTGCAGAGCTCGATTATAAGGGTGCACAGGCTGAGAACAAAGGCACCTATGGTGTTTGGGTAGCATATCGTCACCTCGGCCGTAACGCTTTCGTTGCCAGCCCGTGGGATGTTATCAACATCGATAACCATGGCCAGAAGGGCTTCGAAGTTGGCGGCAACTACGCGATGTTCAAAAACACGATCCTGACGCTCCGCTATGGTAAAGGCAAAGACCTCCAGACGGACAAAGACGTTCAGAACCTCTTCGGTCGTGTAAACTTCCTGTTCTAATCGAACCGAAGCAGTTGCGAGTAAGCGGAAATAGATAGAAATCTGACGGATAGAATTTCTTTTGCGAAGAAACAAAAGAAATTCTATCCGTTTTTTAATTCTTTAAAGAAACTTTAACGCGAACTTGAGAATTATTATCGTGAAATTGCTTGCTTTTGCAAAATATTTATGATAATATTAAGGCTGTTCTGAGGAACTATTAAGAAAATTGTCGAGGAAACATGGACACTCACAAGAATTCCTAATCTTTCCCTGGAACATTAAGGGTATATTATTAATTTAAGAGGAGGGGTTCTTTTATGAAAAAGACTCTTGTATCCGCACTGACGACGGCTCTCGTTGTTGGCGCAGCTAGCACGACGTTTGCAGCAGCAAACCCGTTCGAAGATGTACCGGCAGACCACTGGGCATATGATGCTGTAGCACAGCTCGCTCAGGATGGCGTTATCACGGGTTATAGCGATGGCACGTACAAAGGCCAGAAACAGATCACTCGTTATGAGATGGCTGTAATGGTTGCCCGCGCTATGGCTAAGAGCCAGAACGTAACGGTTTCCGGCAACGACAAAGCTCTGCTGGACAAACTGGCAGCTGAGTTCGGCGATGAGCTCAACAACCTCGGCGTTCGCGTTGCTAACCTCGAGAAAAACGCTGACAAAGTAAAATGGAACGGCAAAGCTGAGTACGATTTCGCTCGCACGAACACGAAAGGCCAGAGCGAAGCTAAAGACCGTCATGACGATCTGAACAAAGTTCTGTTCCGTCTCGAGCCGTCCGCTGAGGTCAACAGCAACTGGCATGTAAAGGCTCGTCTCGATGCTACGGTAAATACGCTTAATAGAGACGCTGACCATGTTTGGAATGATAAAACCAAGGAATATGATGACAATGGCGGCAGCGTTAAACTGAAACGTATCTGGGCACAGGGCGACTACACGAACTTCTCCACGAAGCTCGGTAAATTCGCTCCGATCGATGATGACAGCATTTTCGATACGACGTTCTCCGGTGCTGAGGTTTCCTTCGGCAAAGCTCTGAAAGTAACGGCTGGTGCTGGCCGCATCAAGGATGCTGATCCTGAAAATGCTGCTGATGATACTGCTAATTATCAGTATGCTGGCCTTGGCTATGACTTCGGCAAACTGTCCCTCGGTGCTGACTATCATCATCTGAACACGAAGGATGGTGGTGCTTACACGGCTAAAGATTCTGATGGTAATTATGTTGCTTATTCCAACAATCCGAATACGGATGAAGCTAACATCTGGATGGCAAAAGGCGCTTACACCTTCGACAAGAACTGGGCTGTAAACGGCTACTATGCTGAGAACCATGATGCTGACTATTACAAGAAAGCAGCTGCTGCTGAGCTCGACTACAAAGGCGCTCAGGATGAGAACAAAGGCACTTGGGGTGCTTGGGTAGCTTACCGTCACCTCGGCAACAACGTTGACCTGTTCAACACCTACGATGCAATCGAAGCTGGCCAGAAGGGCTGGGAGCTCGGTGCTAACTACACGCCGTTCAAGAACGTCGTAGCAGTAGCTCGTTATGGCAAGAACAAGGATCTCCACACGGATGTTAAATCCGACCGCATCTTCGGTCAGGTTAACTTCCTGTTCTAATCCCTGCGATTGACAGAAGTTTTACGGAATGGAAAAGCCTCCGCACTGCGGAGGCTTTTTTGTATGCATTTTTTACCGCGCATGACGGCGCTGGGCGCCTGCGGGCCTTGGCCTGCGGGACGATGGCAGGAATGTATTGGTCTTTGTCGAATTACTTAGTAAAGTAAAATGGATAGCAGATTTATCGAAACCGTATGGTTTTGCATTGCGAGGTGCTGATATTATGGCAAATGAAGTTGTGCAGAAGGAAACAAAATGGGAAAATGGCTGGCTGGTATGGAGTGTGGAAGGCCGCATCGACATTTCCACGGCGGATTTGGTGTACCAAAGCGGGGAAGAAATCGTGGGGCGTGAAGAGAAAACGGTCCTGGATATGAGCAAAGTGACCTACATTTCCAGTGCCGGTCTCCGCGTCCTGCTGCGCCTGTTGAAAAAGGCCAAGAAGGAAGGCCGTGAGTTCACGGTGGCTGGCGCTGGCGGGGTGGTAGAGACCGTGTTGACAGACAGCAATATGGATACGCTCCTTAATATGCGGAAATCCTTGGATGAGTTGTGATGGCAGCAGGCCGGAGGGATGAAGACATGAAGGATTTATCGGCGTGGCAGGATTATCCTGCCACCAGGGAAATGTATGATACCATGCGGGAGGACATCCTGGCAAATGCCCAAGCGGCAGGGATTCCTGAGAGGAAGGAATTCACGTTGGAGCTTGGCATAGAGGAAATGCTGATAAATATCATAACCTATGCCTACGATGCACCTGGGCCTGTCTGGATCCGGGCACGGAGGGAAGGGGATTTTTTCCGACTGGATTTTGCCGATCATGGCCGGCCATTCAACCCGCTGACAGAAGAGCGGTGCCATTCGAAAGGCCGGACTGTGGAGGATTGGGAGGAAGGCGGCTTAGGGATTCATCTCGTGCGCAAAAGCTTTGACAGGATAGCGTATGCATACGAAGACTTTCAAGGGGGAAAAGCCAATATACTTTCCCTTTGGCTGAAACTAACATAGGGAATCGGTAAGGATCGATAAGAAATGGATAGTTTGGTAATAACCCGGGAAAGTATCGCGGAGGTTATGGACTGGATTGCGGCGAATCTTGCCCGGGAGAACCTCAAGGAGAAAGAAATATATGTAACCCAGATGCTGGTGGAAGAACTTTTCCTTCGGTTCTCCCGACGTGCGGACAATCCGGACAATTTTTGTGCACGCCTTTTCCTTAGAAAGCGTTTTTCCCATGTGAGGCTGCTCTTTGTGGTGGAAGGGGACGAATGCAATCCACTGGTGCCTTGGTCGGAAGACGAGGAAGAAGATATCCTGGGGTATGCGCTTTTGCGGTCTCACCTGAAACAGCTGCGGTATACCCGAAGGTGGTCGGAACGGGAGAATGTGGTATCCATTCAGCCCTGTGACCCGATTGGCAAGGAAGTGCGCAACATACTCTTGGGCTTGCTGGCAGGAGCTTTGGGGGGACTCTTGATGAATGCATTTGTCAGCCCGGAAACCAATCAGTGGATTGACAGCAACCTTATTGATAGTGTGCAGTCTGTATTTGTAAGTGCCTTGATGATGGCTGTGGCGCCCATGATTTTTTTCTCGGTCATAGCGGGAATCATCAGTATGTCGGATTCGGCCAGCTTAGGACGGATTGGCTGGCGCCTGGTTATGTGGTCGCTGGGCAAGCTGGCTTTTTATGTGGTAGCAGGGCTTTTTGTTGGTTATTGCGTAGGCGGAATGACGGAGATGCTTTCTACCATCATGGATGGCGATCCGGCCCCGCAAGCGGCTGGAATCAGCATTCGTGCCCTGCTTATCGGTATTGTGCCTGGCGATTTTATCTCGCCTTTTGCTGGCAATAATATCATGCAGACCCTTTTCCTGGCCTGTTTATCGGGTATGATCTTGAACCGTATGGAGGGAGAACTGGCCTGGGCTAGGGAGGGCGTAGAGTTCTTGAGCAGATTTACCATGGAGATTGTCAGTGCTATGAGCCGTTTGCTGCCCTTCATGGTCGGGATTTCTACGGCCAAGATGATTCTGCATGTGGGCCTTTGGGGGTTAGTGGCTTATGGAAGATTGCTGATGGGGGTAGCCTTGGGGCTGCCGCTTTGTTTTATCGTATCCGCCATCTTGATTGCCTTGACCGCCAGACTCTCCCCTCTGCCCTTCCTGCAAAAAGCCATACCGTTCAGTGTGCTTCCTTTTTCTACCAGCAGTTCCAATGCCTGTTTACCGGCGACACTTTCCTTTTGTACCAAGAAAATGGGGATTTCGGAACGAATGAGCAAATTTGCCATTCCTGTCGGCATGCAGTTTAACATGGACGGTACCGCTTACTATGTTTCCGTGGTGTCCATGATGTTGGCGTGTACCTTTCAGGTAAGCCTGGATGCAGATTTTTTGGTCTCGCTCTTTTTTGTGGAGTTCTTGATGGCACTGACTGGGATTGGGCTTTTGGTCATGCCGTCCATATTGGAAAATATGGGGATTCCGGGAACAGCAGTCATGCATTTTATCGGAATCGAGCCACTTATGGACATGCCGGGAACCGCCCAGAGCGTGGTGGGCAATATCACTTCTACTATGTTGTTAGCAGTGAGAGAAAAGCAGGTGGATGTGGATGTTTATCGCAAAAGCCCGTAAGGAGCAAAACGATGGGTTGAACAAAGGATGTAGGGAATGTTAGCGGATACGAAAATGAAGTTTAGCAATGAAGATCTTGAAAAAACAATTGAGAATGTTCGTGTCGTTTTTGAAAATTCGGCGGTGTCGAAGCGTGACTGTTTAAAAATCTGTTTGCTGCTGGAAGAAGCTATGCTTCGCTGTCAGCAGCATTTTGGCAGTGAGCATAAATACAGTCTTAAAATCCAAAAGTGGTTTGGGGTGCCGAAAGTCATCATAAGGATAAAGGGAGAGCCCTTCGATCCGTTCTATACGGATGATGAGGACGAGGAAATCCTGTCGGCGGATATCTTAAAAGGGCTGATGAGTTACGAACATGCGGAAACGGTCTATGCTTACCGGAATGGCTGCAATGAGATCAGCACGTATGCCAGGAAAGAGTGGAAGCCCGTAAAAATACCGGGAGGCTCCATCACGATCGCGGCGCTGCTGGCCGTGGTGTGTGCTGCTATCCATGCTATGCTGCCTGCGGGATGGCAGACCGCTATCCTGCAGGATGCGGTCGAGCCGTTGCTAAAGACCTTGATGGGGCTGATCGTTGCCGTTACGGGGCCCTTTGTCTTCCTATCCATTGTGAATGGCATCTGCCTGATGGAAGATGTAGCTACCTTCAGCAGCGTAGGGCTTCGGGTCATACGCCGCTTTTTTGCTGTGATGCTGCTGATGGCCCTGTTTGCGGCGGCTGTATGCCAGCTGTTTTTTCCTGTCCTGGCCCTTAGCGGAGGAAGCCAGCTGGCGCCTGCTGAGTTGATCCGGCTTCTGCTGGGCATTTTGCCGCATAATCTGGTGGCGCCGTTCGTGGAAGGGAATATCCTGCAAATCGTTTGCATCGCTATCCTGACAGGCATCAGTGTCCTTACCTTGACCAACGTGATTCCGAACGTGAAAACCCTCATCGATGAGTTGAATAAGCTGATTTTCAAGATGATGGATATCGTGTCCAAGGTCATTTATGCCGCAATTTTCCTGAACGTGTTCAAGGTAATCGCAGGCAGCAGCCTGGATACGATTTTTGCCGTGTGGCGAATCATTGCCGCCAATTATGTATTCTGCACAGGCTTTGGTTTGCTCATGCTCCTGCACATTGCCTATAAATACAAGCTGAACATAGGGGCGTTCCTGCGTAAGGGAGCCAAGGTATTCCTGATTTCTTTTTCCACCGCCAGCAATACGGCGGCCATGTCAGCGAATATGATTTTTGCCAAAGAAGAGTTGAAGATCGAGGGCAAGTTTTGTGATTTTTGGCTGCCCCTGTCCCATGCGATGTTTTCCCCTTCGGCAGCGGCGGCGTTGGTGGCCGGCGTATTTTATACGGCCTACAATGCCCGGCTGGAGCTCTCCTTGTTCTCTTTGGTCATAACTATTATCCTGGCTTTGCAGCTGAGCATTGCCACGCCGCCGGTACCTGGCGGCATTATGGCCATATATGCCATTATCTTTAACCAGCTGGCGCTGCCATTGGACTCTATCGGCATGCTGATGGTTTCGGCTGTTTTTGTGGTGAATATATCCTCGGTTATGTCGATGCTGATACGGGACTGTGAATTGCTGGACATTGCCGGGGAAATCGGGAAAAGAAGGTAAATCGGTAAAGGAGAAGTTATGGTTAGGGGCGATTTCTTGCGGATATTACGAAATATGGTGTGCGGACAGGCAAGCATCCGGGGGAGACTGTTGCGCTTGTTGGTTGCAAGCAGCCTGCTGTCGGCGCTGGTGTTTGCCGGACTATCCTTTTATGGCATTACGTTTGTCAGCCGTGATATAGCGGATATGGGAAACCAGCTCTCAGAGTCAGGGGCTGAGTATACGAAGCAGTATATCAACAAGACCAGCAAGGATACGTTAGCTGGTCTTGTTAAGGCGGAAGCCGGTTATCTCGATCATGAGATGGCCAAGCTGCAGCATGATGTGCGTATCTTGTCCGATGCTTTGACATGGATACAGTGTCATCCAGACCATTATCTTCCGGGAAGTATCCCTGACCCGCATAATGGCAAAGTTCCGCCGACCGTGCCTTGTGTCATTTATAGTCCCGATGTGCGCCAGCGTGGCATCGAAACGGTACAGCGGGAAGTGGCGCTTACGGCCAATATCTCGGGAACGCTTGCCCCGATGGAAAAAACGTATGGCGATTCCAGTTATTCGGCAACGTATTGTGGCAGCAAATATGGTTTTTTGATTTGCAGCAGTGTGTTCCCCGGCGATGCGTACAGTCCGATGTCGGACGATCCGGCACTGGATTATGATCCGCGGATTCGTCCCTGGTATGAAAATGCCATCAAAGCCAATAAAGCGGTGTTTTCCTTGCCCTATCGTACGATTTTGACAGAGGAGCATAACAATGTCGAGGTAATAAGCTGCTCGGCGCCTTATTACGATGCGGACGGGATTGCCGGCGTAGCCAGTCTGGATATGGCGACCGAACCGTTGCGGGGGTACCTTCGCGATAGTGTCATAGGGGAAAAGGGCATGAATTTTATCATGTCAGATACCGGCAGGGTCGTTTTCTCCACTGTGCAGGAAGGTGTGCTGGCAGAGAGCGATGCGCCCAAGGATCTGCGGGATAGTGATGTGCCGGAGCTGGCCCAGGCGGCAAGGCAGATGGCCGAGGGCGAAAGCGGCATGATGCCTGTCGAGATAGACGGCGGGAAGTATATGCTGGCTTTTTCTCCGATATCCATCATGGGGTGGAGCCTGGGCATCCTGGTATCGCAGGATGATATGACATCTTCTATTCAGGAAAGCCAGAATTATTTTATGGGGCAGATGGATCAGTTCAAGGCGGATTTGCAGAATGAGTACTTGTTCCTGCTGAAGATGTCCCTGCTGGTACTTTTTATCATGATTGCCATTATGTTTTTCCTGTCGGAACGGCTGTCAGACCGATTCGTCAAGCCCATCCGGCAGATGGCCGAGGGCGTGCGGGAGATTGCCGGCGGGAATCTCGATAAGAAACTGGATATCAAGACTGGCGATGAGATCGAGCATTTGGCCGTCTGCTTCAATGCCATGACGGAGGATCTGAAAGCGTATATCGACAACCTGTCCCAGGTAATGGCAGAGCGGGAGAAAGCGGCAGCCGAGCTTTCCGTAGCGAAAAATATCCAGCTGGGAGCACTGCCGCAGGAATTCCTGACGGGCTGCCAGGAATTCCAAATCTACGCTTCGATGGATGCTGCCAAGGGCGTAGGCGGTGATTTTTACGATTTTTACCAGACGGATGAAAAGCATCTGGTCATCACTATCGCGGATGTGTCCGGCAAGGGAATCCCGGCGGCGCTGTTCATGATGCGTGCCAAAACCGCGCTGAAAAATCTGGTGTTGATGGCAAAGGACCCCGATGATTTTGCTGCCGTCATGATGCTGGCCAATCAAGAGCTTTGCCGTGAAAACGAGGAAATGATGTTCGTCACGGTCTTTCTCGCCCAGCTCAATCTGGCAACAGGGGAACTGATCTACGTCAATGGCGGGCACAATCCGCCCTTGGTGCAGGAAAAGGGGCGGTTCCGCTATCTGCGGGATAAAAAGAAACACGCCATGCTGGGCGTGAATGAGGAGGAAGTGTATGAGTCGCACCATCTTGTCCTGCAGCCGGGTGAGATGATTTTCCTCTATACGGATGGCGTGACGGAGGCCATGAATGAGGCCGGAGATATGTATTCGGAGGACCGCCTCCGGGCAACGCTGAACGGACAGGGGGAAAAAGATGTAAGAAAAATCCTCGCCGCTGTGCGCAAAGATGTGGGCGCGTATGCGGGCGAGGCGGAGCAATCCGATGATATTACCATGCTGGGATTGAAGTATTGTGGTTATAAATAAGCCAAACGGAGGGATGTCATTTTATATAGACAAGCAGTTTCGCTGCGGTCCAGCCGAGCAGGAAGCCGGTGATGAGGCCGCAGGGGCCGAGGATAGGCAGGTAAAGGAACAAGTGAGGACTGCCGATGATAAGGCTGGCTGTTATCAGCTGTCCGATGTGATGGCAAAAGCCGCCGGCACAGCTTACGCCTATGGGGGAGAAGCGGCCGCTTTTTTGGAGAAGGAGCATAGCGGCAAAACTCATGAGGCCGCCAGAAAGACTATAAAGGAAAATCGTCGGGCCGCCGCCGAGTAGTGAGGACAGCGCGATGCGCAGGGTCAGCATGATTGCTGCGTCCTGCCAGCGTGGCAGCGTGTAGAGGGCGATGAGGGTTATGAGATTGGCCAGTCCTAGTTTTGCTCCCGGCGCCAGGAATGGCAGGGGGATAAGTCCTTCAAGCAGGAACAACGCCAGGGATTGACCAGTAAGCAGCGCCAGGTAGACAAGTTTTTTGGTTGGATTCATAAGACCTCCTGATTAGCGCATGGGAATGAGGTCTGCCTCGGGCTGTTCGCCCTTTACTTCGATAAGCAGTTTATGGGGCAGGCAGGCGATGATGTCACCGGGCTTTTGGGCGGGGCCTTGCAGGATACAGAGCCTATCGGGGCAGTCGGCTTCGGTCACGGCGATGGTGTCATCTTCGACTACGATGGTGTTGCTATGACCGTCGTGGCTGATGACAAAGGTATCGCGGCCGGTGTGACCGGATAGGGGGATGCGGCGGCTTAGTTTTCCGTCGATGGTGATATCGGCATAGACCCGGGCCTGTTTTTGACTGGTCAAAAACAGCAATGGCATAAGCGATATAAATAATAGTAGGATTATGAGCAGGATATCCGCTCTATTTAGCATTTTCTTCATATTTTCTATTATAGACTTTCCCAAGTTAGTTTGCTATACTTTACAATTGTATAATGTTATCGATAAAGGAGCGCGAGCAGTATGCCGAATCGTCCAGCCTGGGCCGAGGTAGATTTAGGGAAGCTATCCCAGAATTATGAAGAAATCAAGAAACAGTTGAAACCTGGTGTGAAGCTCTGTGCCGTGGTCAAGGCAGATGCCTATGGTCATGGTGCGGTGCCGGTGGCTCAGGTGGCGGTTCAGGCTGGCGCGTCTTATCTGGCGGTGGCAACGCTTTCCGAGGGTATTGAGCTGCGCCAGGCAGGATTTACGACGCCGATTCTGCTGTTGGGCCTCGTGATGCCGGAGGATGCTAAGGAAGTCGTGGATTACGACATCACCCAGGTGGTCTGTGAGCTGGAATTGGCCAAGGCGCTGTCGGCAGAGGCTTGCCGTCAGCACAAGACCGTCAAGGTTCACTTGAAGGTCGATACCGGCATGGGGCGCATCGGGGTGCGTCCAGAGGAAATCGGGGCATTGGCGGCAGAGATTGCGAAGCTGCCGGGCATTGAAATCGAGGGCATGTTCTCCCATTTTGCGATGGCCGATTGCAAGGACAAAGCTTATACGAAGATGCAGCTCGATAAGTTCCGTCAGGCAATTGCCGAAGTGGAAAAACAGGGCGTGAAGCTTGCCATCCGTCATATTGCCGAGTCGGCAGCTATCCTGGAGATTCCCAAGGCGCATTTTGATATGGTTCGTGCCGGTGTTATCCAATATGGTCTTTGGCCGTCGAAGGAAGTCACGCATCCGATTGAATTGCAGCCACTGATGAAATTACAGGCAAAAGTCGTTTGGCTGAAAACCCTGCACAAGGGGGAGAGCATCGGCTATGGGCGTGCCTTTGTCGCAGAGCGCGAGTGCCGCATTGCAACGCTGCCGATTGGTTATGCTGACGGCTATATCCGCGCCTACAGCCCGCAGGCGTATGTCGAGATTCATGGACAGCGGGCGAAACTTGCCGGCCGCGTCTGCATGGACCAGGTCATGGTGGATGTGACGGATATTCCCGAGGTGAAAATCGGCGATGTGGCGACGCTGTTTGGCAGTGAGACGCTTACGATTGACGATGCAGCCGCTTGGCTCGGGACGATAAATTATGAGGTGCCCTGCCTGATTTCCCCGCGGGTGCCGCGCGTATATGTGAAATAAAAAAGCCGCTGACTCATGGAGTCAGCGGTATTTTTATTGGCGCAGTTATTCGGCAACCTGTCGTTTCCAATACTCCAGATCCGGAGCGTTGAGGGGCAGGTCGATGGTCTGGCCGTTGTCGTAGTAGAAGCGGAAGCGGACGCTGTCGGCCTTGCGGATGGCAGGCAGGCTGGCCCGTGGCAGTTCTACGAACAGTTTGTTTTCGTTCTGATAGGGATGGTCTTTGCTCGTACCAGCCGGTTCCTGTTTGACGGCGGCCTTCATTTCCCAGGCATCGCCGTCGGTGTAGAGGATGGCCTCCGGTTTGAGTTTTGAGCTGTCATAGCGCCAATCCCAGATGGTCAGTACGGCGCCTTCCAAGGAGCCCGTTTCGGTGCGGGAGCTTTGGAAATCGATGCGGCAGTAGGAGGAGAGGCTGTCGGCACTGCGGTGGTCAAGGCTCCAGACAAAGGAGAGACCAAAGACGCCGAGCAGCATCAGGCCGATGCCGCCGAAGAATAGAAGCTTTTTCAGCGAAAAAAACATAATAAATGGCTACCCTTTCGGAAAAGATTACTCGATGATTTCATCAAAGGCTTTATGCAGGGCGGCCTGCTGTTCCTTGTTGATGGTGATTTTGCCGTGCAACAGGCTGATGAGACCCGCTTCCTTGAGCTTCGTGACGCCACGGTTGACGGTTTTGACGCTGGTGCCGATGTCGTCGGCAATCTGCTGACGGCTCGTGTGCAGGATGAACATATCCGTTTCGATGGTTCCCAGACGTTTTATGAGATAGCTGTGGAGGCGTTCGAGGCTGGGCAGGAATTTGACGCGGCCGGCCTCGTTGGAGGTCGGATACATCTTGGCAGCTAACAGCTGGGCGACAGCGAGCGCAAATTCGTTGTCGGTGCGCATCCACAGCAGGAAGGTTTCGGCGCTCATGGCCAGCACTTCGCAGGTGGTGACGGCCTCGTTGGAAGCGGCATAGGCTTCCTGTCCGGCCAGGACTTCGAGGTCGCCAATCAAATCGGGGACTTCAAGGGAAGCGAAGGTATAGCGCTGACCGCTGGCAAATTCGTTGCTGACGCGGGTGCTGCCACGGGTCAAAAGATAGACGTGGTCGGCGCGTTCGCCCTTGCGGACAACCGATTCACCCGGCAGAAAAACCTTATGAGTCGTCTGGCGTTTGATGCCTTCTGGCATATGGTCAAGCATATATTCAAGCTTCATAGCAAGTTCCTTTCTATACATTGTTATCTTCACTATTATATAATATTTTTGGCATTAGGCAAATACTGACCAATTCGGCGCCAAGAATATTCAGAATAATAACAAATGAAAATTTTTAGGACATTAAAGACAAATGTCCTTTTTTATTGTTTTCCGAATGTGTAAACTAGGTAATGGAATCAAGTGATACAAAACAGGAAGGAGAACGCGCCCCATGAAAAAATTATTTGACGGCGCATTACAGCAGCGGAAGAGTCTGCAGCGCGAAGTGATTGCGGGCATCACAGCCTTCTTTGCGATTTCCTATATTATTATCGTCAATCCGATGATACTGGCCGATGCAGGGATTCCTGCGGAGCTTTCGGTCTTTGCGACGATTTTTTCGTCGGTTATCGGTTGCTTGCTCATGGCATTCTGGTCGAATGCACCGATTGTGCTGACCCCGGGCATGGGCATCAACGCGTTCTTTACCTATACGATTTGCGTCAATATGGGGCTTCATTGGCATGAGGCGATTGCCATCTCCCTCATATCGGGACTTATCTTCGTGTTTGTGGCTTGTACTAAGTGGTGTACGCGTCTCAGTCAGGCGGTACCGGGGTCGCTGAAATCGGCGATTACGGCTGGCATCGGTCTGTATCTGGTGGAGATCGGTCTGGAAAAGGCCCAGCTCATCCAGCGGGGAGCGAATTCCATGGTGGAGCTTGGCAGCCTGACGAATCCCGTGGCGTTGTTGGCGCTGTTCGGACTCGTGCTGAGTTTGCTGCTTTATTTCCGCAAGGTCATGGGCGGCTTCTTTATTGCCATTCTCGTGACGAGTGTGGTGGGCTACTTCGTGGGAATCCGCGATGCGGCACCGATGGATTTGAATTTTGCAAATCTCGCTCTCTACCCTCAGCTTTTGTTGAAGGCAGATTTCAGTAATATGACGAGCATACCGTTTTTACTGTCGGTATTCTCGATGTCCATGATCATGATTTTTGAGACCATGGGCCTGCTGGAAGGAATTCTTCCGGACCAGCGTAAATTCAAAAAAACCTTCGAGGGATCGGCGTTTACGACGATGTTCTCGGGGTTGTTGGGTACCAGTCCGACGGTAGCCGCTGCGGAAAGCGCAGCCGGCATCGCCAGCGGCGGCCGCACGGGTCTTATGGCTCTCACGGCAGCTGTACTGTTTGCCCTATCTCTTTTCTTTATCCCTCTTCTTTCATTTGTGCCCCAGGCTGCGATTGCACCGGTTATTATCATTACGGGTGCGATGATGATGCAGCAGCTCCAGTATGTGGAATTCAACGATTTCTCGGAATGGTTCCCCGCCTTTCTGGTTGTCGTGCTGATTCCTTGGTCCGGTAGTATTTCTACTGGTCTCGCCTTTGGGTTTACGGCATATCCCCTGCTGAAACTCATGAATGGGCGACGGCAGGAAGTTCACGTACTGGGGTACGGGCTTGGCTTTCTTTTCCTCTTGAACCTTGTTTTCCAGGCAGGGTTCTAATAAAGAATTTACATAAAGCTTTTGATAAAAGGCTTCGGATGATTCCCTACAAAGTCATCCGAAGCCTTTTGTCATGCATTTTTTGCTCGCGGCGATGTAAAATTAGTCGCCGGTGGAAAACGGTAAGAGGAAGTTTTACCTATGGCAAAACTGGCACATTGGCGGTATAATGGTAGTAGCTATACACTAAAGTTTCGTGCAAAGAAGGCGATATTGTGGATGAAAAACCAGTGATGCTGATTGTTGATGATGTAGAAATCAACCGGGTTGTGCTGGCCCAGTTTTTTCAGGATGAATACACCATCATTGAGGCAGTAAATGGGCAGGAAGCCCTGAAGGTTATCGAGAGCCAATCCGTGAGCATTGTACTGGTTGATCTGGTCATGCCGGTCATGGATGGCTTTGAAGTGTTGTCGTATATTAAACATCATGACCAGTATGCACAGATCCCTGTTATAGTCATGACGGCCCGCAGCGATGGCTCCAGCGAGGCACGGGCCATGGAAATGGGGGCTGCCGATTATATCGTGAAACCGTACAATCCTACGATTGTGCGCTGTCGTGTCAAGAATGTCATGGCGCGCCAGGAGAACGAATGGCGCAAAGTGGAACAGGTGGCTAAGGATCAGCAGCTGGCGCTTATGCATGGCTATATCGAGAAAGATTCGCTGACTGGAATCTACAACCGGGAAACCTTCTACCGCAAGGCGGCGGCTTTGATGCAGGCCAATCGCGGTGTTTCGTATAATATCGTGTATCTCGATATCAGCAGCTTTAAGGCAATCAATGATATGTTCCGCATCGATACGGGAAATCTGGTCCTCAAAACGGCGGCGGTGTATTTCCAGGTAGTGGCTGGGGATACGGGAATCTGCGGCCGCATCGAAGCAGATCATTTTGCCCTTTGCCTGCCGGCTTCCCAGGTGGATATGGATGGCATCATGGAAGGTCTCGACCGCACGATTGCCTCACTGGGAATCAGCCATAATATCGTTTTTCATGCGGGGGTATATCCGGTGGATAATGCCTTCCTGCCCATTGACCAGATGTGCGGCCGGGCCTATATGGCGCTTAGCCGCATCAAGGGCGATTATAAGGCGCGGTATGCTTATTACGACCAAGGTATGCGGGATCTGATGATTGAGGAGCAGATGATTGTCCGCGATATGGAGTTTGCGCTGGTGGGGCGTCAGTTCTGCATCTATCTGCAGCCAGTCTGCAATATCAAAACCAACGAAATCGTTTCGGTGGAGGCCTTGGCGCGCTGGAATCATCCGCATAACGGCCTCATTTCGCCAGCGCGGTTTATCCCGGTGTTTGAGCGCAGCGGCTTTATCGGCCGGCTGGACCGGTTCATCTGGGAGGAGGCCTGCCGGTTCTTGAGTCTCCAGCGGGAGCGCGGCGGCAAGGTGGTGCCGGTAGCGGTCAATGTGTCCCGGCTGGATTTCTACAACTTAGGGTTGTTGGATTTCCTGCAGGGGTTGCTGAAAAAATACGAATTGGAGCCTTGGATGCTCAGGCTTGAGGTAACAGAAAGTGCCTATACGGACAATCCACAGCAGATGATTGAAATGGTCGGAAAGCTGCGGGCAAGTGGGTTCGTGGTTATCATGGATGATTTCGGTCAGGGGTATTCCTCGCTGAATCTGCTAAAAGATCTCGCCGTCGATGCGCTGAAAATCGATATGTCTTTGCTTCAGGAAGTCGAGCGTTCCGAGCGGGCAGGGGTCATCATGGAAACGGTGGTGGCCATGGCCAAGAAGCTGGATATGGATATCATTGTGGAAGGCGTCGAGACGAAAGACCAGGTGGAATATCTCGCTGGTATCGGCTGCGAGACGATACAGGGGTATTATTTCTCGCGTCCGCTTCCTGAGGCTGATTTTTTGGTGCGGATGCTTCGTGAGCAGGCGGCAGAATAAAGGAGAATTTTTTTGAATCACAATATCGGAGCTTTTATCTTTGATATGGATGGTGTCATCATCGACAGTGAACCCATCCATTCCCGCGTTAAGATGGATACGTTTCGTCATTTCGGACTTCCCTTTGACGAGGCGGACCTCATTCATTATATGGGACGTACCAGTGGCGAAATGTTCCAAGAGGTCATCGATAGCGCTGGGCGCAGGGACCTCACGCCAGAGGAACTGACGGACTACAAGCATAAGCACTATCTGGAAGTGCTCAAAAGCGGCGAAATCGAGCCGGTCAAGGGCACGGTGGAACTCATAAAGGAGCTTTATGCGGCAGGGATTCCGATTGCCCTGGCAACTTCGTCGTGGCCAGTGGTGGTGGATGCCGTGCTGGATGGATTTGGCATTCGGCCGTATTTTAGGTCCGTGCTGTCCGGCAGTGAGCTGCCCGCCAGCAAACCGGACCCGGCAATCTACCAGATAACGGCCCAGCGCCTAGGCGTAAGTCCGGCAGACTGCGTCGTGCTGGAGGATACGCGAAATGGCATCCTGGCGGCCAAAGGAGCCGGCATGTACTGCATCGCCTATCGCAACCCGAATTCGGGAAAGCAGGATTTAAGCCTTGCCGACCGCATTGTGGAAGATATCGCTGAAATAAAACTTGATACGTTATAACTCGGAATCTACCTCGTTGAAACGCCAAGAGGAAGTTTTGCGTGTAGCAAAACTAGAACACCGACGTTAAAATAAAAAACTGTCATTATGAGTATGCTTTAACTCGTAATGACAGTTTTTGCTTTATAAAATGATAGGATTTGAGTTCGTATATTGCTGCGACGATGGATTACACGATAGCGAAGCTTTCGATGGCGCCATACTGGATGAATGGCGTGGCATCGGTGGGGTCGCCTTCTAGGATTGCCTGACGAACAACTTCCACGTTGTCCTCGGCGATGTGGATGCGGCCTTCGGCTTGTTCTTCCTCTACCTTGGTCAGCAGTGCTTTACGGGCGACTTTGAGATCACGGTAGATTTCCTGATTGTAGAACACATTCATGGATTTCTGGCTTTTATCTTCATCGCAGTTGAAGAAGATAAAGGCTTTTTTCTCTTTCATATAGAATCCCCCTTTTCAGCCAAATACTTTCGGAAAGTTTTTGGATATGCTGACATTATATCACAATTTTTGCCGAATGATAACTCGGAAGGTTAAGGGTGTGTAAAATTGTATAATAAGATGAAACAAGACCATACAAAGGGTTTGACAAATAAAAATGAATAGAGTAAAGTAACAATTGTACAGAATTGTTTATAATTGTTTGAAATAAACAGCAATTCAAAAACTGAAGTCCTGGAGGGATATGTCATGGCTATGATCAAAAAAGAAGCATTCGGCAAACTCAGTGATGGACGGGCAGTGGAGCTTTACACGCTGCGCAATACGAAGGGCACCGAAGCCAAGATAACGACGTATGGGGCACGGCTGGTGAGCTGGCGCGTCATGGGACCGCAGGCGAAATTCGTCGATGTGGTGCTAGGGTATGCCGATGCGGCAGCTTATGAGAAGGACGATACCAGCATGGGCGGCATTGTTGGGCGTCATGCCAATCGCATTGCCGGTGGTAAGGTCGTTTTGAATGGCAAGGAGTACCAGCTCGATCTCAATACGGGTTCTAAGATGCAGAATCATATCCATGGAGGCTTTCAAGGGTTTCATGACCAGCTGTGGACGGCGGAAGAAGTCTATGAGGGCGTCAAGCTGACCTATCATGCCAAGGATGGCGAGGGCGGCTACCCTGGCAATATGACGGTGTCGGTGCTTTATTCCCTGTCGAACGACAACGAGCTTTCTATTAGCTATGAAGCAACCTGTGATCAGGACACGATTTGCAATTTGACGAATCATACCTATTTTAATCTCGATGGCTTTGAATCGCCGTCGATTTTGGACCAGAAGATACAGCTTTTTGCCGACACCTATACCTGGGCTGATGAAGAATCCCTGCCCGATGGGCGCATCATGGAGGTGGCGGGAACGCCGATGGACCTGCGCCAGCCTACGCGAATCGGTGCGCATATCGATGATGATTTTGACGAACTCCAGATGGGCAAGGGCTATGACCACAATTGGATTATCCGCGACGAGAAGCCGGTGGTGGAGATGAAGCCGGGAATGTTCGGCTATGATCCGCATTGCCCGCTGGATTATCTGAAGGGCGGCCTCAAGAAAGCGGCTTATGCCGAGTCGGATAAGACCGGTCTCACGTTGACGTGCTATACGACTCAGCCAGGGGTTCAGTTCTATACGGGCAATTTCCTTTGCGGCGGCATCAAGGGGAAAAATGGCGTGGAGTTCCCCCGTCGCTCGGGGTTCTGCCTCGAGACGCAGTTCTATCCCAACTCGCCGGCCAATCCTTCATTCCCCCAGCCAGTCCTCAAGAAGGGGGAGACTTTTAAGGCGCAGACCGTATATGTCCTTTGGCCGAAAGATTAAGGGGTGGCGAAGATGCAAGGAAGATACACGATGACGTTTCCTGATTATACCATCGGGGTGGAAGCGTATGAAAAAATCCGTGAGGTGTGCCCACGCTATGGCAAGACCGTGGTCGTAATCGGCGGCCGCAAGGGCATCGAGGCGGCGCAGGAGAAAATGACTAAGGCCGTAGAAGGTGTTGGCCTGGAATTTACGGGCTTTTTGCTGGCGGGGAAGGAATCCTCCTATGAGAATGTGGAGAAAATCTGCAATGACCAGGCTTTTATCGATGCGGATATGATTTTTGCCGTGGGTGGCGGCAAGGCCATTGATACGGCCAAGCAGGCGGCGCATACGCAGCACAAGCCTTTCTTTACGTTCCCCACGGTGGCCGGGAGCTGTGCGGCGGCGGATAGCATCGCCACCATCTACAACGAAGATGGAACCTTCCGGGAGTATGCCTATTCCAATGAGCCGCCGGTTCATGTGTTCCTCTGCACCAGAATGCTGGCGCAGGCACCGGTGGAGTTTTTGCTGCGGGGCATCAGCGACACGATGGCCAAATACTATGAGGCACAGATTGCCTCCCGCGGCAAGACACTGGGGCATCGGGATGGCATGGGAATCGCCCTTTCCCGAATGTGCTTGGACCCGCTCTATGCCTATGGAGAACAAGCGGTGGCTGACAATAAGGCCCATAAAGCTACGGCGGCCTTTGAGGAAGTGGTGCTCTCTATTGTCATGACCAGTGGCATGGTGTCAAATTTTGCGGCACCAGAATATAACGGTCATATAGCCCACACGTTGTTTACGGAACTTACGAATATTTCGGCAGGCGAGAATGGCTGCGAAAAGCACAGCGGTCTGGCTGCTTATGGTATTTTGCTGTTGCTGTTGTGTGATGGCCAGCAGGAGGAGTTTTCGCGTTTTTATGAATTCTGCAGGAAAATCGGACTGCCGACCAGCCGCCAGGATATCTGTGCCAGTGAGGAGGATATCCGCCGGGTGTTCAAGGCGACCGAGGCCAAGCAGGAAGTGGGCATTATGCCGTATAAAATCACCCAGGATATGTTGCACGTTGCCGCAGACAAACTGGAACAGATGAGAACGGAATAAGGAGAACCAGCTTTAGGGGGTAAGACTATGAATATCCATGAGTATCAAAGCAAAGCAATCCTCAAATCCTATGGGGTTAACGTACCTAATGGAATGCCGGCATTCAGCGTGGAGGAGGCAGTGGAAAATGCCAAACAGCTGAGTACTCCGGTGGTGGTAGTCAAGGCGCAGATTCATGCTGGCGGCCGTGGCAAGGCTGGTGGCGTGAAGATTGCCAAAAACCTCGAAGAGGTCAAACAGTACGCCGGGGAAATCCTCGGGAAAACGCTGGTAACGAAACAGACGGGCCCTGAGGGCAAGAAGGTAAACCGCCTGCTTATCGAGGAAGGTTCGAACATCAAGAAGGAATACTACCTCTCCTTTGTCATTGATCGCCAGACGGCGCGTGTTGTCATGATGGGCTCGGAAGAGGGCGGCATGGAAATCGAGAAGGTGGCGGCGGAGATGCCAGATAAGATTTTCAAGGAGTACATTGACCCCGCGGTGGGGCTGATGCCGTTCCAGGCCAGCCGCATGGCTTATGCGATGCACTTCCCCCAGCCGGCAATCCGCAAGGTGACAAAACTTATGGGCTGTCTCTATCAGGCTTTTGTCGGCAAAGATTGCAGTCTGGCGGAAATCAATCCGCTGGTGGTGACTGCTGATGATGATGTCGTCGCGCTCGATGCCAAGCTCAATTTTGATGACAGTGCGCTTTTCCGACATCCCGATGTGGAGGCCCTGCGGGATGAAAGCGAGGAGGATGCCAAGGAGCGCCGGGCAGCAGAAGCGGGCCTCAACTACGTCAACCTGGGCGGCGATGTAGCCTGCATGGTAAACGGCGCAGGCCTGGCCATGGCTACGGTGGATATCATCAAATACTATGGCGGTGAGCCAGCCAACTTCCTGGATGTCGGCGGTGATAGCACGCCGGAAAAGATTGCCGAGGCCTTTAATATCATGCTCGAAGGCGGTCAGGCCAAGGGAATTTTCGTCAATATCTTTGGCGGCATTAACAAGTGCGACCTCGTAGCTGAGGGCATTGTGGAAGCGGCGAAGATTATCTCGCCGGATGGCAAGAGCCTGCCAGTGCCGGTAGTCGTTCGCTTGGAAGGAACGAATGTCGAGCGTGGCCGCGAAATCCTGAAGAACACGCCGATTAAAAATGTCATCATGGCGCCTACTATGGAGGGTGGCGCTGAGGAGATTGTCAGATTGGTAAAAGAAGCGGAGGCGTGAATCATGGGCGTTTTGGTCAATAAAGATACGAAGGTAATCGTTCAGGGAATTACGGGCAAGGCCGCAGCGTTCCATACGAAACAGATGCTGGATTACGGGACGAAGATTGTCGCTGGGGTTACGCCGGGCAAGGCGGGTCAGCAGGTTGAGGGCGTTCCGGTGTTCAATACGGTCAAAGAGGCAGTGGCGGTAACTGGGGCAACGGCATCGGTTATCTATGTGCCGGCACGGTTTGCGGCCGATTCTATCATGGAGGCCGTTGACGCCGGGCTGGATCTGGCCGTCTGCATAACGGAGCATATTCCCGTGCAGGATATGGTAAAGGTTCGCCGCTATATGGAAGGCAAAAAGACGCGCCTTATCGGCCCTAACTGCCCCGGAATCCTTACGGCGGACGAGGCAAAGCTGGGCATTATCCCTGGCTATATTTACAAAAAAGGCCATGTAGGGGTTATTTCCCGGTCGGGAACGCTTACGTATGAGGCATCGTTCCAGCTTACGGCTGCAGGAATCGGGCAGACTACGGCTATTGGTATTGGCGGCGACCCGGTAAAGGGAACGGACTTTATCGATGCCCTGAAGCTCTTTAAGGATGATCCGGACACCAAAGCTGTGCTTATGATTGGCGAAATCGGCGGCACGGCAGAGGAGGATGCCGCGAAGTGGATTCAGGAAAATATGCCGGATAAACCGGTGGCGGCGTTTATTTCAGGGCGTCAGGCGCCTCCGGGCAAACGCATGGGGCATGCGGGCGCAATCATCAGTGGCGGCAAGGGAACCGCTGCCGATAAAATCAAGGCGCTCAATGCCGTTGGCATCGAGGTGGCTGATACGGTGGCTCATATTGGGGAAACCGTGGTAGCGACGCTGAAAAAAGCGGGCATTTATGAGGAATGCCATACGTGCTGAAAGAATAGTTAGTGGGGAATAGAAGCCTCCATAAGTTAGAGGGATTTCTCTAACTTATGGAGGCTTCTATGAATTTATCCACGAATTTTTTACAAATTACAGTTTGTAGGTTACAAGAATCTTATTCGAAGCAATTCTTCGCCACCGCTAGGGGCAGTGCCAACACTACGCGGGAGATGTTTTTCTAAACGAAATTTTTATCTTTAATTAAGCATCGAAAAAGTTGCAAAACGCGCTTCGCTTGAACGGTAGCAATTTTTCGACGAATGGTGAGGATAAAAATTTCGTTCTTCACGAAAAACATCAAACGCTTCGTTTATGGCACTGCCCCTAGCGGTGGCTGAGTCTGTGGCAAGTTTCGCAGGGCTACCCTCCGAGGGCGCAGCAATTCGTGCCGGCTCTAACCGAGGCGGCGGGGGCCCCAGTACCATAAGCGGAGCCTTGACGTTCCGCGTGAAGCAAGAAATTTTTGCCTGCGTTCTCGTTGGAAAAGCAGTTTCGTCCAAGCGAAGCGCGTTTAACTGTTTTCCAACTCTTAATTAAAAGGCAAAAATTTCTTGTAGCGGGTTGTCACCGGTGGAGCGTTGGTACTGGGGCCCCCGCCGCCGGCGACTTATCTCGAACACGAACTGGGTACTACTCCCCTGCAAACGGTAATTTTACAGCCCTTTGTGGTGCGATTTTTTAGGTATGGCCGCTGGCTAGTTCGGCGGCTTCTTGGTAGAGGGTTATGATGTCGGCGTGATGTTGTTTGAGGTAGGTCACCGCTTGTTTTTGTTGGTTTGGCGTGGCGCCGTCGGCTAGGTAGTCTTTGGCGGCCTGTTCCTGTGCCTTGGCTTTTTCGTTGAGGGAGCGGCAGCCGATGGTTAGTGCCGCGGATTTCAGTGCATGGATGTTGATGCGGTAGTCCTGCCAGTTGGCCGTGGATAGGTCGTGGTCAAGCTGGGCGATTTTGGTGGCGGCTTGCTCGCTGAACATAGCCAGTACTTTGTCGTATAAGACCTGCATGTTGTTGCAGTATTTTAATCCGACTTGGCGGTCAATCAGTGGCTGATCGTCGGTGCTCGGGGCGGCTGGAGGGCTTTTTTCGTCTGGTGCCAGTGGCAAAGAGTCGCTAGGTGGTTCTTCCAGCAGGGCAGGCGGCAGATAACGATGCAGCATAGCGGTCAGTTCATCGCCGGTCATGGGCTTGCTTAGATAGTTGTCAAAGCCTTCTTGCAGGAATTTTTCCCGTGAACCGGAGATAGCGGTAGCTGTCAGAGCGATGAAATGCGTGCTTTCGCTGTCTGGGAGTTCTTTGGCCCGGTGCAGGGTTTCGACTCCGTCCATTCCCGGCATCATGTAGTCGAGCAATACGACATCAAAGTGCTGCTCCTGCAGGGCTTTTAGCGCTTCGGTGCCGCTGTGGGCGATGACGGTCTGCACCTGTGTTTCCTGCAGCAGGCTGTCGGCGACGAAGCAGTTCATATCGTTGTCGTCGACGATGAGCACCCGAGCTTGGGGGGCAATGAAGCTGGTTCGATGAAGTTTGTCATCCGCTGATTCGGTTGGTGCTGTCAGACTGAATACACCGACTGGGTCAAAGGAATGAACCTCTTGCGGAAGTTCAATCGTAAAGGTACTGCCTTTTCCGTAGGTGCTGGTAACCTTTATGGTACCGCCCATCATGGTCAGCAGACGGTGGGTGATGGCAAGACCGAGTCCGGTGCCCTCAATCTTGCAGTTTCGTTTGATGTCGAGGCGTTCGAAGACGTGAAACAGGCGATTTTTATCTTCTTCGCGGATACCGATGCCGGTATCGGTTATGGCGGCGCGCAGATAGAGCGTGCTTTCGTGGCGATGGCCGCTGATGTCGAGGGTGACGGAACCCGCCGGGGTGTATTTGATGGCGTTGTTGAGGAGGTTTATGAGGATTTGGCGCAGGCGGCCGGCGTCCCCGTAGAGGCCGTTGGGCAGATAAGGATCAACGTGGATTTTGAATTGCAGATCTTTGGCCTGGGCGCGTACGCCGACTAATGTGCAGACTTCACGCAGGGTATTGGTCAGCTGATAATCGGCGGGGACGATTTCCATATGGCCGGATTCGATTTTGGAAAAATCGAGGATTTCGTTGATGAGGCTTAAGAGCGCACTGGAGGCCGATTGGATATTGCGGGCGTAATGCTGGATTTCTCCCGAGGAGGCCTGGCGCAGAATCATTTCGTTCATGCCGCTGATGGCATTCAGCGGGGTGCGGATTTCGTGACTCATGTTGGCGAGAAATTGGCTCTTGGCCTGGTTGGCGGCATCCGCGGCGGCGCGGGCTTTGCGCAGTTCTTCGTTTTCGGCTACGCGCGTCTGGGCCATTAACAGGTAAATGCTCAGGCAGGCGAACAGTACGAGCATCAGCGTGAATAGGAAGAAGACGCGTTGGTAAACGCTGATGATTTGTCCGGCAACCGCGGACCAGGGCATATAGCCAATCATCGAAAAGTCGGTTTGTGGCAGGTCGGCACCAAAGACGAAGTATTTTCCCTCAGCGCCTTCGGTATAGACAGCGGCAGCTTTGCTGCGCAAAAGGCGCCGGTGGACTTCCTGCATGCCGGCCTGGATGGCATCGTCGCCCCAGAAACGGGCATCTTCGGTGGAGTAGTTTTCGTAGGGGACGGCCAGACTGCCGTCATGGTATTGGATAATGACATGGGTAAAGGCGTCATAGTCCGAGAGGGCAAACAGGTGTGGCAGGGAGTCCGTCGGATAGATTTGATAGAGAACATAGCGGACGTTATCGTCATAGATGACTGGCGTGGCGAGCAGAATGCCGATGTCAGGATTGTAGTCGATGACCGTGTTGCCATGGAAGGCCAGCTGCAGGCGTGGAAAGGAATCGCTGGATACGGGACGGCCCAGCGTGTGGCGCTGGAAGTCGATTAGGCCGGCCTGTCCTTCAGGCGTCTGCATGGTCAGCATGCGGAGGACCTCTTGTTTATCCCCTTCGTGGGCACTAAGATGCGTGGCTGCAGTCTGCAGCGGGGTCAGGAAGCGGCGGAAGCGCTCGCCGGCCAGCAGGGAGATGTCTTCGGTCTGCCGGGCTACGGAGTGTTCGGCGGCAGTGTTTAGCAGGATGACGATTTTTTGCTGGATGAAGATTCCTGACAGCACGAGCAGCAGCACCATCATCACGATGGTCAAAAGCATTTTTTTGCGGTTATTCAAGGACGTCTACCCCCTTTACCAGCCAGTCCATATGTTGGAGCAGACGGTCGTCGCGGATGGATTCATCGGCACGGCAGCGCAGGTTTCCTTGCTGGTCGTGGATTTCGCCGGCAAAGACAAAATGGCCGGCAAGCATGGATTGTTTGAGTTGGGCAAGTCGATCTTTCTCAGCAGTGGTGACGGCCGCCGAGAAGCCGCATAACTCGACGAAGCCGGCTTCCATGCCCACCCATTGTTTGTCTACGTAGTTTAATTCGCCTTTCAGATAGCGGCGGATGATATCCTCGTAGTAGCGGTCCCAATTGCAGACCACGGAGGTAAGGGCGTGGTCAGAGCGCCAGGGATGCTTGCCGAGGTCTTCGTAATAGCCGATGTAGTCGATGCCGAGTTCTTCGGCGACATCGGCAGCGGCTGGCTCATCCTGATGATAGGTTAGAATATCGGCCCCGGCTTCCTGTATCAGCCGGCGGGCTTCTGCGGCTTCTTTTTCTTCATCCTGCCAGCTGCCGGTCCACATGACGACGACACGGGCGTTGGGGTTGGTTTGTTGCACGCCAAGGGCGAAGGCGTTGATGCCGCGGTTGACTTCGGAGTTCTGCATCGCGGCAACATAGCCGATGACATTGCTTTTTGTGCGCAGGCCGGCCAGGGCACCGGCCAGGTAGCGCCCTTGATACATGCGGATGAAATAAGAGGTCATATTGCGCGCGTGGCATTCGGCCGAGTTGGTGCCAAAGGCTATTTGCGGATATTCGTGCACGAATTGCCGGGCTTCTTCCGAATAGGAATAACTGGCCAGAAAAATCATGCCGGCGCCGTCATTGGCCAGTTCTTGGACGGCTTTGGTGCAGGCGCCTTTATTGGTGATTCGCTCTTTGGTCAGCAGTTCGATGTGCATCTTGTCGCAGGCTCGGCGGATGCCGCGGTACTGAGGCGCATTCCAGCCTTCTTCGTCGATGCCTCCGAGCAGGATGATGCCGGCTTTGGGTTGAGGCTGGTCAAAGGTGCTGCTGGAAAAAATCCAGCAGGCACCCGCCAGGACAATCAGGATGAAGCTGATGATGAGCGTGGTTCCCCATTGGGATAAACTGCGCGATGGTTTTTCCTTCATGGCCGTCCCTCCTGAAGCTCGTAGTGGGTATCTTCGTCAATCATTTGCAGCATGATGTCGTCAAATTCCGGGTCAAGTTGTGTGCCACGGGCTTTTATTATTTCCTGCCGGACCACTGCTTGGGGCAGAATGTCACGGTAGCTTCGCTTGGAAGTCATCGCGTCGTAGGTATCTGCCACGGCGATGATGCGGACTTTTTCGGGAATCTGCGTACCGGCGAGCCCGTCGGGATAGCCGGTGCCGTCGTAGCGTTCGTGATGGCTGCGGGATGCTCCGGATAGTTCGGGCATTTCGGCTACATGCGCGAGAATATCGCCGCCGATTACCGTATGTTGCTGAATCGCGGCGTATTCGTCATCGGTGAGTTTTCCCTTTTTGTTGATGAGACTGGAGGGGATGCCGATTTTGCCGATGTCGTGCAGCTGGGCCATGTAGTAGACAGATCGCTGGTATTCGGCGGATTTTCCTGCCCGGCGGGCGATTTCCTGCGCGTATTCCGCTACGCGATGGGAATGTCCGTGGGTGTAGGTGTCTTTGGCATCGATGGTGTCCGCCAAGGTTTCAATCATTTCCCGAAACAGGCGCTGCGTGGATGCCAGCTGGGCTTGGGCGAGGGCTGTCTGTCGGTCGATTTCCTGCTGCATGTGATGCTGCAGGGCCTTTAGTTCCAGCGTCCGTTCGATGCGCCGCAGGATGAGTGTGGGGATAAAGGGTTTATGAACGAAATCGAAGGCCCCTGCCTGAATGCCACGAACCTCAGTTTCCTGGTCGAGGTCGCCGGTGAGCATGATGACAGGGATTTCTTTTGTCTGTGGGTTTTGCTGCAGGGCAGCGAGGACTTCGAAGCCGTTCATCTCGGGCATATTGATATCGAGCAGGACAAGGTCCACGGCCTGTCCGTCCGGTTCAGTCAGCAGGGTTAGTGCCTCGGGACCGCTGGTGGCGGCGGTAAAGTCATAATCGGTGCTTAAAATGGCGTCGAGCATCATCCGGTTCATGGAATCGTCATCGACAGCCAGTATGTGGTGACGGTTGACCGGCGAAACGTTCATAAAAACCTCCTTTAGCTACTGCATAAATCCTTTCAGTTTAATTTTAGCGAAACGGATGATTAAAATCTATGCGGGTGCCAAAAGTGGCAGATTTTTGCCAAAAGTGGTAATTTTGGCTGGCCGCGAGGGAAAAATCCTGTATAATGAAATCATAGAGGTGATTTTCTGATTTTTTGTGGGGGATTATTGTGAAAATTGCTATTGTCGATGATGAGGCTGAGGCTCGTAAGGAGTTGCAGCTGGTGCTGCACAGTTGTGGGCTGGAACTGGTGGAGCAGGCGGAGCTGTATCCCTTTGCCAGTGGCGAAGAATTTCTGGCAGGCTTTCGGCCGGATTCGTTTCAGCTGGTGTTTCTCGATATCCGTATGCAGGGGATAAACGGTATCGAGACGGCCCGGTTGATCCGAAAGCAGGCAGCCCAGCTGCCAATCGTTTTTTTGACCAGCAGCGCCGATTACGCCTTGGAGGGCTATCAGGTGTTTCCGGCTGGTTATTTGCTGAAACCCGTCGGAAAGGTGAGGGCGCAGCTTTTGGATATTTTGCAGCGGTGTTTGCCGGAGGCTTCGTCCGTGTTGACCGTTCAGCTGAACGGCCGTGCGCTGCAGATCGCGAGGGCACGCATTGCCTATGTCGACGTCAAGGGGAATCGCCGGGTCGGCGGCCGCCGGGGCTGCGTTGTCCATTTGTTGACAGGCAGGGAGCTGGCGGTGGATAGCTCTTATCCGGAGGTGGCTGCTGCGCTGCGCTCCGCGGATTTTGTGGAATGTTATAATCATCTGCTGGTCCATTTTGCCGCTGTGGAACAATTGCTGGCAGATGGGTTTGAATTGAAGAATGGGGAGCGGGTGCCAATAAGCCGACGGCTTTACCGCGAGACATCACATGACTACATGGAGTATCTGCTCAGAAAGTGAGGCTGATAATGGTGGTTTTATTGGCGTTTGCATTGGTTGGTTTGCAACTCTCAGGAGTTTGGCTTCGCTATCTGCCTTTTGCCAAAACGGTGTTGGCGTCACAGCGGCGTCAGCTGCAATGGCTGTCGGCCGGCTGGAGCGTTGTGGCGGTTTTGGGTTATACGGCAGTGCTTAACTGGTATGACGGGGATGTCTTACGGTTCAAGCTGCTCGTGGCTTTTGGCTGGATTCCGTTTTTCCTGATTGCGTATTACTGCATTCCGCGTGGTTTTGTGCAGCATTTGTTTGTCCTGGGGATGCACAGCTTGTTTTCTTTGCTGCTCCATACCATCAGCGGCTTTATTGTCGGGATGATATTGCCCGTTGACTATGGTTATATCTTGCATATGCAGGTGTTGCTGGGGTGTTATTTGCTGTTGTTTGTCCTGCTGATTCCGCTCGAACGGAGGCTGTTTGGCCGCTTGATTCCCACGCAGAAATTCTTTCAATATCAGCCGTTGGGACTCTATATCGCGTTGATGCCGCTGGTGGTATTGTTCGCCTATGCGCTGCCAATGCTGGATGGACAGCTTTATCACAGCCTCCCCGAACGCGTGGGCCGGTTGGCACTGCCGATTTTTTTCTTCTTGATGTTCCGGCTCGTCCTGATGGCAGGTCATCAGATGTCGGAGCACACGGCCGAAGTCAATCGCAACAATTTGCTGGCCCAGCAGCTTTATTCCTTGCGGGAGTACACGCGTCTCACCGAAGAAAAACGGCAGGCTTTGCGCATCCTTCGCCATGATATGCGCCATTACAACCGCCTGCTGGGAACGCTGCTTGAAGCTGGGCGAATCGACGAGGCCCGGCAGCTCATCGACAAACAGGGGGCGGAACTTGAGCATACGTCATGGCAGGAATTTTGTGCCAATGACCTCATCAATGCCACGTTGTCGATTTACGTGTATCACTTGGGAAAGCTGGAGATTCCGCTGCAGCAGAAAGTCAATCTGCCTCGGGAAATGACCGGGATGGATACCGATGTGGCAATCCTGCTTTCGAATCTGCTTGAAAATGCCTTGCATGCGAGCTTGAAGCAGCCGGTTACCAATCGGGAAATCAAAGTATCGGCACAGTATGCGGATGGTCAGTTTGTGCTGTCGGTGGCCAATCGCTTTGAAGAACCGCTGCTCTTTGACCAGGAGGGACTTCCCTATAGTGAAAAACCTGGACATGGAACCGGGATGATATCCCTGCGGTCCTTCATCCGCAAGTATGCTGCGCAGTGTGACTTCCGTCAGCAGGATGGCTGGGTTACCGTGATGCTTTACTGGCATGGCGCAGATTGAAAAAATTGCATACGAAAAAGGAGACTTCCTTCTGGAAGTCTCCTTTTGTATTTGCGTTATGCGTATGACGCAGGCAATTATTTGATGCCAGCACCATCGAGAGCGCTGCGAACGCTCTGAGCAGCTTTGTGCATTTTCTCGAGCTCGTCATCCGTAAGATGTACTTCGAAGGAACGCATGATACCGTCAGCGCAAACCATACGCGGAATGGAAAGAGCGACGTCTTTGAGGCCATACTCGCCTTCGAGAACTGCGGAGCACGGGAGAATCGTGTGCTCATCGTACAGAACCGCTTTGATGAAGCGGCAAGCTGCCATAGCGATACCCGTGTTGGTGAAGCCTTTGCGGTTGATAACATCGTAAGCAACCTGAACGAGCTCCTGCTCAACAGCCTCGTGGCTGAGTTTGTCCGTCTTGTGGAAGTACTCATCGAGGTCATCAATCGGGAAGCCTGCGCAGCCCGTCGTGGACCAAGCAACGAATGCAGCGTTGCCGTGCTCACCGAGAACATAACCGTTGATGTTCTTCGGATCAACCTGGTATTTGTCAGCCAGGATACGACGGAAACGATACGTCTCAAGCATCGTACCAGTGCCGAGAATGAGGTTGCGCGGATAATCGAACTGGGTGGATACAACATAAGTAGCAACGTCGAGCGGGTTCGTGATCATGATGATCATAGCGGACTTCGTGCGTTTTACGATTTCGCCGAAAACGGACTGCATGATTTTAGCGTTCGTGCCAGCCAGTTTCAGGCGGTCCGGCGTCTCACCCGGGCGGATGGACGGGCCAGCCGTGATGACGATGATGTTAGCATCTTTGCAGTCATCATAGTCGCCGAGGTGGAATTTGATGTTGGTGCTGTAAATGCAGGAAGTAGCATGGCTGGAGTCTTTAGCCTCGCCCCAAGCTTTGTCCTCATTCAAGTCAATCAGAGCGACTTCCGTTGCGAGCTGGAAGTCAGCGATTTTGTTAGCAACGGCAGAGCCGACGTTGCTGGCACCGATGACGACGATTTTTCTTCTGTTGTTCATGTTGTATAAACCCCCTGTTTTTTTATGAAAGATATTAATGTGAAAAATATCCCTAAGTCAAGCTAATGGTATCATTCTGCATAGGGGTTGTCAATGCGTTGAAAAAAGAAATAAAAGCGAAATTTTTCATAAAATTAGTATAAATTGTCTTAAATAACGTGAAAATGAATAAATTTATTTGTATTATTGTATTTCTAGATTATTTATTATATATTATAAGATGTGTCTTTGGAGAATCTATACCGTTTCCGGTATGATTCCATAGATTTTTCAGTGTAATTTATATAATAGATATAAGGTAATCTGATTGTGTTATAGTTTGGAAGGGGAAAGAACATGTTTGGCATGTCTATGGATATTGGTATTGATCTGGGTACGGCAAACGTACTCGTTTATGTAAAAGGCAAGGGCATTGTTTTGCGCGAGCCGTCGGTTGTCGCTGTTGACCGCGATTCGAACCGTGTACTGGCTATTGGTGAAGAGGCGCGCCAGATGATTGGTCGTACGCCGGGAAATATCGTAGCAATTCGTCCGTTGCGCGAGGGTGTTATCGCGGACTATGATATCACGGAGAGCATGCTGCGCCACTTCATTGAAAAGGTTGTAGGCCGCAGCTTCGTATTCCGTCCGCGCATCATGATCTGCATTCCTTCGGGCGTTACGATGGTGGAGCAGCGTGCCGTTCAGGAGGCTGCGGAGCAGGCTGGTGCCCGTCATACGCAGCTCATCGAAGAGCCGCTGGCGGCAGCTCTTGGTGCCGGCCTTGATATCGTTGAGCCGTGTGGTTCGATGGTTGTCGATATCGGTGGTGGTACGACGGATATTGCTGTCATCTCGCTGGGTGGTATCGTCAACAGCGCTTCCCTGCGCATCGCTGGCGATAAGTTCGATGAAGACATCATCGCGTATGTCAAACGTGAATTCAACATCATGATTGGTGAGCGTACGGCGGAGAATATCAAGATGCGTGTCGGTGCTGCTTTTGCTGATGCTCGCAATGAGGTTATGGATATCCGCGGCCGCGATCTGCTGTCTGGTTTGCCGAAGAATGTGGAAATCAATACGCGTCAGGCGTCCGAGGCAATGCATCAGTCGGTAACGCGTATCGTCGATTGCGTCAAGAAGGTTCTGGAGGATACGCCGCCAGAGCTGTCGGCTGATATCATGGACCGCGGTATCGTGCTCACCGGTGGCGGTGCTATGCTCTATGGTCTCGATGAGCTTATCCGCCGTGAGACGTTTATCCCGACGGCTTTGGCTGAGGATGCGCTTTCCTGCGTAGCTCTTGGCTGCGGCAAGGCCCTCGATACGTTCTCGAAGTTTGATGGCAAGGCTATGAATTTTAAAACGGGAAAATAATTTTTAGGAATCAGGCGGAACTACAAGGAGTTTCGCCTGATTTCGCGAATAAAAGAAGTAAGGTTTATTATGGAAATGGAGAGTCATTTTCGGGATGACTTTGATAAGGGAGTGAAGAGCAATGTGGCGTGGGCTTTACACGGCGGGCGCAGGTATGATTACGGAGACCAAGCGCACGGATACGATTGCCAACAATTTGGCAAACGCCAATACCACGGGATTCAAACGGGATGAAACCATCAGCGCAGAGTTTGCCCCGATGTTGTTAAAACGCATTAATGATGGCAAGGATTACAACGATGTTACGTCCTTCAAGGGGTTCAGCATCGGCGGGAATGCGCCGACGGTTGGTACGCTGGGCTTGGGTTCGTATGTCAATGAAATTGCCACGGATCATAGTCAGGGTGGATTCCAGACGACGGGCAATCCGCTGGATTTGGCGATTTCTGGAGACGGTTATTTCGCGATTCAGACGCCGCAGGGGGTTCGCTATACCCGTGATGGCAATTTCTACAAGTCGGCAACTGGTCAGATTCAGACGGTGAATGGGCAGGCTGTTTTGGATACGCAGAACCAGCCAATCGTGATTCCGCCAGAGGCGACGAGTATTACGGTAGGCCCCAAGGGGGAGATTTACGCAGGCAATGACGAGATTGCCCAGCTGCAGTTCGTGCAGTTCGGCGGCGACCGCCGGGCGGTACTCAAACAGGGAGACAGCCTTTACTACCCGCAGGAAGGCGCACAGCCTCAGGCGGCAGGTGGTGAGATTTTCCAGGGAATGCTGGAGAACTCCAATACCAATGTCGTATCGGAGATGGTAAATCTCATCAATAATTACCGTATCTATGAGGCTGGCTCGAAGGCAGTAACGACCCAGGATACGCTGTTGGATAAATCGGTCAACGAAGTGGGTCGTGTCTGATCTTTGAATCGGATGGATTTTTAATTTAAGCACAAGGCGTTTTTTATCGATAATATTAAGTAGATGAGAAGATATGCCGTTATACTTATCGATAGTATTGGGGAAATGAGGGAGGAAACCTAACTATGATGAGAGCACTTTGGTCCGCAGCTTCCGGCATGAAGGGCCAGCAGACAAATATGGATGTCATTTCCAATAACATTGCGAATGTCAACACTTACGGTGGCAAGAAGGTCCGTGCGGAATTCCAGGACCTCGTCTATCAGACGATTCGCGATGCTGGAGCTCAGAGTGGTGCTGATTCGCAGTATCCGACGGGCATGCAGATTGGTTTGGGTACCAGAGTAGCCGCAACGAACCGCGTTTTCACGCAGGGCTCGTTGCAGACGACGGACAATCCGACGGATATCGGTATCCAGGGTGAGGGCTTTTTCCGCATTACGCTGCCGGACGGTACCATTGGCTATACGCGCGATGGTTCGTTCAAACTCGACTCGCAGCGCCGTATGGTAACGACGGATGGTTATCCGTTGGCCGATGATATCACGATCGATCAGAACGCTCCGAGCGATTCAATCGTCATTGCCGGCGATGGCCAGGTTTCCTGCACGCCAGCTGGTGGTACGCAGCAGAATGTCGGTCAGATTACCCTGGCACGTTTCGTCAATCCGGCAGGCCTTACCGCTATCGGCAAGAACCTTTTTGTCGTTTCTGAGGCTTCGGGTGAGGCGATTGAGAGCAACCCGGGTGAGGAAGGCGCCGGTACGCTGACCCAGGGGACCCTTGAAATGAGTAACGTTCAGATTGTTGAGGAAATGGTCAACATGATTATTTCTCAGCGTGCATACGAGTCCAACTCGAAGGCAGTCACCACATCCGACTCCATGTTGGAGATTGCCAATGGCCTCAAGCGTTGATTGAATTGAAGAAGATTTCTTTAGCCATTCTGTGTTTTTTATGGAGTGGCTTCTTCTGTCTCTTTATGCCGGCTGCTCCCACGGCTTTTGCGGCTTCGGCTTATCCCCAGACCATTTCGTCTGAGCGGTTCGTAGAACTGGCCCGCCAGAAGGTGGAGGCTCAGCTCCGCGAGATGGGGGAGACACGGCGCCATGAGCTCTTGCTCATCCGCGCGCCGCAGCCTATGAAATTGCCGGCTGGTTCGATTATTTGCGAGGTGGAATTGCCGCAGGCCGTGAAGTACAGCGGCAATGTGCCGGTCCATATCCGGGTGTTTGTCAATGGCAAATTTTACCGGAGGACAGTCTGCTATTATGAAGTAGCGGTCTATGAGAAAATCCTCGTTGCCGAGCATGATTTATTGCTCGAAAAACCTATACAGTCCGCCGATGTGCGGCTGGAGGAGCGTCGGGTAGAGAGCGGAAATGGGCGGTATCTCACCAAGGTGGATGATTTGGCCGGGCGTGTCCCTGCCAGAATTATTCACGCGGGCAGCGCGGTGGAGTCAGCTATGCTGCAAAATCCAATTGTGTTTAATGTCGGAGCCCCGCTGACGATTATTGCCAATTACCATGGGGTCGAGGTGAAGACTGATGGTTTGGCCATGCAACGGGGCCGCATCGGCGGTGAGATACGGGTGCGCAATGTGCGCTCAGGCAAAATCCTCCGCGGTAGAGTAATCGATGCGAAGACGGTTGAAATCATAAGTTGAAAGCAGGTGTACCAATGAGGAATAACGTCAAGCACTATAAGAAATTGTCCGCGGCGTTGGCAATGGCTTTTACCGTGTCAGCAATCGCTGTGCCGGCAGCTTCTGCTCAGTCGCTTTGGTCGGATAATGGTTCTAGTTATAATGTGTTTGCTGACCGCAAAGCGCGTCAGGTAGGCGATATCCTGACGATTGTAATCAGCGAGTCTACGAGCCTGTCGGCAACAAAGGCCAGTTCGAATAGCAAGAGCGGCAATGTTTCCCTGTCAGCCGGTGTTGGTATCTTTGATTTTTTGAAGGCAGCTTCGGCCAGCGGCTCGGATTCGTTTAAGGCCAATGGCTCGGCAACGTCGAAGAATACTACGAGCGGTAATGTAACGGTAACCGTTGTCGATGTGCAGCCGAATGGCAATATGACGGTTGAAGGTACGCAGTCCATCTGGCAGAACCGCAACGAACATAAGATTACGTTCCGTGGGGTGTGCCGTCAGGATGATGTCTCGGCCAACAATACCATCATGTCGACAAAAATCGCTGATGCCACGGTCAAATTCGATGGCAAGGGCCCGCTTAATTCGAAACAGCGCCAGGGCATCCTGACTCAGATCTTTAACTTCCTGTTCTAAGGAGCGGAGGACATTATGAAGAAAATACTCGCATTACTTATGGCCGGGGTTTTTGCCATCGGTCTTATGCCGGGGACAGCTTCGGCAGATAGTGCTGTCACGCGCATCAAGGATATCTCCAAGGTACAGGGCGTGCGCGCCAATCAGCTCATGGGCTACGGATTGGTGGTCGGTCTTGATGGCACCGGCGATGGCAATAAGTCAACGGAGACGATTCAGTCTATCGTCAATATGCTGAAAAGCTTTGGCGTATCGGTCAACCAGTCGACCCTCAAGGCAAAGAACGTAGCGGCTGTAGTGGTAACGGCAACGCTGCCTCCGTTTGTCCGGGAGGGCGACAATATCGACGTAACGGTATCGTCGATTGGTGATGCTAAGAGCATTCAGGGCGGTACGCTTTTGCAGACGCCGCTGCGGGCTGGCAATGGCAATGTTTATGCAGTAGCACAGGGTGCTGTCTCTACGGGCGGTTTTATGGCCGGCCGTGGCAGCAACACGGCTACGAAGAACTTCCCGACCGTTGGTACGACGCCGAATGGCGCCATTGTTGAGCGCAGCGTTGAGGCCGATATCGGAACGGATGGCAACATTTCCCTGTCGCTGTCCCAGCCGGATTTTACGACGGCAAGCCGCGTGGCGCAGGCAATCAATTCCCAATTCGGCAGCGTGGCCAAGGCGGCCAATCCCGGACGTATCGATATCAGCGTGCCGGCTTATTACCGCAACAATGTAGTAGCTTTTATCGCCAATATTGAGGAACTGGCGGTTATGCCGGATAATTCGGCCAAGATTGTTGTCAACGAGCGCACGGGCACCATCGTCATGGGCGGTGATGTATCGGTGGATGAGGTCGCAATCACGCAGGGCGGTCTGTCCATCAAAGTGCAGAAGAACAAGAATGCCAATCAGCCGGATCCATTCAGCTATGGTACGACGATTGTCACGCGCAATACGGATGTACAGGTGAAAGAGGATAAGGCCAGCACCATTGTGCTGCCCGCTACGGCTAATGTCAGTGATATCGTCGGTGCGTTAAATGCCGTTGGCGCGACGCCGCGCGATACGATTTCCATCCTGCAGGCCATCAAGGCATCTGGTGCCTTGCATGCTGAGCTGCAGATTATGTAAGAAGGGAAGGACGCATATGCAGATTGCTCCTTTGTCGGCCATGGGGCTTACGAATCAGTCCCTTACGCCGAATACCACTTATAATTCCGCGCAGGCTGCGGCTGAGTCATCCCAGTTCGCCGCCATGCTCAAGGATCTTAAAGAAAAAGCTGCGGGTGCCACTTCGGCGAATCACATCGTCAACGAAGCGGCCTCCTCGAAGCAGGACAAGGCGCTCAAGGATGCCTGCAAGGGGTTCGAGGGGATGTTCTTGTCGATGATGTATAAGCAGATGCGGGCAACGGTTCCCAAGGACACGTTGTTTGGCGAATCCAATGCCCAGAATATTTTCAAGGATATGCGCGATAATGAACTGATGAAGACGGTAGCAGAGTCCGGCGGCGTAGGGCTGGCGGATATGATGTATCGTCAGCTGTCCCCGCAGATCAAGCTGCAGGAACAGGCACGTCAGCAGGGGATGTTAAAAGCCCAGGAAGCTGCGGCGCAGGTACATCGTAAGTAAAATCGGACAAAGCCTTCCTCTTTGAGGAAGGCTTTTTTGGGAGGTTTATTCATTATGGATTTAAAACGAAAGATTTCGACGACACTGCTGACAGCAGTATTTTCCCTGCAGGCTGTAACGATGGCCGCAGCGGCGGATTTGACATCGGTGCGCTATCACAGCGGTGAAGAACATGATCGCGTGGTGTTTGATTGGTCTGCGATGCCCAATTACACCGTGAAGGCGGCAGAAGATGGCCGTGAAATCACGTTTGATTTCCATGATGCAACGGAAAAGGGGTTTGTGAAAAAGCCTTTCCACAGTAGCCGCATCGAGTCTGTGAAGTACACGACGCTTAACGGTCACGTTTTGGTCAAGGTGCGCTTTAAAGAAGGACTGGCCTATAAGGTGGGGAAACTCGATAATCCAGCCAGAGTCTATGTGGATTTCCTGCCGAAGAATGCCGTAAAGAAACCGGCGGCGAAAAGCAATAAGGAACAGACAAAGCCGGCCGGCAGCGGTAATGGCAATATTTTGCCGCTGAATTTTGACGGTCTCTATACGGAGCTGGCCGCACCCGGAATAGCCAAGCGGCAGTATATCTATTGGGATGATGTCGGCAAGGTGACGGCGTATTTTGTGGAGGCGGATAAGGACCTCTATACGATGAAACCCGTGCTTGCGAAAGGGCAGGTGCCGGGGCTGCAGCGGACTAGCGGCATGTCGGATATGACGGATGCCGTAGCGGCGGTAAATGCTACCTATTTTGCTGGCAATGGCGATATGATCGGCATTGTTAAAATCGATGGGGTAGTGGCAGGGACTACGTATTTCGATCGTTCCGCAATCGGTATCCTGCCAAACGGAACGCCATTTTTTGGCAAGGTGTCTTACAGTGGGATGGTGACGCTGGGAGATGTGACGCAGCCGGTATCTGGAGTGGATGCCGAACGTGGAGCCAATAATCTCATTATCTACAACAAATGGTATGGCAGCCGCACGCGTACGAATGAGTATGGCAAGGAATACACCGTGCAGGATGGCCGCATTACGCACATCCAGACGGGAAATTCTATCATCCCGAAAAATGGGTATGTGATTTCCGTTCATGGAACGGCAGCGGATGCTTTTGAAGGGGCACAGGTCGGTGACCGGGCCGTGGTCAAAGAGGATTTGGGAGCCAAATGGAATCAGGCTGCGCAAATCATGGGGGCTGGCCCACGACTGGTGGCAAACGGACAGGTCAATGTGACTGCTGGTGAGGAGGAGTTCCCCGGCGATATCCGCTATGGCCGTGCTCCGCGCAGTGCCGTGGCCGTGCTCAAGAATGGCAACTACCTCTTTGGCGTGGTGGATGGCCGTCAGGCCAGCAGTCATGGGCTTACGCTGACGGATTGGGCGAAGCTTTTGGTGAAGATGGGGGCCCGCGATGCCATCAATTTGGATGGCGGTGGTTCCAGCGAACTGGTCGTCGGTGGTGTGGTACAGAATTCGCCGTCCGATGGCAGTGAGCGCTATGTGGGGAGTGCGCTTATCCTTCAACATAAATAAAAGCGTAAAGAAGGGGCTATGAAATTACAGTTTGCAGGTCTCATTCGAAGCAGCTCTTCGCCGCCGCTAGGGGCAGTGCCAACACTACGCGGGAGATGTTTTTCTAAACGAAATTTTTATCTTTAATTAAGCATCGAAAAAGTTGCAAAACGCGCTTCGCTTGAACGGTAGCAATTTTTCGACGAACGGTGAGGATAAAAATTTCGTTCTTCACGAAAAACATCAAACGCTTCGTTTATGGCACTGCCCCTAGCGGCGGCTGAGTCTGTGGCAAGTTTCGCAGGGCTCCCCCCTCCGAGGGCGCAGTAATTCGTGCCGGCTCTAACCGAGGCGGCGGGGGCCCCAGTACCATAAGCGTAGCCTTGACGTTCCGCGTGAAGCAAGAAATTTTTGCCTGCGTTCTCGTTGGAAAAGCAGTTTCGTCCAAGCGAAGCGCGTTTAACTGTTTTCCAACTCTTGATTAAAAGGCAAAAATTTCTTGTAGCGGGTTGTCACCGGTGGAGCGTTGGTACTGGGGCCCCCGCCGCCGGCGATTTGCCTCGAATACAAACTCGCTACTTCCCTGCAAACTGTAATTTGTAAAAAGTGCGTGGATAAATTCATAGAAGCCTCCATAAGGTAGATGAATCAATCTTATGGAGGCTTCTATCGTTTATGTCAATCGAAATATTGCCGTGCGGATCGTTGGTACTGCGGCCATTGTTGCCGGAAATTTGCCTATGGCAAATATAGAATAATGGCGTTATAATAAATAGATAACGGATTTTTAGATGGTAAAATGAGGTGAAACTTTTGCGCACTTATATAAAGAAGCTGGTGGCAGCGGGTTTGGCCATGACGTTTTGGTCGGCTCAGATTGCGCCCAGTATGGCGATGGACCCTATTATGACGCATGATCAGGTCAAAGAGGGGATGACGGGTACGGCGTATACCGTTATCGACAGTTCGGGGCAGCTTCGGGACTTTCAAGTCGATATCGTTGGCACGGTAGATAATGGCAAGGGCTCTGAGCCGATGATTATGGCTAAGGCGTCGGGCCCGGTCGTTGCTCAGACCGGTGGTATTTTACAGGGAATGAGCGGAAGCCCCGTGTATGTTGACGGCTATCTAATCGGCGCAGTAGCGGCAGGCATTAAGGAAATGACGCCGTATACGTTCTTTATCACGCCGATTGATCGGATGACACCGATTTGGAAGATGCCGGATCGCAAAAACAAGACTCGTCTGCATTCGATTGATCTCAAGAAGGCGGCAGAGTTGGCCGCTAAGAAAAAGGCGGAGAAAGAAAAGCTGGCCAAGGAGCGGGCTGCGAAGAAGGACGGCAAGGTTTATGGCGATGAACTCATTGCCCGTGCCATCGAAGCGGTAAAGGCCGATAAAGAAAAGGCCGAAAAGCCCAAAGAGGAAAGTAAGCCAGTGGCTAAGGATGCAGCCGATAAAGCGGTACCCAAAACCGTCATGTATTTTGCTGGATTCAACCAGGCGAGCTTGGATTTCCTCAAACAGCAGTTAGACCCGAAGGGCACGATGGAATTTTTGCCTATGGGAGCGCCTTCGGCTGCCGAGGCTCATAAGACAGTATATGACGCGACGTTGAAACCTGGTCAGGCTGTCGGCGTTGCTGTGGCTTATGGTGATTTTGCCATTGGGGCAACGGGGACGGTAACGGCTGTCGATGGAAAAAAAGTGCTGGGCTTTGGGCATCCGTTCCTCCATCGCGGCAATGTCAATTATTTTATGACTGATGCCAAGGTAGTGGGAACCATCAGCGGACAGAGCAACGGCATGAAGATTGCCAATATCGGCAATATCATCGGCCGTATCAATCAGGACCGAGCAACGGGAATCGGCGGTGTCCTGGGATCTTTCCCCATGGTGGTGCCCATTAAGGTTAAGGTTACCGATAAATCGCTGGGACGCGTGGATGAATATGGTGCCCGTATCGCCTATGACGAGGATTTCCTGTCCCAGGTAAGTGGCGGCATTGCCTATGCAGCTCTTAGCAAGACGGCCGATGATGTCAGCGCTGGCACGGCTGAGGTCGGATTTACCATCCGCACCAATGCCGTGCCAGAGGGGAAAATCGAGCGCAAGAACATGTTCTACAATGCAACGGATGTAGGGCAGATTTCAATGGCTGAGCTCATGCAGGCGATGAATATCATTACGGCCAATAAGGAACAGGAATCGGATATTCTCGACGTGCAGGTAAATATCGATGTGGAAGCTGAGCGTCGGACAGCTTCGCTGATTTCGGCCGTCCCGGATAAAAAGACGGTAAAACCGGGCGAGACGGTACGTTTTACTACGACCATCAAGCCGTACCGCCGTCCGAAGGAAACCGTGGTCATCCCGTATACGATTCCGGAAAACCAGCATTCGGGGACGTTAAACCTCGATATCCGCGGTGGTGGACTGGTCCCGGCAACGGCCCTGATGGTGCTCCAGCAGTCCGGGGTGGATGTCGTCAACGAAGAGGAAGCGAAACAGACTACTGCGGACAAGCTGAAGAAGCTGCAGGAGAGCGGCCGCAACAATGAAATCATTATTTCGCCGAGCCAGGTGCAGAAACAATTGACGCCGCGTGAGCAGCGCCGCATCCTGCGCGAGACCCAGGAGCGCATGAAGAATAAGGAACACAAAGTAGATCTTTTAGGAGAGCGGGCAAAACGCCAGACGGGCAAGGCGAGATATGCGACGAAGTATATTATCGAAAATGTCGTGCATTCGACGCTTCAAATTGAGAGAAAGTAACGCGATACTATTGTCATAGAGCCGATATGATGGTAAACTATGTGTTGATGCTTTAAAAAAAGCATGACTATAGGAGGATAACGAACTTAATGGAAAAGTTGATTATACATGGGGGTAACCGACTGGAAGGCCGGGTTAAAATCAGCGGAGCCAAAAATGCTGTCCTGCCGATTATTGCGGCGACACTGCTTGGTCAGGATTCCCCAAGCCTGCTCGATGAAGTGCCGGCACTGGAAGATGTTCATACGATTACGGAAGTATTGAAAAAACTTGGTGTCAAAGCGGAATTCGATTCGTCCAAACATCAGTTGAAAGTTGATAGTACCGTTATTGGCAGCTGCGAGGCTCCCTATGACTTGGTGCGCAAGATGCGGGCCTCGTTCCTGATTATGGGGCCGCTCTTGGCGCGCTGCGGTCAGGCGAAGATTTCACTGCCGGGCGGCTGTGCTATTGGCACGCGCCCCATCGATCTGCATCTCAAGGGGTTTGAGGCGCTCGGAGCGGAAATCAATATCGGTCATGGCTTTATTGAAGCTAAGGCACCGGAAGGCCTCAAGGGCGCAAAAATCTATCTGGATTTCCCCAGTGTTGGTGCTACGGAAAATATCTTGATGGCCGCTTCGATGGCGGAAGGCCAGACCATCTTGGAGAACCCGGCGCAAGAGCCGGAAATCGTGGATTTGGCCAATTACCTTAACGTCATGGGGGCAAAAATCCGTGGCGCAGGAACCAACGTCATTAAGATTGACGGTGTGCCAAAACTCATGGGATGTGATTATACCATTATCCCAGACCGCATCGAGGCTGGTACCTACATGGTTGCCGCGGCGATGACGAAGGGCGATGTCTATATTGAAAATGCCATCAGTGAGCATTTAAAGCCGGTTATCGCGAAGCTCAAAGAAGCTGGCGTAACGATTGAAGAGGATGTCAATGGCATCCGGGTAGCCTGCGATAAGCGTACGAAGGCAGTGGATATCAAGACGATGCCGTATCCGGGATTCCCGACGGATATGCAGGCACAGTTCATGGCATTGCTCACCGTATCGGAAGGTTCTGGTCTGGTGACGGAAACGGTCTTTGAGAACCGTTTCATGCATGTGGACGAGCTCAAACGCATGGGCGCAAACATCAAGATCGATGGCCGTACGTCGGTTGTCGAAGGGGTGGAAACGCTGATGGGGTGCCAGGTGAAGGCAACCGATTTGCGTGCTGGTGCCGCTATGGTATTAGCGGGTCTCGTTGCTGAAGGCGAGACGCAGGTGGGGTATATCCACCATATTGACCGCGGCTATGATAATCTCGTAGAAAAGCTCGTAGGGCTTGGCGCAGATATCTGCCGCGTCGATCAGTAAGTTATCTTTGGTTATCAAGTGTTGGATGCTTGGCATCCAACACTATTTTTATACTTTTGCGTTTAGAAAAAACTTATGTAATTGTGTATTACAGGAGGCATTTTATGAGTACCAGATTTGAAGTTCCACTGGAACTCGCGAATATTCAGCTAAAGAACCGGGTAATTCGTTCGGCTGTGCACAGTTTCCTGGCTAGTCCTGAGGGGTATATGACGGAAGCCGAGTATGCGATGTACGATACTTTGGCCAAGAATCATGTGGGCACGATTATCACGGGACACTGTTGTGTGGATGAGCTGGGCAGGGCTAATCCTGAGCAGGTAAACATCTATGAGGATTGTTATACGGACCAATTCCGTCGGGCGGTGGAAATTGCGCATCGCGAAGGGGCAAAATTCATCCCCCAGATTTCGCATGCTGGCCCCCGGGCCATCGATAATGAGGATTTGGCAGATGTTGTAGCTCGGCCGTTGAAAAAAGACCGGCAGGCTAGAGCACTGACCGTTGAGGAAATCCATCATATCGAGCAGTGTTTTGTGGATGCGGCTAGACGCCTGCAGTCTGCAGGCGTGGATGGCGTCCAGCTTCATGCGGCCCATTCCTATCTCTTGTCGCGTTTTATTGACCCGACGTTTAATCAGCGCACGGATGCGTATGGCGGCAGTGTTGAAAATCGCTTCCGCATGACGGAAAACATCATTCGCGGCATCAAGGAGGTTTGTGGGGAGTCTTTCCCTGTGCTGATAAAAATCAACCTCGATACGAAGCATGAGGATGCGGCAGGCTATCATGACGACATGGTCTGGATCTTGAATCGCTGTCAGGAGCTGGGCGTGGAACTGGTAGAACTCTCCGGGGTAGACTTTATCAATCAGCCGAAGACGGCGACGCTCTACTATCTGGAAGAGGCAGCCTGCCTTAAGAAGTTAGTTCCGCAGCAGCCCATGAGTTTAGTCGGTGGCGTTCGTTCGCTGGCGGACATGGAAAAGGTTCTGGCAAGTGGTTTGGATGCCGTATCGCTGGGGCGGGCCCTGATTGCTGAGCCGGATTTCTTGACGAAGTCCTTGGCCGGCGCAGAAAAATCAATCTGTGTGTCCTGCAGTCGTTGTTTTGTTCTGCCCCACATGCATCCGGGCATTCGCTGTGTTTGGGCATGGAAAGCGGCTAAGGCCCGCCAGCGTGAGCAAAAAGAAAAGTCTGCGGAGTAAGGACAAAAGTTAATACTATTTAGAAAATTACTTCTTAAGGTTTACAAGTTGACACATAAAATAGATGGTGTTAAGATACATTTCATAAGAAATGTCCGATTGCAATGGCGCAATGAACGTGGATTGTGATTTTGTATCTTGACCGAAATACAAATGTATCCCGTCTGCATCTTGCGATGCGGACGGGATTTATTTGTGTGTTATAGAAAGAGGGATTATGATGAATGGTTTGACTCTGGTGGGGATTGCCATCGTCGTATTTGTGGCAGCTTATGCTGGTTATGGACGTTGGCTGGTCAAGACTTGGGGAATCGATCCGAAGGCCAAGACACCGGCGGTACAGTACGAAGATGGTCAGGATTACGCGCCGGCTTCCCGGTTTACGGTATTTTCGCATCAGTTTTCGTCGATTACTGGTGCAGGCCCGGTGACCGGCCCGATTATCGCGGCAATGTTCGGCTGGGCGCCGGCGCTATTGTGGCTGCTGGTCGGCGGAGTGTTCTTCGGTGCGGTTCAGGATTTTACCGCCCTTTACGCTTCGGTCAAGAATAAAGGCAAATCCATGGGGATGCTGATTGAGCAGTATGTCGGCAAGACGGGACGCCGCCTGTTCCTGCTCTTCTGTTGGCTCTTTACGTTATTGGTCCTCGCTGCGTTTGCGGATATTCTGGCCAATACGTTCCAGGGGATGACGAAAACCGGGGACCTCAATGTCGCTGGTGCACAGGCCGCTTCGATATCCATGCTTTATATCGTCGTGGCTATGGGATTCGGCGAGTATATTCGCCGTTTTAAGCCGACTGGGGCGGTAAAGTTCGCAGTGGCGATTGTATTGGTGGTAGCGATGTTTGCCGCAGGCATGCAGTGCCCGCTTTACTTTGATGCGGATACCTGGCGCTATGTGACCTTTGGGTATTGTTTTATCGCTTCGGTATTGCCGATGTGGCTGCTGATGGAGCCACGCGACTATCTGTCTTCGTTCCTCTTGCTGGGGATGGTGTTTGGTGGCGTAGTTGGTGTGCTGGTGGCCAATCCAACCCTTAACATGCCGGCTTTTGTCGGTTTTGAAGTCAATGGGCAATCGATGTTCCCCATCCTGTTTATCACGATTGCTTGTGGTGCGGTATCGGGCTTCCATAGCTTGGTCTCGTCGGGAACTTCATCCAAGGCGGTGGAAAGCGAGCGCGATATGCTTTGCGTAGGTTATGGTGCTATGTTGGTAGAGTCGCTGCTGGGCGTGGTGGCGTTGGTCATTGCCTGTGCTGCTGCGTCAAATGGCGTTCTGCCTAAGGGGACACCGTTCCAGATCTTTGGCAATGCGGTCGGCGGCTTTTTCCAGATGTTTGGCCTGCCGGTATCGGTTTCGACCTGTGTGGTTACGATGTGCGTGTCCGCGCTGGCGATGACGACGATTGATTCGGTAGCGCGCATTGGCCGCATGTCGTTTCAGGAGCTCTTTACCCCCAGTGAAGGGGAGACCGCGGGGCCGGCAGCTTCCCTTTGCATGAATACGTATTTTTCTACAACAATTACCCTGGTGTTGGCTTTCCTTCTCTGTAAGGCCGGCTATATGAATATTTGGCCGCTGTTTGGCGCTGGCAATCAGCTGCTTTCCGCGCTGGTGCTTATCTCGTTGGCTGTATTTTTACGTACCACTGGCCGCAAAGGCTGGATGCTTTATGTGCCGATGACGTTTATGTTCATTGTCACCATGACGGCGCTGGTCATGAGCGTGGTGGGCATTGTCACGAAGCTTCAGGCAGGTACTTTTGTCGTTATGGTCGATGGACTGCAGCTGGTATTGGCGTTGGCACTTATGACGCTTGCCGTGCTGGTGGTCAAGCATTGCGGCAAAGAGCTCATCTGTGGCAAGGAACAGTCGCCACAAACGGAGTGGTAATTGATTTTGTTAACCCTGTTGTTTATTCCCTAAGTGAAATCCTCGAGGACGTTTGCGAGGCGTCCTTCGAGGATTTTTTGTTTGCGCTGGGGACAGCTTGCATATATGGCTTTGGTCTGCTAAAATTATATTGTTGCGGTTGTAGCTCAGATGGATAGAGCGTCCGCCTCCTAAGCGGCAGGTCGTGAGTTCGACTCTCACCAATCGCACCATATCGCATGTTATTGGGACTGTGAAATTCCCTTTATATTGACACAGATATAGAAGCCTCTATAAGTTAGATGGATTAATCGAACTTATGGAGGCTTCTACGAATTTATCCACGTATTTTTTACAAATTACAGTTTGTAGGGGAGTAGTACC
>NZ_JNKI01000018.1 GCF_000702005.1 Selenomonas sp. ND2010 | reverse complement strand
AGGAAAATACTACATCAGTATTCTTGTAGAGTATGAAAACCAAATACTCCCCATAATACCGAAGAACTTTCTTGGGCTGGACTTTGCTATGCACGGTTTGTATGTTGCTTCCGATGAGGATGATGCAGACTATCCAAATTTCTTGAAGAAAGCCGAGAAAAGATTAGCCAAGGCACAAAGAAAACTTTCTAAGCGGCAAGAGGGAAGTCATAACAGAGACAAACAAAGGTTGCGTGTAGCTAAGTTACATGAAAAAATTGCCAACCAACGCCACGACTTCCTTCACCAAAAAGCCCGCTACTTGGTAGACCGCTATGATGCCATAGGCATAGAAGATATTAGTGTCAAAGCTATGGCGAAACATAAGAAAGGCGGAAAATTCAGCTTTGGTAAATCTGTAGCCGACAATGGCTGGAACATGTTCACAAATATACTGGAGTACAAGCTTGCATGGCAGGGCAAACAACTTATAAAGATAGACAAGTGGTATCCAAGCAGTCAATTATGCCATATTTGTGGCTACCAAAATGACGAAACTAAAAACTTGTCTGTAAGAGAATGGGATTGTCCCGCTTGTGGCAGTCATCATAACCGCGATAAAAACGCTGCAATAAATATTCGAAAAGAAGCTAGACGAATATCTGCCTAACTAATCTCGTAAAATACCGTGGGGCGCACGGGAATCTACGCCTGTGGAAAGAGTGTAAGTCGCTGCAACTCTTCGGAGTCAGTGGTGCTGTTCTCGTGGAAGCAGGAAGCTCCCGCCTCTATAGGCGGGGGTACGTTCACTCAGAATACTTTTCCGGCCAGGAACCAGATGCGCTGTTTACTTCGGAATCGCATCCGCGAATTCCTGCCATAAATATGTTCGTTTCGAAACTTTTTTGTAACCCTGGTTACATCTTCGCCGCCCGTTTCCCGCTACACTATACCCATAGAGAAAAGCAAAAGGAGCGATTACGATGTATCTGGAAATTCTAAAAGACCACCATGAAGGAATCTACAAACTGCTTGATACCATAACTGGTGCTAAGACGGAAACGAAGGCGATAAGTCAGGCCGACGATATCTCTCGGGCGCTCTCCCGTCTCGCCGGACTTATCTCCATCCATTTGGCGGCCGAGGATAAATTCCTCTATCCGAACCTAGCCAAAAGCGAGGTGCCAAAAATCCGCGAGACCGCTACGACCTTTGACCAGGAGATGGGCCATTTAGCTGATACCTTTACCAGCTACAAGGAAGCCTTTATGACCCCGACGAAAATCAAAAACAATCCCGCAGGCTTCCTGCAGGAGACCCACCGTGTTATCGGCGCGCTGATTGAGCGCCTGCAGCGCGAGGATCAGGAGCTCTATCCCCTGGTAGAAGAATAATCCCCTAAGTCAAGAACCAAAAAGGCAGTGAAAACGTGCGGGCGTTTTCACTGCCTTTTTTCGAATCATTTCTGCATCAGCACAGCGAGCATCTGGGAAGCTGCCATATTCGCGGCCAGCTCATCCCCTACGGTATTTCCCGTAAGCGGCGGCGCCGAATGCTCCACTCGCGTACTGACTATCGCTGGATTCTCCTGCGGATTAGCCGCATGGGTCTTGCTCTGCGATACGATTCGATTTCCCGCATAGACGGTAACCAGCACCGAACCATCCGACATGACCTGCGTTACGGTTGTGGTATCTTCCCCATTACTTTCCCCAGTATCGGAGATTCCACCACCAGTTTCCAACTGACGCAGCATCTTGGCAAACATATCCTTCGCCGCTTCCGTCTTTTCCCTGCTATTCCTGTCGTGTTTCATCCCTGACCAAGCCGTTATTCCTTGCACAGCATCAATAGCCATACATCCACCTCCAGCTTCTTCATCAAAAACACTTTCTATAGTATATATCGGTGAATATTCGAAAAACTTAATCGATTCAGAGCAAAATATTTGGAAAATCAGCGCGCGATTTCCTTGGCAAAAATTTCCTGTTCCAGGAATCTGGCCCACCCATCCGCATCATTCGCTAAGGTAATATCCGTTGCAATCGCCTTGATTTTCTCCGGCGAATTTCCCATGGCGACACTGCGGCCTGTGAGCTCTAACATCTCAATATCGTTATAATTATCCCCCAAGGACAACGCCTGCTCGGCAGTGAATCCAAAATGTTTCAGCATCACTTCGATGCCGCTGGCCTTAGATACCGTTGCATCCATAATCTCGAGCAGGAACGCTGCCGACCGCACCACATGAAACATCGGGAACCGGGCAGAAAGCTCCCGTTCCGCCCGCTCGCAAAGTTCTGGCTCCGCCATCAGCAGAATTTTATGCGGGACTTCCCCAACGGCCAGGCGTTCCTCGAAACTGGTTTTTTGTGGTTGTGCCGAGGTAATACGGACTTCCGTCTGAACGCGCTCGTTTTCCACCGCTTTGACATACCAATGGTGTCCTGCATAATAGTTGACCACTGCCTCTGGATATTCGCTTTCCAGTACCGTCAACAGCCGGGCCGTATCGGCTCCCGCCATCGTTATGCTCCCCAGTTCTTCCCCCGTTTCCGTGAGCGCTAACGCGCCACTGTAGCTGATGATGGGAATCTTGATGCCAATCCCATCGGTCAAGGGATAGATAGCCTCCGGCATCCGGGCCGAAACCAGCACGAGCGGAATCCCCTCCGCCAGAAGTTTCTGCGCCGCCATTGCCGTGGCCGGACTCACCTTGCTCTCGGGGGTCAAAAAGGTTCCATCGATATCCGAAAATACAATTTTTACCATAAATACAGCCTCCATCGTCCTTTTACTTGTAAGTATAAATGATTATTTACGAAGGAACAATTGATATCTGTCACATCTTGACCGCATGGACAAAATATATCGTTAATGGCAATGTTTTATTGTGTGATAATATATTTTGCAAAAGACATTAAAATCATGTTATAATCTTAAAAAAATGAAGGAGGTCCTTATGACTTTAAAAAAACTGAAATCTAATCTCGTTGCCTGCTGCTTTGGTGCAGCTATCACCCTTACTGGACTTCACTTGATGCAGCCCAGTGTTGCAAGTGCTGATCCTTGGATTGACTTGGGCTATGGCAAATACCAGGCTACCTGGTCGGTTGACCGCGGTTCCCTGATGGCCAGCGGCCGCATCCCAAATACGGTACTGCGCATCCATGCTGTACTTGCTGACGATTACGCAGAATTTGAGGAGCGTGACTATCGCTTCACCCAGCAGGATGGAACTTGGAAATATATGTGGACGGGTTATACGGGCAAACATGCCTACATCTCGTCCGGTTCAAACTGGCAGAGAGTTTCCGGCGACCGCCTGGCGAACGATATTCTCTACATCGCTACGCATCATTAATCGATACACCGATAAAAGAAACGGGACCATGTGTTTTTCTCATGGTCCCGTTTTGTTGCACGTGAAACAATTATTCTTTTATGCTTTTGCTCCCGTCGAATACATAGCGATTTTTTCCGGATTGTCGTTGATACTCCAGACGCCACAGGGGCAGACCCCCGCGCAGATTCCGCAGCCGATACAGCGGTTCGGGTCAGATACGTACTCCCAGCTGCCATCTTCCTTCTGAATACGGGTGATGGCTTTTTCTGGGCAGGATTCCAGACACATCTTGCAGTCACGGCAGGTACCGCAGCTGACACAACGCGTATGGTCATCGACCGGATCCCCGAGCAGGCAGTGATGGCACTTATCAAAGTATGCTTTCGACAGGCGCTCGGCAGGGATCTGCTGCTTCTCAGGGAAGTCCGCAGTCTCTTGGCCCATGACATACTGATCGACATACCAGGCTGCTTTGCGGCCACTGCCGATAGCATCGGTCAGACGGCCCGGTTTGATCGTATCACCGGCGGTGAATACGCCTTTGGCAATGCTCTGGTCTTTCTTGGGTACCAGCCAGCTCTTGCGGAAGAACTCGATTCCCTCGTCTTCCGGCAGGAAGTCAAGCTCCGGTTCCTCACCGATGCTGACGATTACCTGATCGGCCGGGATGAAGCGGCCATCGTTGCCATAGACGCCCTCCGGCGTGATTTTATTCGTAAAGAACGGCCAGACGAGCTTGCCGCCGAGATTTTCGATGTACTCGATTTCATCAGCAAAAGCTGCCGGTTTCTGCACATCGACAGCTACGACCGTCTCCGCGCCCATTTCATAAGCGCCACGGCAGGTATCCATACCGGAGTTACCCGCACCGATTACCACGACATGCTTGCCCGTTGCCGGTTTTTCGCCGCGATTGATCGCCTTGAGGTACTCCAGCCCCATCGTGAGGTGTTCTGCTCCTTCCCACGGGAAGAAGCGGGATTTCGTGCCGCCCGTAGCGACAACAACGGCATCGTTTTCCTGGCGCAGGGCCGCGAATTTTTCTTTATCGACTTTGCAGGCCGTGACAAATTCGACGCCGACGCTCTGAATGCGTTTGAGTTCTGCCTCGAGAAGCTCATGCGCCAGACGGCCGCGCGGGATTACCTGCTCGAGCTTACCACCGATGTGGTCCGCATCATCATAGACCGTAACGCTATGGCCTTTGCGCGCAAGCTGCCAAGCCGTCGAGAGACCGGCCACACCACCACCGATGACGGCAATCTTTTTGCCCGTCTTTACTTTCGGCGGCTCCACCTTCAAGAAGGCGGAACGATAGCCGAGGTCACCGATCTGGATGGGCTCATCAATCGTACCGCGCGTACAGTGATCCATGCAGGGGTTCGGGCAGACCGAACCACAAACCGAACCGGGGAACGGCGTGTACTGCAATTCCAGCTGGAACGCCTCATCGAGCTTGCCCTGACGAATCAGGTCATAGCGGCGCTGCGTCGGGATGCCCGTCGGGCAGTTGAATTCGCACGGTGCGGCGAATTTCGCATTATCCCAGCTCGGCACACGCAGACGGTAAAGCCCCGTGGAAAGCGTATTATGAACGGCAAAATCATCATGAGCGACATCACTGAAGATACCGCCCTTCACCCAGTCATTCAGACGGAATGCCTTGAGGTCATGCGTCTTTTTGCCCTTTTTCTCAGCAGCCGTCAGCGGACGAAGTTTCTTCCACTGGCTCCAATCCGACAATTCCTCGCGCAAATCTTCGCGTTCGATATGCTGCAGGAATTCATCCATACCGCCATCGAGGAAGGCAATATCGTCCTCATCCAGATCCAGATATTTGATATCTGCCGGATAGGTATCGATGGTACCACGTACGTAGACGACACCACCGACCATGCCGACGCAGGCACGCTCACCGAGTACCGAGGCGAACTGCGCGCTGTCATAGCCACAGACGATGGCCCGGCCGCCGCCCATGAACTCGAACGAGAATGACCCAACATTCTTGAGAATCCAGAGCTCCGGCTCCTCATAGAGCGGGTCGTGTTTCATCAGCGAGCCCGTACGCGTACCGCCACGGCCACCGATGAAAATCTTACCCCCGGAAGAACAGTGACCAGCCGTATCGCCGGCATCGCCTTTAACCGTAATCGTACCACCGGAGTTCAGCCAGCCGACATCGGCCGATACGGAACCCTCCGCGATAATCTCCGTGCCTGGCAGGCACATGGAGCCGAGACGCTGACCGGCATTCGTGACATGGAAGTGCAGCGTCTTGCCTTCCGGATGCCATAACGGACCGCCGATATCATGTTGGCCGGAAGCCGCAATCTCGAACTCGGTCTCGCCCTGCTTTACCGCATCGCCGATAGCGAGCAGCAGGTCTTGAGTGGACATGCGTTCATGTCCCTGCATAGTTTCTATCTTGAACATAAGTTATTGCCTCCTGTTACGCCATCGTTAGCATACATACTGGATGCCGAGTTTCTCGGCCACAGCTTTATCCGTCGATACCAGTGCATCACTGCGGCCAATCGGCAGCGAGCTGTTGCCGATCGGTGCCATGAGTTTCTTGAGCTCGGCATCGAAGGCCAGTACATAATCGACGATTTTCTGTGCGCCGCGATCGATATCGAGGCGTTTGACGAGGCGCGGGTCCTGCGAGCAGATACCCATCGGGCATTTACCCGTGTTGCACGAATTGCAGCGTCCCTGCTCGTTGCCTACGCAGCCCAGGAGCTGAATGAGCACCTTGCCGACAAATACGCCGTTGGCGCCCAGGCACATCATCTTGAAGGCATCGGCGGCCGCATTCCCGGTCATGCCGATACCACCACCGCCGTAAAGCGGAATCTGTCCCTGCAGGCCCTGTTTGACGGCTGCGTTGTAGCAGTCACGAATCTTGGAGACAACCGGATGGCCCGTGTGGTCAAGCGAAACCTCATTGGCGGCACCCGTACCACCCTGAATGCCATCCAGGAAGAAACCGCCGCAGATTTTGTACGGGTCACGCAGCAGGTTGTTGTATACGGATACCGAAGTGGCCGAAGCGGCACACTTGATGCCGACCGGAACGCGGAACCCAAAGGCGGCATTCATGGAAAGATGCATTTTCTGGACCGATTCCTCGATGGAATAGAGGCCCTGATGGTTTGGCGGCGAAGCCAGCGTTGCTTTCGGAACGCCACGGATCGCCTGGACATGTTCCGCTACCTTTGCCTCCGGCAGCAGACCACCGTCACCCGGTTTTGCCCCCTGACCGATCTTGATGAGGATACCCGCCGGGTCCGTAACCATATGCGGCATTGCTTTGATGATGCGGTTCCAGCCAAAGTGACCAGACGCAATCTGTATAATGAAGTATTTGAGATACTCCGACTCCAATAGTTTTACTGGCATACCGCCCTCACCAGAACTCATGCGTACCGGCAGGCCGCATTTCTCGTTGAGGTAGCCCACAGCCAGTGCCACGGCTTCCCAAGCACGGGTCGACAGGGCACCGATGGACATATCCGAGAAAATCAGCGGGTAAATCCAATCGACCGGCGGCGTATGGCTTGCCTGAACGAGCTTGCCATCCTTGAGCTCAAACGGGAGCTCTTTGGCGGAAAGCACGCGGCCAAACGGCGAACGGATATCGAAGGTATGGCGGGCCGCATCGAGCGACGGGTCCGTCATCTGGGAAATACGGCCAACGACAATACTGTCAAGCGTACGCTGGGCATTGAGGTTCGTGCGGCCACCGCGTTTGATGGGGCCATTGTCTTTTGCCAGCAGCGTGCGGCGGCTGTCCGGATTGCGAACCGGACGAATGGCGTTGTTCGGGCAGATTTTCTCGCACATGCCACAGCCCCGGCAGAAATCCGTCAGGCTTGCCACCTGTTTGATGATGGGGCGCGCGACATGCGTATGCTTCGGTTCGGGCTGACTCCCCTCCGAAATCGTCAAAGACTGGCTCTGCGTAACCACTTTGATGGCCTTGAACGAGCAGCCGGCCACGCAGCTGCCGCACATCGTACAGCGGTCAGCATGATATTCGATTTTCCATGGCAGGTCGTTTACTGCCACGTCCTGAGTTTTTACTGCTTCCATCTCTGTACCTCCAGCTCATCGTTGATTACTATGATTTCCCGTTCATTCGGGTAAATGTCCTTCGTCTGGTCACGGTCCGGCATGATTTCATTGATGCCGCAAACCTCCGAAGAGATTGCCAGCATATCATCCGTGCGGCCGATGACAACGGGGCGCAGTTTCTTGGAGTCGCAGCAGGTAATCATGCGGTTGTCCGGCAGCACCCCAATGACAGTATTCGGTCCGTTAATCTCCAGATTCGCCAGCGACTGACGAATTGCCGTAAGGACCTCTTTATCCTCCCGCTGTTCGATTTCCTCGAACGGCAGCGGGGTAATGACATGCTTATAATAGGTAAGCGGCCATTTGAGCTCGTGATGTACATAATGAAGCGTATTGAGGAAACACTGGGAATCGGACTCAAAACCGATATAGCCACGATGCAGCGATTTCTGGAATTCCTTATTTTTCGTATAGAAGGTATTCTCACCATTCGCACAGAGCGTGTAGCCCTGCAGGAAGAACGGATGCGCTGCATAGCGCACGATGTCGTAGTTGGTATTCTGACGGCACTGCGCTACGATCGACTTCGCAGCCAGGCAGCCATTGTCATCCCAAAGGTGGAAATACGTAGCAATATCGCGCGGATCGCCGATTTCCTTCAAGGTCAATACATCCGGCCAAAACGAATAGACGAAGCCTTCGCCTGCCTCTTCGAGCAGTTTCCTGAGTGCCAGACGGGTATCGAGCAGCAGGTCTTCCTTCTGCTCCTTGGTCATCTTCTCAGCATCCTCCGGATAATCGTAGTTACGGAAAATGTAGTATGGCATTGCCTGAATATCAAGCCCCGGACGTTTATCCGGAATAGGAATCCATTCTGCCAGCTGTACGAAGTTGTGCGCATCCATGTATTCCTCTACAAGCTGCGCACCGCGCTGCGTGCAGGCCAGGGATAACAGCGGCTTATCCTTATAATTGGAAAAGATGCCGTACAGGTCCTGCATGACCATGGCAAATCCGGAGTTATCATGCCCTTCCTGCTGCGGAAGCATCAAACGCAGCGCCTTGGATGGCTGAATGGGTACTTTGCTCTTGATTGAACCAATTCTACACATATCCGTCTCTCCTTTGAGATTGTCCTTTGTATATAATACATTGTCTCTATACAATACATTTCGACTGTAATGTAACTCCTATTATAGGAAGAGTGTAAACCATTGTCAATATGCATATTCAAGCATAATATTCTGAAAAATATCGTATTTTCCTTGATTTTACGCCATCCCAGCCAAAAACAGTGATTATATTTATACATTATTGCATAAATATGTATGTATACAGTTTACAGTTTTATCATTTGTTATACTTATTCCGCCAATAAAAAAGCCCTATGCAGTTGTTTGCATAGAGCTTCTACTTATTATTCCCTTTTGTTATGTTATGTATTTTTTTACTGTATACACGCATACAACTGCGTGAAACCGTCTTTATTCGTCTATGAAAGTATACATAATACTTGTGCTGGCAGAACCTATCAATGAAGGTACGATGCGGGATTTACCGGTTCGCCACCAATGCGCACCTCATAATGGACGTGCGGCCCCGTAGAAAAGCCGGTGCTGCCCATGTAGGCAATGACCTGACCGCGACGAACATATTGGCCAGGGGTGACAACAACCTGCATGGCATGACCATAGCGGGTCATGATGCCATTGCCATGGTCAATATCCACCATATTGCCATAGCCGCCATCATTCCAGCCAGCCGTCGTGACTACGCCGTCTGCCGTAGCCAAAATCGGCGTACCGGCATCATTGGCAATGTCGATGCCCGGATGGAAATCCGATCCATTCCAACGGAGGCCAAACGGCGAGGAAACGTCACCATGCGCTGGCCAGATGGACGGGGTCGTACTGCCGCCCAGCAGCGGGTTGTAACCGAGTTTTTCCTGACGGTCCTTGATATGCTGCTGTAACTCCATAAGGGACTCACGGCGCTGGGTAATCCCTTGCTCCACCAAAGTGAGTACCTGGCCGATATTGTTCAAATCCGGCTGAACGACTGGTCCCCCCTGACCATCGTGTTTACCGTCACCATTGCCACTGGCATCTGGATTCTGCGCCGCTGGTGCATTGGCATCCTGCGCCGGTGCCATTCCAGTCATTTGACGCAATTCGTTTTCTACCTGTTTCAACTGCTCCATCTCATCCTGCAGGTCATTGGCTTTCTTCGAAAGCTGCAGCAATTGCTCCTGCTGGATCGTATTTACTTCCCGAAGTTCGCGAATCTCGCTTTGCCCACTCTGCGCCGCAAACGTGCTGTATACCGAGTAGCTGAATGCCCCCACAAACAGCAAGGCTCCCACGGCCAGGGAAGCGACCCCAATCTTGAGGTTGCGTTCGGACAAATGGATTTTCTTTACATCCCCGCCATTGGGTGGGATGAACTTGATCGTATACTCCGGTGATTCCTTTATCTCTGGTTTCTTCTCAGCTGCCAAAGTAAAGCCTCCAAACGTTTAAAACAAAAGAATCCACGGACATGAGTATTCCCTGGATTGCTTCAATAATAACATAAAACCTTATGCCATTATAGCATAAGGTTTTTGTTTTTTAAAGTTTTTTCTACTATAGAATAGACCCGTTTACTGCGCCTTGGCCATCGCATCGTGCAGGGCCTTTTCCTCTTCCTGCGTCAGCGTGTACGTCGAAGTCCCCGCTTCAATGGGTTTTACATAACTGCGGGAATCTTCACGGCCAAAGATGCTGGACAAAATCACACCATTATTATAGGAGTCCAGCAAGGCCACCGCATAGCTCAGATCGCTACCCATGTCTTCAAAGGCCCGGAAACGGACAACGCCCACCCGCGTGACCGCAGTCTGGAGCAGTGCATCCATCCGCTTGTTCTCACTATCGAGCCGCTGATTCTCCTCTACGACGTGACGAACCTCATCGATATGGCCCATAAGCAGGCGCTCCATGTTGGCACCATCAACGCCAGTCATCATCTTGCGATAACGCTTTCTCATATAACTGAGCTTCATCGCCTGATTAATCATAATTCCCAACATGATTACCATAATCACGGCCATGCCGGCAACGATAAATGGCATATTGTTCGTCATTATCTTCATGAACTGCTGAATATCCATTGTTTATTGAATGCTCCCTTTCTCTGCTTCCCTTCTCATGCAACCAAATGTTGCACGTGAAACAAAACCGCTAACCCTTAATCGCAAACCTTTAATATTATAACGCCATTGTTCTAGTTTTGCCATAGGCAAAACTTACCTATCAGCGTTTCAACGAGGCGGCAACTACACATATCGTCTATCAAGCACTCTTGCCTCGTTCTAACGCCATTATTCCAGTTTTGCCATAGGCAAAACCGCCTGGCTTAGACCGTAAATTTCTGCGTCAGCGACACTTGCCGCAAGGCATCGATCTTCTGCTTTTTGACTTGTTCTTCCCGCTCAAGAATCAATCCCATGATGCGTTCCAAATCCTCTGGGGAATAAAATTCTATTTCGATCTTGCTCTTTTTCTTGCCCGGATGGATTTTTACCTGCGTGCCAAATAGATGCGTAAGCTTATCGACGGCATCGGTCAGGAATACGTCCTGCTCCTTCTTATCTTTCTTCGCCGCCTCCGGTTTCTCCTTAAAGTAGTCCGGATTATCCTGCAATTTTTTGACCAGCGCCTCGCATTGGCGAGCCGACAGATCTTCTGCCTGGATGTATTCGGCAGCTTCCCGCTGCAAGTTCTGATTCTCAATGGCCAGCAGCGGTTTTGCCTGTCCCATGGACAGTGCCCCATTGGCAACGTAATCCTGTACCTGCGGCTCGAGCTTTAAGAGGCGCAGGAAATTGGCAATATGCGAACGACTGCGGCCGATTTTTTTTGCCATATCATCCTGCGTCATGCCGAAATCTTTCATCAGGCGGTTGTAGGCCTTGGCCTCTTCAATCGCATTCAGGTCTTCGCGCTGGATATTTTCAATCAAGGCGATTTCACTGACTTCCGCATCGTTGTATTCGCGAATCATGGCCGGCACGGTCTTCAAGCCTGCCAGTTTAGCCGCCCGCAGGCGGCGCTCGCCTGCAATCAGTTCATACCCCGTTCCCGGCAGTTTGCGGACCAGCAGCGGCTCTAGGATACCAATCCGTTTTACCGAGTCCTTCAACGTATCGAGTGCCGATTCATCAAATTCCTGACGCGGCTGATAGCGATTGGCCTTGATTTCTGCTACATTGAGTTCCTGCACTTTGTCCTTGGCCGGCGTGATTTTCGTATCTTTGAGCAATGCACCCAGCCCTTTGCCCAAACCGCCATGTGCCTTATTTGCCACGAGCAATCACCTCTTTCGCCAATTTCAGGTAAACCTCTGCTCCCTTCGAGCGTTTATCATAATAGAGAATCGGCTCCCCATAGGACGGAGCCTCGGACAAGCGGACCGTGCGGGGAATCATCGTCTTGTAAACCGTATCCCCGAAGTTGGCCCGGACTTCAGCAACTACCTGCTCCGAGAGCTTCGTGCGGGAATCGAACATCGTCATGAGAACGCCCTCAACCTCCAACTGCGGATTGAGATTATTGCGCACCAGCTCAATCGTATTCATGAGCTGGGATACCCCTTCCAGGGCATAAAACTCGCACTGGATGGGCATCAGCACCGAATCAGCAGCGGCCAGCGAGTTCAGCGTCAGCAAGCCTAACGATGGCGGACAGTCGATGATGATATAGTCATAGTTTTCCTTTACACTGTCCAAAGCCTTCTTGAGGCGGGTTTCCCGGGAAATTGCCGCCACCAGTTCGACCTCAGCACCAGCGAGCTCGATATTGGCCGGCAATACATCGACCTTGAACTCCGTTGGCTGGATGACGTCCTGAACGGCTGCATTATCAATCAAGACATGATAGATGGTCTGCTCCAATGCCGATTTATCAATGCCGTAACCACTGCTGGCATTGCCCTGCGGGTCACAATCTACCAGCAAAACTTTTTTCTTCTTTTCGGCCAGGCAGGCTGCCAGATTTACGGAGGTAGTCGTCTTGCCGACGCCACCTTTCTGATTTGCCACCGCAATAATCTTTGTCAACGAATCCACCACTTTCTCCACGTTAAAAACATTACAGTTTTTCTTGTAAAATCTAGCTGAAATAAGTATAATTGTTACGATAATATTAACTAGATAAACAGTTGTTATTATAACTTTTCAGCCTAAAACTTCTCTTTGTTTCACTACTTTATATAATAATATGAAATGACGGAAAAGCCAATGTTTCACGTGAAACATTTCAAAAAATATTTCTACCGCTGTGCGAAAGGATGTGAAGCGAATGCCCGTTTATAATGCACCGCTTTTAGCCATTGATGCACAAGAAACCAGACGATATGCCGGTCTGATGAAAGCCACGAATTTTGACGAAAGCAAAATCGAGGCGGCGTGTCAGGATGCCCGGTTGCTCGCTGCCCCCAAGGGAATCTGGCAAGTATACGACTACGATTGCGAAAAGCAGGAAATCGCCGCCGCCCCCGCCTGCCTGCTGCAGGGGGATAAGATTGGCGCGCATCTTGCCGGCTGTGAAAAGGTCATCGCCTTGGCGGCAACCGTCGGAAAAGCCATCGAAGAGACCGTGACGAAGCGCTTTGAAGAAGGCCAATACGCCGCCTCTGTCTTGCTGGATGCGGCCGCTACCGCCGCCGTAGAGCAAGTCGCTGACGCCATGGAAAAAGCCATCCGCCCCAAAGCTGCGGCTAAGGGCTACGGCATGCGCTGGCGATTCAGTCCCGGGTACGGCGATTGGCCGATCGAGCAGCAGCCAGAGCTCATCCGTCTCACCGATGCCACAACGATCGGCATCGAGCTGTCTTCATCGATGATGCTGATTCCCCGGAAAAGCATCACGGCTATCATTGGACTATATAAGGAAGACAAATCAACCCCCGAAGCAGCCACCATCCATAAAAAAGGCTGTGCCGTTTGTCCAAAAACAGACTGTCCTTCCCGAAATGTATAAGGAGCGTGACCTTTTTGATTCATATTTTCGACGGTGCTATGGGCACCATGCTTCAAGCCGGTGGGCTAAAACCAGGCGGCTGTCCGGAGCTCATGAATGTAGAAAATCCGGAAGTCGTAAAAAATATCCACCGTGCCTATATCGAGGCAGGTTCCACCATTATTGAGACCAATACCTTTGGTGCCAGCACCTTAAAACTCGAGCACTACGGCCTTGCGGACCGCACTTACGAACTAAATGCCGCCGCGGTAAAAATCGCCAAAGAAGCGGCCGCTGGCCGCGCCAAGGTTGCCGGATCCATGGGCCCCACGGGGCGTTTTGTCGTTCCCCTGGGCGATTTGGAATTCGAAGCGGCCTATCAGTGCTTTGCCGAACAAGCCAAAGCCCTGGCCGAAGCAGGTGCCGATTATCTGATCATCGAGACCTGCATCGACATCCAGGAAATGCGTGCCGCGCTGCTGGCGGCCAAGGATACGGCCCCCAACGTTCCTGTCATCTGCCAGCTGTCCTACAGCGAAGATGGCCGCACGGTAACCGGCACCGATCCACAGTCAGCGGCCATTATCCTTGCAGCTATGGGAGCCGATATCATCGGCGTCAATTGCTCCCTCGGACCAGAACAGCTCGTACCCATTGTCCGCACCTTGGCCGAAAACTGCGAGGTGCCGATAAGCGTCCAGCCTAATGCGGGCATGCCCTATCTGGAAAACGGCGAAACCGTATTCCCCATGGGCCCTGAGGATTTTGGCCGCTGGGGCACGAAACTCTTAGAAGCTGGAGCTACCTACCTCGGCGGCTGCTGTGGTACCACCCCCGCTCATATCGCCGCCCTTGCCCAGACGGTAAAGAATGCCAACGAACCCGAGCGGCCGAAGCGGCCGAAACGTCTCTGGCTAGCCAGCCGCAGCAAATCGGTCTGCATCGACAAAGATATTCCCACGCGGCTCATCGGAGAACGCATCAATCCCACGGGCCGCAAAAAACTTGCCGCCGAAATCCGCGAAGGCTCCTTCCTCTCCGTAAAGAAAGAAGCCCTCAATCAGGTAAAAGCCGGCGCGCAGCTGCTCGATGTAAATATGGGGGTCGGCGGCATCGATCAGCCGGCCGCCATGAAACACGCCGTTACGGAAATCTCCCAGCTGACCGATGCGCCGCTGGCAATCGATACCAGCGATGCCAAAGCCCTGGAAGCCGGCCTCCGCGCTTACCCAGGCCGGGCACTTATCAACTCGGTCAGTGCAGAAAAAGAGCGAATTGCCGAATTCCTGCCACTAGCTAAAAAATACGGTGCTGCCATTCTCTGCCTGCCGATTACCGATGACGGTGTTCCCAAAACAGCCCAAGACCGTCTGGAAACCATTCGCGGCATTATCAAAGCCGCCAAAGAAAATGGCCTCGACGATGGCGATTTCCTGCTGGACGCACTGGTCATGACCATTTCCGCGGATGCCAACGCCTGCCATGAAGTTCTGCGGACCCTCGCCCTCTATCGCGAGGAGCTTGGCTATCCCTCCACGATGGGACTTTCGAATATCTCCTTCGGCCTGCCGAACCGGCCCCTCATCAACAGCACCTTTTTCACGATGTGCCTGGCAGCCGGCCTCGATGCGCCCATCATGAATCCCTATGACGATTCCATGCAGCAGGCCTTAAAGGCCAGTGCTGCGCTCTTGGGCCATGACCCCAATGGCCTAGCCTTCAGCAAGGACGAAGCCAACCTCAGCGTGCCAAAAAAAGCCGCCGTTGCCAAGGAAACCATCCTTGCCACCCTGCCGGCCATCAAGCAGGCCGTTATCGAAGGGGAAAAGGACGATGTCGCCCCACTGGTCGAAAAGGCCATCCAGGAAGGTCACAGCGCCAACGAAATCACCGAACAGGCCTTGACCGCCGCCATGACGGAAATCGGCGAAGATTTCGGTGCGGGCCGCATGTTCCTGCCCCAAGTGCTGCTCTCGGCTGAGACGATGCGCGCAGCCTTCAACAAGCTAAAAGAACTGATTCCGGCCAGTGCCAATGCCGAAAACGGCACCGTAGTCATTGCCACGGTCAAGGGTGATGTCCACGACCTTGGCAAAAACATCACTGGTGCCCTGCTGGCCAACAGCGGCTTCAAACTCATCGATCTCGGCAAAGATGTCGATTCCACGGATATTGTCAAAGCTGCCATAGAAAACAACGCCGACATTGTCGGCCTCTGTGCGCTCATGACCACCACCATGGTCCAAATCGACAAAGTCATCGCTGACCTAAAGGCCGCTGGCTGCAACGCCAAAGTCATGGTCGGCGGCGCTGCCGTTACCCAGGAATACGCTGACAGCGCCGGTGCCGATGCCTATGCCCCCGACGGGGTCAAAGCCGTTGAACTGGCCAAAGGACTTGTAAAATAGCAATCGAAAAGGGAGATGCCCAAACGTGGCATCTCCCTTTTTGACTTGTCAAAAATCACTCAGCAATCGTAATGGTACTTGGAGAAATAGTGGTCTGTGCACTCATCTCCTTCCTGGATACCTTTCAATCCATGTGTCTGAAACGTAAGAAACTTTCTGTGCTTTCATTATACTATACACACAAAGTTTTATGCAACTATTTTTTATTTTCTGATAAATAACCACAAATAAAAGGCTGCACTCCTCGTGCAGCCTTAATTATCACGTTTTTAGAACAAAACTTTTGCCAGATGCAAATACTCCGGATCGAGTTTTTTCTTGTTATTGACCGAATCATGCAGGTCGATGGAAACGACGCGGCCCTTGCTGAAGCCGAATACGATATCCGAAAGGCCCGAGATAAGAGCAAGCGCTGCCTGCTCGCCGAGCTGGCTGGCGCGAACGCGGTCGATGACCGACGGGGAGCCCCCACGCTGGATATGACCGAGTACCGATACGCGCGTATCGAGTTCCGTCTTCTTGGCAATGTAGTCGCCGATCTCCTGGCCACTGCCAGCACCCTCAGCAACGACAACGAGAATGTAGCGCTTGCCTTTCTGATAAGCAGCCTTCATGTCTTCACAGATTTTATCAAGATCGAAGGGGGACTCCGGTACGAGGATATACTCTGCACCGCCAGAAATGCCCGAAACCAGAGCCAGCCAACCAGAGTTGCGGCCCATTACCTCCATGACAATGACGCGGCGATGTGCCGAAGCCGTATCACGGAGCTTGTTGATTGCATCGATGATGGTGTTGGCAGCCGTATCGCAGCCAATCGTGTAGTCCGAACCCCAGACATCGTTATCGATCGTGCCTGGCAGGCCTACGATAGGAATACCAGTCTCCTGCGAAAGCAAGGATGCGCCGCGCAGAGAGCCGTCACCACCGATGACGCAAAGGCCCTGGATGCCGCGGTCTACCAAATGCTGATAGCCCAGCATACGGCCTTCCGGCGTCTTCCAGCGTTTGCAGCGAGCCGTTCCCAGGAACGTACCACCGCGCTGGATAATGTCACCAACGTCTTTGGACTGCATCTCAAACATATCTTCTTCAAGCAGACCATGATAACCATCACGGATACCCCAGACTTTAACGCCTTCATAGAGAGCCGTGCGAACAACGGCACGAGCTGCTGCGTTCATTCCCGGGCTATCGCCACCACTGGTCATGACTGCGATGCTTTTTAACATAACTGAAGTCCCCCTTGAATATGAGAAATGTGTAACATAGTACGTCTAGTATTAAACCTTACTATCCCATATCATACCATAAATCTTGCAAATCTAACAGAGGTTTCGCATAGGATTGTTCGCGAAACTGCAAATTTTTGATTAGGTGATTCGTTCCCACTGTCCCCTCTTGACAAACGAGTCCTCTCTATGATAGATTGACAGTAGATGCTGTGCAACTGACGGAAGTGGATTACCACAGGGAGCACAGGGAAGAAAAGCCGACCGTCTGGGCGATGCCTGGATTTGTGTCGGCTTTTTTCGTATATGTTTTTAAAAAAGGAGAAACCTGCAATGAATGAAATGGAACTCAAGTATGGCTGCAATCCGAACCAGAAACCAGCCCGCGTCTTCATGGAAAAGGGCGACCTTCCCTTCACGGTATTGAATGGCAAGCCGGGCTATATCAACCTGCTTGATGCAATGAACAGCTGGCAGCTGGTTCAGGAGCTCAAAAAAGCTACCGGCCTTCCGGCAGCTGCTTCGTTCAAACATGTCAGCCCTGCTGGCGCAGCGGTAGCCGTTCCACTCTCCGAAACACTGCAGAAAGCCTATTTTGTCGAGGGGATTGAGCTGTCACCCATCGCTACCGCCTATATCCGTGCCCGTGGTGCTGACCGCATGTCCTCCTATGGCGATTTCGTGGCACTGTCCGACGAATGCGATGCACAGACTGCCTCCTTCCTCAAGCGCGAGGTATCCGATGGCATTATTGCACCGTCCTATTCTGAGGCCGCACTGGAGATTCTCAAGACGAAGCGCAAAGGCACCTATTTGGTTCTTCAGATGGATCCGAACTACCAGCCGGAAAAAATCGAGAAAAAGCAGGTATTCGGCATTACCTTCGAACAGCAGCGCAATGAGATCGATCTGACGGAGGACTGCCTCACGGAAATCCCCACGAAGAACAAAGACATCCCGGCAGCAGCGAAACGCGACCTGCTGATTTCCCTGATTACGCTCAAGTATACGCAGTCCAATTCGGTCTGCTATGCCAAGGATGGACAGGCCATCGGCATCGGTGCCGGCCAGCAGTCCCGCGTTCACTGCACGCGTCTTGCTGGAAATAAAGCGGATATCTGGTATCTGCGCCAAGCACCACAGGTGCTCTCGCTGCCGTTCCGCGAGGATGTCCGCCGCCCGGATCGCGACAATGCCATCGACGTCTATGTTGGCGACGAATATATGGACCTTTTGGGCGGTGACAACTGGAAACGGGTCTTCACGGAAAAACCGCCCGTATTTACGAAGGAAGAAAAACAGGCCTGGCTCTCTACACAGACCGGCGTAGCCCTTGGCTCTGATGCCTTCTTCCCCTTTGGCGACAACATTGAACGCGCGCACAAGAGCGGCGTAGCCTATGTCGCCCAGGCAGGTGGTTCCATCCGCGACGACAATGTCATCGAAACCTGTGACAAATACAACATGGCGATGGCAATGACCCACATTCGCCTGTTCCATCACTGATTTTTACCATTTGTTACCCCATTCTTACATTTACATACACATTAAACAAGAGGAGCAATATCCCATAGGATATTGCTCCTCTTGTTTATGTCAGTCTTTTACCTCACCGGCTTTTACGGACTCGAGCTGACTGCGCCCGTCCATATCCCTTATGCAGGAAAGCCAGCATTCCGCGCCGCCCAAACGGAACGGTATGATGATGTATATCTTTAGGGAAATATCCCCATCATCGTTATAGGTATGGAAAAACGCCGTAAAATGGTCGCGTTTCAGTTCTTTTTGCCGCTCGATAAGCGTCGTCAAATTGTAGAACGTTAAGAAAAGCTCCCGCTCCTCGGGAACGATATAGCGATCCGCATAGAGTTTCAAGATTTCCTCTACCGTAGATGCTTCGTAAGTCAAGCGGTTCTGTGTCTCATCAATATAGATATTTTCCGCCCGTCCACTTACCGAGAAGAAATCCACCCGAGTGAAAATACCGAGCAAATGACGGATCGCCACATGAAGATCCATCGACTCCAACTGCTTATCTGCGGAAAGCTTCGTGACGATAAAGGCAAAAGCATCCACCTTGCGTTTGGCATCGGTAGCAATATAACGGCAACGGATATTGCAAAGGTTGCCATTTATCGTATAGTCCACCGTTTCCTCTATTTTCGACTTGCGGCAGCGGTTCAACAGGCGCACAAACATCCGGGCAAAGTGCTCATGCCCCAGTTGATAATAGCGAATTTCCTCCGCCAAATCTTTGTAGCCCGTACTCTTCATGAAATCCACATAGGCCTCATTCTTATAGATATAGCGGAAGGTATCCACCGAATCTCCCTGCTCACAAATAGCCAGCGGCATGGCACTGATATAGTTCTCCCGCTCCTCAAAAGAGAGCAATGGCGATATGCTCAGTAAATTGATATTGCCAATTTTGCGGAAGTAATCCGTGCAGGCAAGCGGCTCAAAAGACAGGGTCGCCTCACTGCCCGCATAAGATTCGGCCGCCATTCGCAAGGGCTGTGGTTTGCCAAACAGATATCCCTGGCAGAGTTCGCAGCCCAGATCCTTCAGAAATTGATATTGTTCCTCGGTCTCGACTCCTTCCGCCAAGGTATGGATGCCAAGCTCCTTAGCCATATTGACCAAGGACTTTAAGATAACCTCGGTTTTATGCTTCTTGCCAAAATCCCGCAAGAACCGCATATCGAATTTTATGAGGTCAAACTCGTAATCCTTCAAGGTATTTAGCGAGGAATACCCACTGCCGAAGTCATCCATCCAGACCTCATAGCCAGCCTTGCGGAAGCGCTCAATCTGCTCAATGATATGATTGTCATCAAAGCTAAAGGCCCCTTCGGTGATTTCGATATGCAGCCGATCACAGGGAACCTGATACTCCTGACGGATTCGCTCCACATCTTCAAAGATATCCGTCAGCTGGAAATCCATCCGTGAAAGATTCAGCGAAATCCTGGCCTCCTGCCAGCCCTCGCCATGTTCACGGACCCGGCGGAAATCCTCGCAGGCCTCACGAATTACATACAGGTCCAATTTATGAATGAGATGGGCATCCTCCAGCACCTCGATAAACACCCCTGGCGATATCATTCCATACTCGGGTGAATTCCAACGGGCCAATGCCTCGAATCCCATAATCTGACGCGTCATCGTGCGTATTTCGGGCTGATACCAGACCTCAATATCGTGGTGTTCCAGCGCCCGATAGAAATTGCTCACGATGTAATTCTTGATCCGTATTTGCTTTTCCAGTGTTTCGTCAAAGACTTCCCAGCCCTTGTCGTAAATCCCCTTTATGCTATCACAGGCAAGCTTCGCGCGGTCGAGGATAAGCGCCGTATCCTGAATCCCGGCCGCCGGCACATAAATCCCCACCTTGATGTCCAAGGCAAGATTCTGGTCAAAATCATGAACAGCCTGCCGCACATACTCAATCCGATGCTCAATATTCTCATTTTCCACTGCGGCAACAAAATGGTCATCGTTCAGCCTGGCCAAAATTCCATGGGGAAACGCATCCCGCAGGATACCGGCAATGCGCCGCAGGAATTTATTGCCATCTTGAAAGCCGTATTTCTGATTATAACTTTTGAAATTCTCTACATCAAAATACAGGAAGCTTATATTCCCATTGCCCGCATCTTTCAGCAGATAATAGGAATCTTCCATAAAGTACATCATGTTAAACAAACCGGTAACTTCATCGATTTGATTTTTTCGAATTACATTCTTCATAATCGCACTCTCATCAGTGAACTTATCCACAGACATATCCACAAAGTAGTGGATATGTCAATAATTTTGTGGATAAATCCTGCTTTTATTCCCTAGTTATCCACTTCCACTGAGAAAAACCTCTTTAAAGTCAGAGGGATATTCTCAAATACTCCTCTACCATGTCACGAACACTCATGCCATTGCTGGATTTACCCCCCAGCCGGTTTTTCTTCATATTCTTGACGATGCCATGATAGAGCTCATCTTCCACCGACCCCGGCACGAGATTTTCCCAGTTCTGCATGCTGTACGGCCGCTCCTTGATGGCGTTATCCGGCCGCCCCGTAACCTCCAGCTCACTTAGAAACTGAATCTGCTGGGTATTCGGACGAACGTAATAATGAGCCAGGAAATACTTGGCCGGATAGCTGTACTCACCACTATCATCCGTCTGAATCAGCTTCACCCACACATCCGCGATATACTCATTGCCCGAATGAGGCATCTGAATCCAGCGGGCATTCTTCGTATCCAAATAATAGGTAAAGCCATTATCCTTCAACAGCTCCACAAAGCGCTTCTCCTCTTTGTCTTTCTGCTTCGTCTTTGACTCTTCTGACTGAGTAGTTATAGATTTTGTTTCATCTGGTCTCGTAAACCAATCATCTGCACTCCTGTTACTTGATACAGTAGACTCATTTCCATTTTTTTCACTTTCAGCTGCATATACCCAAGAACTTCCCAAAAGGGACAAAAAAAGCCCCACTATACAAAAACGAACCAAACGTTTCATAATATATCACCTCAAAATAGTTGTTTCATCTCTTGTACAATTCTCCGTGTAAGTAAATATTCCCTTCATTTTTTCCCATGAATAAAAAAGACCGCTCCCTTTCCAGACAACGGTCTTCCCCATTCTTCATTTATTCTGTTATCGCAATATCATCCAAAATTTCTTTCATAACCGTGGTAACCGATTGCTCGTAGATACGACCATTAAAATGTCCATTATGTGCCTCACCCTTTGCTGGCAAATCATTTCTATATACATAATGTTCTTTTTTTACATCCACAAAACGAGCTCTCATCCATATATTCTGTTCACTTGTATGGGTAGTGAAGAGCAGAGGTACACCTTTTTGGTATTTCACCCTATTGCTCAAAGTCATAGTCAAAACAAAAACGTAATCGTAATCTAAACGCCGACCTGCCTCTACGTAGTCATTTAAACGCATATCTGCCAACCCACGTGGCCGATTCCCTACAGGCATATCATCAACATCATTTGTTTTATTGCTAGAAACACTTTCTCCATGTTTTTCTGACACGCCATATTCATTTCGCGTATACCTCGATGAAGGATGTGAAAAATTATTTCCTTTTGATAAAGCCCCATCGTTCTCAGCTTTTTCTAGCAAATATGTATTGATATCAGTCCCTTTCATAATGGCGAAACTTTCTCGTGGAAACTTATCTCTTATCTGCTGATATATCTGGTTCTTTACTCGATTTTCCACCACCATATCTTCATCGCCATTTATGACCAAAGCAATTCTAACACGTCCATCAGGGCCCAATGGTGCCTTATCTCCATAAATTAAATGATGCGCTCTAGTATAAACATCTGATACTTGATGGTCTGGACTTTTTTTCAGCTCTCGCTGGTTTATCGACAAAGATGGTTGTTGAGCAGACGCAACCCTCATTCCAACATCATATGAATTTACATTCAAACTTCCTATTCCCCAAAAGGCAGCACACAGCGCACCAGCAATGAAAATCCTTTTCACGATAAACTCCTCCTCGTTCGTTATCCCTATGAGCTGTTATCCTTACAATATCACACTTCATATTATATGCATACACCTTTTTTATTTCTCTTTCTAACCCAAAAATCCTGCTATTCCCAATAATTATCTTCCAATTGCTCATGTTTTACATGAGATCCATTTTTTCTTTTAAGGTGAGGAAAACGCTACATCATTGTATGATTTTGGGGAATAGCTGTTTGAGAAAAAAAGCTCCCTATTCAGGAAGCGTTTTTCTGCCATTATCATAAAGGCTATTGCGGAATGTTTCACGTGGAACATTCCGCTTCGCGTTATAATGGATTTTTTACTGGCGTGCCTGCTTTGCGTGGGTAGGCTTTTGGCGTTGGCATGCCCTTGGTGATTTCCACCACAGCCCGCACATCATCAAGCCCAGGCAAATGAACCGGGCGCGTATTTACCTTACTGCCGCCCATTACCTTGATGGCCTTGGCGGCCTCCTTTTCTTCCTCCTGATACTGCATTCCCTTTAAGGCCAGGAATTTACCGCCGCGTTTGACAAACGGCATGCAATATTCGCAGAGAATTGGCAGCCGCGCCACTGCGCGCGATACTGCCAGATCAAACTGCTCCCGGTATTTCTTGTTGCGAGCACCTTCCTCCGCCCGGGCATGGACGCATTCCACATCCTGCAACCCCAGTTCGTCGACGACAGTCTGCAGGAATTTTACCCGCTTGTTGAGGGAATCCATCAAAGTCAGCTTAATCGTAGGATCAAAAATCTTCAAGGGGATTCCCGGGAAACCAGCCCCCGTACCAACGTCGATTACCGATACCCCTTCGGTAAAGTATTCCTTATCATATGCCGTAAGGGAGTCAATCATGTGCTTGACAGCTACCTCATGCGGTTCCGTAATCGCCGTGAGATTCATTACCTTATTCCACTCTACGAGCAGTTCATAATAACGATTGAACTGCTCCAACTGCCCTTCCATCAGCGAAATTCCGTAAGCCTCGGCGGCTTTTTTCATCTCTTCCCGAAACATCTTCAAACCTCTTTCTTATCCTGAATGCGGCGCTGCTGTTCGAGCCATACGAGGAGCACCGATATATCCGCCGGCGAAACGCCGCTGATACGGCTGGCCTGCCCAACAGAACGCGGACGGATTTTGGCCAGCTTTTCCCGGCCTTCATCGCGCAGGCTCGGCACTTGCTGATAGTCGATATCCTCTGGCAGGAGTTTTTCTTCCAATTTTTCCATATGCTCGACCTGCTCCAGCTGTTTTTTGATATAGCCTTCATAGGTAATGGAAATCTCTACCTGTTGGCGTACCTCCGGTTCCAAATCCGGCAGATTGAAACTTTCCTGCAGCTTGGCGTAATCCACATCCGGACGGCGCAGCAGTTCATAAAAGCTCGTTGCGTTGCGAATCGGCTCGATACCGGCCTCACGGAGTTTCTCCTTTATTTCCTGCGTCGGATTAATGGAATTCTTCTTGAGATATTCCATCGCCTGCTGGATTGCCGTCTGTTTTTTCGTAAAGCGTTCCCACCGGTCATCTTTTACGAGCCCTACCCGACGCCCCAATGGCGTCAGGCGCTGATCGGCATTATCCTGCCGCAGCAGCAGCCGGTATTCGGCCCGACTCGTCATAATACGATAGGGCTCACTCGTCCCCTTGGTGACCAGATCATCAATCAGCACGCCGATATAGGCATCACTGCGCTTTAATACCAGCGGCTCTTCGCCCTTGATAAACATAGCCGCATTGATGCCGGCAATGATGCCCTGAGCGGCCGCCTCCTCATAACCGGACGTGCCATTTGCCTGACCGGCCGAGAAGAAACCGTGAATATCCTTAAACTCCAGCGTCGACTTTAATTGCGTCGGGTCGATGCAGTCATATTCGATGGCGTAACCTGCCCGCATGACTTTCGCATGCTCCAGTCCTGGGATCGTCCGCAAAAATTCCAGCTGAACATCCATGGGCATACTGGTAGACATGCCCTGTACATAGACCTCATTGGTATTGAGTCCTTCCGGCTCCAGGAACAGCTGATGGCGCTCTTTGTCCGGGAAGCGCAAAATCTTCGTTTCAATCGAGGGGCAGTAGCGCGGCCCGATTCCCTCGATGATACCGTTAGCCATCGGTGCCCGATGCATATTATCCCGCAGGATTTTATGGGTCTTTTCGTTCGTATAAGTCAGCCAGCAGGGAATCTGCTCGCGGGTCGTCTCGTCACTCATAAAGGAAAAGTTCCGGCACTCCTCATCCCCCGGCTGGATTTCCATCTTATCGTAGTCCAGCGTCCGGGCATCGACACGGGCCGGCGTTCCCGTTTTGAAACGCATCAGGCGCACGCCTGCCTCCAGCAGGGAATCCGAGAACTTCATTGCTGCCCGCTGACCATTCGGACCACCCGTATAGGTGTGTTCACCGATGATGATACGCCCTTTGAGGTAGGTTCCCGTAGCCATGATGACCGCCTTGGCTTCATAGATTTCGCCAGTTTCGACCTGGACGCCTGTTACCTTATCTCCTTCTAAGAGCAGTTTATCGATGAGAATCTGTTTGACATCGAGATTCTCCGTATCTTCGCAAGTCTTTTTCATAGTAAACTGATAAAGTTTTTTATCTGCCTGGGCGCGCAGTGCATGAACCGCCGGCCCTTTGCCCGTGTTGAGCATACGGAACTGGATGCAGGTCTTATCGGCATTGACTCCCATTTCGCCGCCCAGCGCATCAAGTTCACGGACCAGATGCCCCTTAGCGGGTCCGCCTACCGACGGATTACAGGGCATCATGGCAATATTGTCCATCGACAGCGTTGCCAAAAGCGTACGGCAACCGATACGGGCAGCGGCCAAGGCTGCCTCAACGCCGGCATGGCCGGCACCTACTACAATAACATCATAGCGATCCGCTACGAACACATTTTTATCCAAAATCCATCAACCTTCTTTTTATTTGCCAATACAGAATTTCGAGAATATCTCATTGATGATATCTTCGCCGACCGTCTCACCGGTAAGTTCCCCAAGTTTCTCCCAGGCTGAGCGCAAATCAATCGAGATAAAATCCAGCCCCAGCTGCGCGTCGATTGTCCGCAAAGCCGCCGTGAGATGTGCATCCGCCTGTCGCAGGATCTCCGCCTGCCGCTCATCATTGACAAAGGCGCCCTCATCCCTGGCATCCAAACCACCGTCGTATACCTTCTGACGGATGGCGTCGGCCAAATTATCCAGACCGTGTTCGGTCACCGTAGAAATGACCAGAACCGGCGCCGCAGTTTTTGCCTGCAACATTTCTTCGGTTAACACGGGCTGCAAATCCGATTTATTGAGCAGGACGATTGCCTCCCGGCCTTCAATCAACGAGAAAATCTCCTCATCCTCAGCCGTAAGCTCCCGCGATGCATCAAATAAGGCCAATACCAGGGATGCCTGATTTACATAGGAACGAGCCTTATCGACACCAATCTGCTCCACCAAATCATCGGTAGCCCGGATGCCAGCGGTATCGATGATGCGCAATGGCACCCCGCCCACATTGGCATATTCCTCGATGGAGTCACGCGTCGTCCCTGGAATATCCGTCACAATCGCGCGTTCCTCCCGCAGCAGCGCATTGAGCAGCGAAGACTTGCCTACGTTTGGCTTGCCGACGATAGCTGTCATCAAACCATCCTTTAAAATCCGGCCAGTCTGGGCGGTCTTTAGCAGTTTTTCAATTTGGTTGCGTATATCAACCACATTATTCTCTACCTCATACATCACGACATCATCGACTTCATCCTCCGGAAAGTCAATGGCTGCTTCTAAATGCGCAATCTGTCCGAGAATCGAGTGACGCATCGCTCGTATCCCAGCCGAAAAATGACCAGAAAGATGTCCCGTTGCCATCTTGAGCGAACGCTCCGTCTTGGCGCTGATGACATCCATGACAGCCTGCGCCTGGGAAAGATCCAGACGCCCATTCAAAAAGGCCCGCTTGGTAAATTCTCCCCGCTCCGCGGGTCTGGCTCCTGCCTGCCACGTAAGCGCCAATGTCTTGCGAAGCGGCATGAGACCACCATGACACTGAAGCTCCACGACATCCTCCTTCGTATAGGAATGCGGTGCCCGCATCAACAGTACCATGGCTTCATCCACGACTTCTTCCTGTTCATCGACAATATGACCAAATACCGCCCGCTGGGTCTCATACTCCGCTAGCTTTTTGCCGCTGACAGCCCGAAAGACTTTATCGGCAGTCTCGATGGCATTTCGGCCGCTTATCCTTATGATGCCAATGCCGCCCTCTCCCTGGGCCGTTGCAATGGCACTTATCGTATCCCCTTGTTGCATGATTATTACCTCTCATATACACAAAAGGGCAGCCTCAAAATGAGACAGCCCTTTCACAGCTCTCTTGCCTGATAGCTATTTTATTCTTCGTCAAAACGCGGTTCGCTGTAATTCCTCCGGGAACGGCGGCGGCGTTTCGGTGCAATCACCACATAGCGGCGTGGCTCATCGCCAGCACTATAGGTGTTCACACGGCGGTTGTCCTGAAGCGCCATGTGGATGATTTTACGCTCATGGCGGTTCATCGGCTCCAAATGGACCTCTTCCCCAATGCGGCAGGCTTTCTCTGCCAAATGACCAGCCAGTCTCACGAGCGTCTCCTCACGCCGCGAACGGTAATTCTCGATATCGATAATGATACGGGCACGATTTTCCGAAAGCCCGCGATTAGCCGCCAAATTCGCCAAATACTGCAGCGAATCCAGCGTCTGGCCATGCTTACCGATCAGGATACCGAGATTCTCACCAATGAGCTGGAACAGAACCCCTTCTTCGGACTCACCGCGCTCAATCTGAACCTCTAGGTTCATGGTCTTAAATACATCGCGCAGGAATTTCTCCGCAATCTTTGCCTGTTCGTCAACCGATACAGCCGCCACGGCTGCCGTCGGCTCCTCAGCGGAGTCCACTACGACAGTCTGCTTCTCACGAATCACTTCCGGCTTTGCCTTTACCGCAGCCTCGATGCGGGCCAGCTTAGCGCCAAACAAGCCAAAAAATCCGTTAGATGGCTGCTGAATGACTTTATAGTCGAGCTGGTCCTCTGTGACACCAAGCGTTGAAGCAGCCGATGCAATGGCCGCTTCAACGGTTTTCCCCGATGCTTCTAATACCTCTGCCATATCAGGCAGCCTCCTTCGTTTTATCCTCACCACGATACATCCACCACTGCTGAACAATCTGGACGATATTCATCGTTACCCAGTACAGGACGAGACCAGACGGGAAGTTCAAGCTGATCCAACCGATGAAGAGCGGCATAACCGTCATCATGACCTTCATCTGCTGATTCATTTCCGTAGTCGTCATCTTCTGCTGGAGGAACGTCGTCAGTGCCGACAAGATTGGCAGCACATAAATCGGATCCGGATCCGACATGCTCGGCAGCCACATAAACTGCGCCGCCTCAGCCGACGGATAGGTGAAATTAAACAACGCGTAATACATGCCCATCAGAATCGGCATCTGAATCAAAAGCGGCAGGCAGCCAGCCAGTGGATTTACGCCGGCATCCTTATAGAGGGCACCGATTTTCTGCTGCATGACCTGCGGATTGTCCTTATACTTCTCCTGAATCTTCTTCATCTTCGGCGAAAGTTCCTGCATCGCCTTCATGGATTTTACCTGTTTTACCGTCAGCGGATACATCAGCATCTTAATGATAATGGTAAGCAAGATAATTGCCATACCATAGCTGCCAATCCCCACCATACTCGTCAACGAATATAACAGCTCAAGCACAAAATGCAGGAGATTTTCAATCGGTGCAAATAACGTTCCAAAGAAACCCAAACCATCACGTCCTAATCTAAAAAACTAAACCAACAACTTATGGAACGGGGTCATAGCCGCCCTTGTGGAACGGATGACAACGTAAAATACGCTTCAAAGCCAGCCAGCCACCACGGCGCGCCCCGTATCTTTCCACGGCAATCATCGCATACTCCGAACAGGTCGGAATATAACGGCAGGAAGGCGGCTTCAGCGGCGAAATAAAGTTTCGATAGAACTTAATCAGCAGCAGCAGCGCCTTTTTCATCATTTTTCCTTCTTTCTATCGGGAGACGCAGAATCGATGAAGATTCCCGCCTTGCGTCCCAACGAGACAAACGACTTCTCAACAACATCGCATTTCACGTCGACCATGCCCTTGCGCCCTACCAGCAGCAGTGCGAGTCCCGGACGAATCATCGCCTGATTCTTGCGATAGCTCTCACGCAGCAGTCTTTTTACACGGTTGCGAACCACAGCACAACCCAGTTTCTTGCCAGCAGCAAAGCCAACTTTTCCATCGAGGCAGTCTGTCTTAAATACATACAACACGAAGTATCGATTCGCCCAGGAACGGCCCGTACGATACACCCGTTGAAAATCACTGCGACGCTTAAGCATTTTCTTTCTCGGTAATGTAAGCATTCGTAATTTCACCAATATCTATAAAAACGATTCGGATTTGCTCCGAAACCAAATGATAACTAAAAGAAAAGGCCACCTAAGTGACCTTACTGTAAAATTTATGCCGAAAGCTTCTTTCTACCACGCTGGCGTCTTCTCTTCAGAACAAGACGACCGCCTTTCGTTTTCATGCGCTCACGGAAGCCATGGGTCTTCTTTCTCCAATGGTTGTTCGGCTGATAAGTCTGTTTCATTCGTTAAACACCTCCTTATACTGATTTCTGATTTTTCTATTCGTATAGAAGCAAAGCATCAGATCTTCTTTATGCTCGTGCAGGGGTCCCCCGCACTAAGACTCACCGTAAATTATAGCCTACGCCCTAAGAGGTGTCAAGATTTTCCCTGTGCATTTTTTGGCCGTAATTGTGGATAAAATATTCGTTTTCCTGAGTTATCCCCTTAAAAACTGTTGATAACTTGATTTTATTCTGATAAGATATTGTTGATTATTGTGCGGAAAACTCCACAGCACTTGAAAATCACGAGAACAGACAATTCCGTGAGCTTATCCATATTTCCCGCCTCTTCTCCTGGGGAAACCTTCATTTATCCACACTTGTGGATAAAAATGTGGATAAAATTATTCACCTGTGGAAAAAGCTTTCTACATATTCTATAAGCAGAAAGGATTATTTTTAATGGAGCAAGCAGAATTGCAGGCAATCTGGGAGCAGATTCTCAATAATATGAGAGATCAGCTCGCCGGCTCTGCCTTCAAATGGCTCGATCCGATCCAGCCACTCTCCCTGACGGAATCGGACTTAGTCCTCGGCACGCAGACGGCTATGGCCAAGGACTGGATTACCAGCCATTACCTGACGATAATTGAGGACGCAGTAGCGGCTGTTGTGGGCGGCCCACGAAAAATCGTCATGAAAGTAATTGAAGCGGAGAAAACGCCGGAACCAGAACCGGTACGCCGCGGTCCGAAAGACAACCCGGATCAGGGCACACTTTTCAACCACAACGAAGATACCACCCCCAGCGCCGAAGGCAGTGATATGCATATTGTCGCTGCTGGTGACAGTGCCTCACTGAACCCGAAATATACCTTCGATACCTTCGTAACTGGCAGCAGCAACCGCTTTGCTCATGCAGCCGCCATGGCTGTCGCCGAATCGCCGGGAAAAGTCTATAACCCCTTTTTCATGTACGGCGGTGTTGGTCTCGGCAAGACCCATTTGATGCATGCCATCGGCAACCGTGTTCTCCACAATCATCCGGAGATGCGCGTTCTCTATGTCTCCAGTGAACAGTTCACGAACGAGATCATCCGCAGCATCCAGGAAGGTAACGCCGAGAAATTCCGCCAGAAATACCGGAACATCGACGTTTTGCTCGTCGACGATATCCAGTTCCTTTCCGGAAAGACCAGTACCCAGGAAGAATTCTTCCATACGTTCAACACGCTGCACGACGCCGAGAAACAGATTATCCTGTCCTCCGACCGTCCGCCGCGCGAAGTAGAACGCCTGGAAGACCGCCTGCGTTCCCGCTTTGAATGGGGTCTTATCACCGACATTCAGGCACCGGATCTCGAGACGCGTATTGCCATCTTGAAGAATAAAGCGCAGCTTGATCACTTCAGTGTACCAAACGACGTCATGGTCTACATTGCCAGCCGCATCGACAGCAATATCCGTGAGCTTGAGGGAGCACTGACGCGTGTTGTTGCTTACGCTTCCCTGATTAAGAAGCCGGTCACCACGGATTTGGTCGCTGAAGCACTCAAAGATGTATTCCCGAACAACAAGACCAAAGAAATTACGATGGAAGTAATTCAGGAAATCGTAGCTTCTTATTTCAAAATAAAGATTGAAGATTTGCACGCCAAAAAGCGTACCCGCAGCATTGCTTACCCACGGCAGATTGCTATGTACCTCTGCCGCGAGCTCACCGATACGTCCCTGCCGCAGATCGGCAACTTCTTCGGTGGCCGTGACCACACTACGGTATTGCATGCCTGCGATAAAATCAGCAAAGAAAAAGAATCCGACATTAAACTCGGCGGTATCTTAAACGAACTCGTCGAGCGAATCCAGAAGATGTAACGTCATTTTATGAACAGAATCGTCGTGGATAACTCTGTGGAAAGTCCTGCGGATTTCTTGTCGACAGAATGTGGATAAAATACAGGGGAGGTTTTCACCGTGGATTGTGTGGATAACCTCCCCTCTTGTTATGAACATCTTACCCACAGGTAAATCGTTGATAACATTGGGTTTCCTGCAGTTTTCAACATTTCCACAAGCCCTACTACTACGACGGCTATTTATTTAAAAATACTCCGAGTAATAATAAAAAAAAGAGAGGACCACCAAAATGAAACTCACCTGTGCCAAGAATGAACTGGTCAGCGCATTACAGATTGTATCCAAGGCCGTAGCCACCAAACCGCAAACCCCCATCCTTTCCGGTATTTACCTCAAGGCAGAAGCCGGAATCTTAGAGCTTCAAGCAACCAATTATGAAATCGGCATGGTCTGCCGTATCCCAGCTGAAATTGAAGAACCAGGCCAAATCGCCATTTCGGGCCGTTATTTCCAGGAAGTTATCCGCAAACTGCCTGGGGATAGTGTTTCTCTTTCGTTCAATCGCGAAGAGAAGATTGTGCATATCCAGTCCAATCAGGCAAACTTCACCCTTCTCAGCATGAATGCATCGGAATTCCCAACGATCAAACCGATGGAGGGAAACCTTCAGTTCAAAATCAAGGATAACGTTCTTCGTTCTTTGGTTAAGAAAACGGTATTTGCCTGCTCCAACGACGAATCCCGCCCGGTATTTACTGGCTGCTATTTGGAAGTCGCCGACACGAAAGTCACGATGGCTGCGACCAACACCCATCGCCTGGCCGTGAAATATGAGACCTTTGATGAAAGCATCGGCAACATCAAGATCATCATTCCGTCTCGTATTTTGCAGGAACTTCTCCACAATATGACTTCAGAAATTCCAACGGATGTCACGGTTACCTGCACCTATAACCAGATCAGCTTCGCGTTTGAGAACCTCTACATGACTTCGCGTCTGATTGAGGGGGCTTTCCCGGATTACCGCCGCGTCATTCCGCCGGAGTTTGCTACGGTCGTTATCCTCGATGCGCATGAATTCAGCTCGGCCGTTGATCGCGTTTCGCTGATTTCCCGCGCTGGCGATTACAACATCATCAAGCTGGAATTTGCGAACAATCAGGTTCATATTACCTCGAACAACCCGGATATCGGTAATGCCGAAGAGTCGGTTGCCGCCTCGATTGAAGGTCCGGAACTGACGATTGCTTTCAATGCCCAGTACATCATGGATGTCATGAAGAACATCGACAGCGATACCTGCCAGATCAAGCTCAATCAGCCCCTTTCGCCGGCGGCTGTCCGCGAGTCGGATGACGAGGAGTTTATCTACATCGTAACGCCGGTCCGTACGGCTCACTAAGGAGGTTTTCCACATGCAGATTGAGGATATTGTCATCGAGACCGAAGAAATCCAGCTCGACCAGTTTCTAAAATGGGCTGGCGTGCTGCAATCTGGCGGCGAAGTAAAGATGCTTATTGAGGACCGCCGTATCAAGCGCAATGGTGAGACGGAAAGTGCCCGCCGCCGTAAGCTGCATCCAGGTGATGTCGTGGAAATCGAAGGCATGGGAGCCTGGAGAGTAACTAAGGAATAAGTACGGGCAGCCTGAGCGAACAGGAGATTAAAAAAGAATGTATGTACGTTCTATTTTTTTAAGAAATTATCGGAACTATTCCGAGATACAGCTCGATTTTGACCCCAATATTAATGTCTTTCTGGGGCAGAATGCTCAGGGAAAGACGAATATCTTAGAGGCGGTCTACTATGCGTCGTTGGGACATTCCCACCGCACGCACAGTGACACGGATTTGATTCGCTGGGAGGAGCCTACGGCATCGGTTCAGCTGGATTTTGACCGCCTGGGCGTCGGGAATCATTTGGAATTCCAATTCAGCCGCGAAAAACGGCGCCGGATTCTTTTAAATGAGCATCCTATCCGCCCCAAGGAATTAATCGGCAGTATCAATACCGTTCTGTTTTCTCCCGAAGATTTATTTTTGATAAAAGGAGCGCCGGCTGGACGCCGGCGCTTTTTAGACGCTGAGATTTCCCAGGCAAGTCCTGCCTACTATCACGAGCTTCAGCAGTACAACCGCATCGTGACCCAGCGCAATACGCTTTTAAAACGAATCCGGGAACGCAAGGCTTCGGCGGAAATGCTGGATCTCTGGGACCCGCAGCTCGTTGAAAGTGCCGTCAAGATTACGAAAAAGCGTCAGGAAGCAGTCAAGAAACTAAATATGCTGGCCAACCTCATGCAGCGACGCATATCGGATAATCGGGAGAACCTATCGGTTGCCTATGAAATTCATGGCATGGAAGATGCGGATATGACAAACGACCTCGCTTCATGGTATAATAAAGAGCTGGTTTCTCATCGTGAGGTGGACATCCTGCGCGGTTCAACGACCCGTGGGCCGCATCATGATGACATCGTGCTGACCGTCAATGGCATCAATCTGCGGAATTTTGGTTCCCAGGGGCAGCAGCGCACTGGTGTGTTGTCGCTCAAGTTGTCGGAGCTGGAATTTTTGCGCTCAGAAACGGGCGAATATCCGATTCTGCTGTTGGATGATGTCATGAGTGAGTTGGATGCTTCCCGGCGTCAGCAGTTGATGGCTTATATTCGCCGGGAGCGGATTCAGACGATGATTACGGCAACGGATGCAGCTTATTTCCCGCAGGAGCGTATTGGCACGTATTTTTACGTCAAGGCGGGCCGGATTACGAGGTAATAGAATGGCAAAGCGCACACCAGGACTGGAAAAAGTAAAATCCGTCATCCCCCGTTGGGTACACACCAAGGGCGCTGCTTTTGAAAAGAGATTTTTCATGCATTGGGTGCTCTGGCATTGGGAGGATATTGTCGGTTCGTTTAATGCCAAACATACGGAACCGCAGGGAATCCGCAAGGAAATCCTGTATCTTTACTGTGGCAATCCGTCCCTGCGGAATAATCTCGTTATGATGCAGGAGCAAATCACGCAGCTGGTCAACAATTACGCTGGCCAGAAGATGATTAAAGGGATTGCTTTCAGCCGCCGCTGGGAGCATCCGGATACCGATGGGATTGATGAAATCCGCATCGCGCATACGAAGCGGGAATATAACTGGGGCAAAAATCGCCAGCAGGTTCTGCTCACCGCCGAAGATGTGCAGGCATCCGAGCAAATCGGCAACGAAGCGATGGATGCGGATATCGTCACCAAGGCAAGAGAGCTTTTTCGCAAGCATATGCAAATGGAAAAGCTCCGCGCTGCGAAGGACTGGCATCCCTGTGTGGATTGTGGTACGCTCTGTCCGAAGGACGAGTTGCGCTGTCCAGTATGTGCGCGCAGCCAACGGGAAAAGCTGGCAGCCAGAGTGCGTCAAGTCTTGCGGGATATTCCTTGGGCGCGCTGTAAGGAAGTGCGGGAATACGTACCAGAATGCACGCCAAAGCTTTTGAATGATCAACGTGCTTCAATGGTACAGCAGCTGGCAACTGAGGTGGATGTGAACGATACGCAAAGTATCAAGGCAAAGAACCTCGTGATGCTCTATCGCTGCCTGCCACCGGAGCAGCTTACGGAGGATGAAATCGTAAGGACGATATACCGCCTGCGGTTCAATCTTCATCGGCCCAAGGACTATAAAGCACCAAAGCGTTACTCGGTCATTAAGCTGGGCAAGAAAGGCAGAGGTGAACACTGATGTTTTTACATTTAGGAAATGGCGTATCGGTTCGGACCAAAGACGTCATAGCCATTCAGGATTTTGCACTCTTTCAGAATGGTCCAGGGAAAAAAATGCTGGCAGCGAAACGAAAAGCCGGCCGGGTGGTAAATACGCTGGAACTTGGCCCGGAGGATGATCATGAGTCCATTAAGGCCTTGGTATTGACCGAAGATAAAATATACCTGTCAGTAATATCGCCGCTCACTTTAAAGCGGCGTTCAGAGCTGGCGTTTACGACGATAGATGCAGTGGATGCAACAAAGAAAATAACGGAAACAAGATTGGTTACGGAATGATGGGAGCGTAGGATTTTCATGGCAAATGACAAGGAAACGAAAGTAATTGACCTGACTCCAAACGAGGTTCAGGCGCCTAGCGATGAATTTGCGGATAAAGATCTCGATACTACTGGTGTCGAAATCCATACAGATGAAAGCAGTGCCGAGGTAACGGCTGTTGAGGCGGATTACGGTGCAGAGCAGATTCAGATTCTCGAGGGTCTGGAGGCCGTCCGCATGCGTCCGGGTATGTATATCGGCAGCACGTCGGAACGCGGCCTGCACCATCTGGTATACGAGGTCGTCGACAACTCCATCGATGAGGCTTTGGCTGGTTACTGCGATAAGATTGATGTGACCATCAATAAGGACAACAGCATCACGGTTGTCGATAATGGCCGTGGTATTCCGGTTGATATGCACGAAAGCGGCATGCCGGCCGTCGAGGTCGTTTTGACGGTCCTCCATGCCGGTGGTAAATTCGGCGGCGACGGTTATAAGGTATCGGGCGGCCTGCATGGCGTCGGTGTTTCTGTCGTCAATGCGCTTTCGACTTCGATGGATGTTCAGGTAAAACGCGATGGTAAAATCCATGAGATTTCCTTCAAACGCGGTGTCACCCAGCAGCCGCTGACGGTTACGGGCGATACGGAGACTACGGGTACACGCGTCCACTTTGTACCGGACCCGGAGATTTTCTCGGTTACGACCTACAGCTATGAGACCCTTCGTCACCGTCTGCGCGAGCTGGCTTTCCTTAACCATGGCATTACGATTGCCCTGCATGACGAGCGCGGCGAAGAAGTTCGCAGTGAAACGTTCCATTTCGAGGGCGGCATCAGTTCCTTTGTGGAGCATCTGAACCGCAAAAAAGAAAAAATCAATCCGCAGCCGATTTATTTCAACGGCGTAAAGGATGATACGGTGGTAGAAGTTGCGCTGCAGTATAACGACAGCTACCAGGAGAACATCTACTCGTTCGTAAACAATATCAACACGGAGGAGGGCGGCACGCATCTGGCTGGCTTCAAACTGGCACTCACGCGTGCAGCCAATGATTTTGCCCGCAAACAGGGCATCCTCAAGGACAAAGACGGCAACCTCTCCGGTGATGATGTCCGCGAGGGCCTTACCTGTGTCATCAGCCTTAAAATCCGCGAGCCGCAGTTCGAGGGTCAGACCAAGACCAAACTGGGGAACAGTGAGGTTCGTGGTATTGTCGACAGCATCGTGAGTGAAGGACTGTCGGAATACTTCGAGGAGAACCCGGTCATCACGAAGAAATTCATCGAGAAGGCTATCATGGCCGCTCGTGCCCGTGAGGCTGCCCGCAAGGCCCGTGAGCTCACCCGCCGCAAGAATGCACTGGAGGTATCCAGCCTGCCGGGCAAACTGGCAGACTGCTCGGTCAAAGATCCGGAGCAGGCCGAGATTTACCTCGTCGAGGGTGATTCGGCAGGCGGTTCGGCAAAACAGGGACGTGACCGCCGTTTCCAGGCTATCCTGCCGCTGCGCGGTAAGATTCTCAACGTCGAAAAGGCACGCCTGGACAAGATTTTTGCCAATGCCGAAATCCGTACGATGATAACGGCTTTTGGTACGGGTATCAGTGAGGATTTCGACCTGGCAAAACGCCGTTACGGCAAGATCATTATCATGACCGATGCCGATGTCGATGGTGCGCATATCCGTACGCTGCTCCTCACCTTCCTCTATCGCTATATGAAACCGCTGATTGAGCATGGCCATGTATTTATTGCGCAGCCGCCGCTCTATCAGATTCGCAAGGCCAAGAAACATTGGTACACGTACAGCGATGAAGAGCTCGCCAAGAAACTCGATGAAGTCGGCCGCGATGGCGTTACGGTTCAGCGCTACAAAGGTCTGGGTGAGATGAACCCAGAACAGCTTTGGGAGACGACCATGGACCCGGAGACGCGCACGATGCTGCGAGTGGATATGGAAGATGCCGAAGCGGCGGATGAACTGTTCACGATTCTCATGGGCGACAAGGTTGAGCCGCGTCGTCAGTTTATCGAGGAAAATGCAAAACTCGTCCGCAATTTGGATATTTAATCGAATTTTTAGCTGACGTTTTGACATTTTTGCTTGCAAAGTCAAAACGGCTATGGTATATTATAGCCATAGTCAACTAAATCTATACCCCACAAGGGGAGTAGCTGAACGGCCTGATATCGTCAGTACGGATGCTGGAGCATCCCGGTACGGCCGGCTAATCGTTAGTAAGCGAGACCTTGATCTTATATAAAGTCATATTACGACTGTATATAGGTCAAGGTCTTTTTGGTACAGAAAGAAGAAGTGATAACGAAGATGGAAAATTTATTTACTGGTATGTTTTCACCGGAATGGCTGGCAGCTTTTTCGGGAATCTTGCTCTTGGATTTACTGCTGTCCGGGGATAATGCGATTCTCATCGCGCTGGCATGTAAGAATCTGCCGAAGCACAATCGGCGCAAGGCGATTCTGATTGGTGGTTTTGGTGCGGTATTTATCCGCATTGTTTGCACGCTGTTTGCTACGGGGATTTTGGCAACGCCCTATATTGAGGCAATCGGTGGTGCGGCGCTCTTGTACATCGCGGTAAAGCTGGTCACAGACCACCGGGAAGAAAAGGGCGAAGATGCCGGCCAGCCGACGACCTTTATGGCGGCGGTGCGGACGATTTTGATTGCCGACTTTATCATGAGCATCGACAATATATTATCGCTGGCTGGTGTCGCCAATACCGTACCCGATGGAAAATGGAGCCTGATTATATGCGGCTTGCTGATTTCTATCCCCATCGTGCTTTTCGGTGCTCAGGTTTTCCTGATGATCATGTTGAAAGTGCCGGCGCTGATTTATGCTGGTGCGGCCATCCTCGGCTATACTGCGGCGGAACTCATGGTTGCGGATAAGGCAGTTGGTGCCCTTCTCCTCCCCTACGCCCTGTATATGAAAATTATTTTTGTAGCAGCCGTTTTAGCGATTGGCTGGTATATCAATCATCACAATAAGGAGTGAATCAATCATGAATAATCTCAAGACTCTTTTACTAATGGTTCTATTGGCAGCCCTGATGATGTTTGTGGGCGGCCTGATTGGCGGCAAAGCCGGTCTTATGGCTATGCTGATCCTGTCGCTGGGTATGGATATGTTCATGTACTGGTTCAGCGATACGATGGCATTGAAATCCGCCGGTGCGCAGGAAATCTCCCGGGAAGATGCTCCGCAGCTTTTCCAGCTGGTGGAGAAACTGGCCGCTAATGCCAACCTCCCCATGCCGAAGGTGTGCATCATCAACAGCGATGTGCCAAATGCTTTTGCCACGGGCCGTAATCCGGATCATGCAGCTGTGGCCGTTACGACGGGAATCATGAATGTGCTCGATTATAATGAGCTTTCCGGCGTTCTGGCCCATGAGCTCTCCCATGTTAAGAATCGCGACATCCTGACGGGAACGATTGCGGCTATGATGGCAACGGTTATCACCTACTCGGCACAGTTCCTGGCCTTCTTTGGCAACTCGGATGACGAGGATGGCGGCAACCCGATTGCCGCTTTGGCAATGGTTATTCTGGCACCGATTGCCGCTATGCTGATTCAGATGGCCATCAGCCGTTCGCGTGAGTATGAGGCCGACCATGATGGCGGTGAAATTTGCGGCAATCCGAATTATTTGGCTGATGCCCTGGAGAAAATCGAGTATTATGCAACGCATGCTCAGCCGATGGCACAGGCACAGCCAGCTACGGCTCATATGTATATCATCAACCCGCTGAAAGGGTCTGGCAAAGCCATTGCCAACTTGTTCAGCACGCATCCGGAAACCGCTGAGCGTATCGCCCGTCTGCGTCAGCAGGCCGCTGAAGCCCATATCCGTTGAGAAAAAAAGGATAAACGAAAAGCCGTCCATTTGGTCTTGGACGGCTTTTCTCCCTCTACGACTGACCTTTGCCCGAGGGATTTACTGATTGCTGTACTAATTCATCAGCAAAGTGAAAAGATAGTTGGCTGCCAATCCTGCAATCAAGGAAAGCAGGAAGTCGCGCAACAGGTTAAGATAATGCATCTACGATCCTCCCTTCCGCTGAGAGGCGCACAGCAAATTGATTATAGCATTTTCAGGAAAGATGTGCTACAATGTCAGTAGGTTAAGAAATGCATTACGACTGCGTTGTAGGTTGACCGCTTGCGACGCACAGAGTCCGCTTTTAGGACAAAAGCAGAAAAAGCCACCCTTTTGGTCGAGGGTGGCTTTTTTTTGCTTAAATTACCGCGACGATTATCGTTACGATGGTGAAGTAGGGACCGTAGGCGAAATATTCGTTGCGTTTCTTTTTGCCGGTGACGAGCAGCAGCAGGGCGGCAATTCCGCCGAGAATCAGTCCGGTTATGGTGATGCTTAGCAGTGCATCGGTGCCGAGCCAGAGACCCAGCGAGGCGATCAGTTTGATATCTCCCCCACCGATTCCGCCGTGGGTCAGAATCGCAAGCAGCAGGAAGACAATGCCACCAGCGGCGGCAGCCAGTGCATGGTCGAAGACTGGCAGGTCCATCATCGTGGTGTAGATGCCGCCAAGCAGGGCAAAGGGCAGCAGCATATTGTCAAAGATGACTTGCTGTTCGAAATCCGTAAACGTATAAAGCAGCAGCAGGTATTCGAACGCGAATAGGAAATAAAGCTGGAGGGGAATCATAGCAGGATGGCGCAGGGCTGTCAGTGAAAACAAAACGCCGAGCAAAAAGGCAAGACCTTTATGGCGCAGGAAACTTCGCCTGGCTATATCGTGGGGGAAGCTGAGATTGGCTGGTGAAGCTGCATAGAGCCGATCAATCCAGCGATTGCCGGCGATGCTCAGGAAAACGGCTAGGATGATAGTCATAAGCAGTAAAAAGACAGTGTCGGTCATAAATTAATCCTCTTTTCATCCGATATTAATCTCTTTGAACATAGCATATTTGAAAAAAAAAGTAAATGAAAGCAAGTTTCTTATTTTTGCTATATTTTTAGTTGCTTTATGACATTTTATGCCTTACTATAGGGAAAATGTATAAGAAATAAGAGGAAAATATTAAAAAAATTTAATAAAACTCATTCTATAACATGAAGAAGTGTGTTATACTCATGTTGTTATTTAGAAATAAATTAGGAAAAACAATAGGACTTTTAGACTGAAACTTAATCATGGGGAGACTTTCGTAAATGTTGAAAATGCCTAATTCATCGGGAAATTTCAAGGATTTACTGGACAAGATCACCTACCGGCAATGGGTTATCATGGCGGTTATGTTCAGCTGTTTTATGGGATTGCTCGTCTACTTTTCGCTATCCGGAGTGGATTCCAATACGAAGAGTGCGGGCAAGGAATTGAAGGTCAAAGTAGTTGTGGCCAAACAGGACATACCAGAGCGTACCATCGTCAAAGACGATATGCTCAAGGTAGTGGAAGTACCGGCGGATCTTGTGCCGGAAGGTGCTTTTGCTGAAGTGGCGGAAGCGATGGATCACCCTGCCAGTACGGCAATCCAGCAGGGGGATATCGTGACGGACAAGAAGGTCTATACCGATGTCCGCATGGCCGGGTTTACGGGGACGATTCCGCCGAACTGCCGGGCGGTGTCGGTGGCAATCACCGATATAACGGGTGTATCTGGTTTTGCTAAGCCCGGCGATTACGTCGATATCATGGTCATCAGCGGCAAAAAAGAAGATGGCATCAAGGGCGAAGTGTTGATGCAAAATGTTCTGCTGCTGGCAATCAATAAGGTCGGCGAGCAGGCTGTAAAGCCGGATGAGGATAAGAAAAAGGACGACAAGGATAAGTCCAAGGATCAAAACGAGGGGAAAATCGAAGGGGCGAAAGACGCTATGGCCACAGCAACCGTAGCACTGCCGCTCGATGAAGCGCTGAAATTGGCCGTTGCCTCCCAGAAAGGAACAATCTATCTGGTATTGCGTCCGTATAATCCAACGGATTTGTTTACCCTCGACAAGGATTATTTTATACCAGGGGACAAGAAATCGGTACCGCAGCAGCCGCAGCAAACGCAACCGACAGCGCCAGTAGTGACGCGCACCGAGCCGGTTCACTATACCCCACCGGCCCCGGCGAAATTGCCAACCAGACCGGTAACGGCGGATTATGGAAACAGCATCGAAGTGATACGCGGTGTGGATTCTAGTAAAGTGGGGGTAAATTAACATGATGCAATGGAAAAAAGCCCTTGCTTTGGGAATGGTGGCGGCTACTACAGCAGTCGTGGCTCCGGCACCTGCTTATGCCTATGTTCAGCCAATCTGGCTGGGGGTCAATCAGTCGTACTACCTCAATACCGGAAGTGGGATTTCCCGTGTGGCCGTAGCGAATCCGAAGATTGCGGATGTGAAGATTCTCGGGGCAAGTGCGCTAAATGTCGTCGCCTTTGCACCGGGAACGACAACGCTTAATATTTGGACTAAGAACGGCATGCGTCAGGAGTACAGCGTTACCGTGTCCAAAGAGGATAAGGGACTGGCGGCTATTATCGAAAAAGCCATTGACCTGCCGCATGTCGAAGTAACGATGGTCGGTGATCGTGTACTGCTCAAGGGCCATGTCGAAAACCAATACGAGAAAGAACTTGCTTTTAAGATTGCCTGCCTTTATGTCGGGGATGACACGGTAGCGCAAACGAAAAAAGTGACGAAGAAGATGCAGGACAATGTCTCTGGTATTGCCACGGACATCGAAGGCGATGAAGCCATCGACAGCAGTGCCAGAGTCGTCAACCTGCTCGAGATGACCAATCCAGACCAGATAAATATCGAGGCTATGGTTATCGAAATCAATTCCGATGCCGCCAAGCAGCTCGGCGTAGAATACAGTTCGCCGTCGAATATCGAGTACAATGAGGATGCCAATTGGAAGAAAGTAACCAAGGGCTCAACCGGTTCGTTTTATGCTGGTGAGACCTATGGCAAGACACGTGATCAGGGAAATCACTGGTACAACCGCAATTGGTTGTTTACGCATTTTTCCCAGATCAATGCCGATATTCATGCGCTGGTCAATAAGGGCAAGGCCAGAATCATCTCCCGTCCCAATATTACCACGATGAGCGGGAAAACGGCTGGCATCCTCGTGGGCGGCCAGATTCCGGTGCCGATAAAGAGTAATGATACCGTATCGGTAGAGTATAAGCCTTATGGTATCCAGCTCAATCTCGTGAAACCGGCGGTGGATAACGACGGCAATATTACCGCCGATGTGCAGGCAATTGTCAGCCGGCTCGATTGGTCCAATGCCGTTACGGTAAATGGCTTCAATATGCCAGGGCTCATAACCCGGCAGGCGACGACGGTAGTGAATATTCCGACGGGAATGACCATGGCAATCGGTGGCCTGCTCAACTCGGAAGACAGCCAGAGCATCAGCAAAGTGCCGCTCTTGGGCAATATCCCCGTGGTTGGAGAGCTCTTTAAATACCACAACAAATCCCGTCAGAAATCAGAAATCATGATCATGATTACGCCGCGCGTAGTCAATGAGCAGACGCGGACTACGATGTCGGAAAAGATGAAGGACGCCTATGTCGAAAGCCGCCGGGAGAAACAGAAAATGCCAGCGGTAGACCTCAACGAGGAACTTCCGTCTAAGCAGGAGGAGAAGCAGGAAAAGCCAGCAAAAAAGAAAAAGCCGGCCAAAGTGGTGGAACAGCCACAGGCAGAGCCGCCGGCTGGAAGTTTTGCTGAACGGCTGGCGAATTTGCGCCAAGAGATAGCGGCAGAAAAACAGGCAGAAGAAGCTGCCGCCAAGGTAAAGCCTGCTAAGGCAGCGAAAACAACGTCACCGGTTTATTCGTTGGATAATATCCAGAAGCCGGAGGTAATTCAAGGGGCGCAGTAAAGAGGAAAGGAGACATCATCATGCCAGATATTGAAAAGGAAATCCATGGTGCGGTGTTCACTTTTTTCAGTACGGCCTCAGCCGTGGGGAAGACGCTTCTAAGCTGTAATATGGCGTCGGAACTGGCACGCCAGCGCAAGCGGGTTTGTCTGGTGGATTTCGATCTTCAGTTTGGCGATGTTTGCAACTATCTGCAGCTGCTTCCTCAGCGGACGCTGGCAGATGTCCAGCAGGCGATGCTCATGCAGGGCGAAGCCTGCCATGTGGAAGAATATCTGACGCCTTACGAATACGGCGGGGTGGTGTTCTACGTTTTGGCGGCGCCCAAGAAGCTGGAGGAGGCCTACAACATCCAATCGGATTACGCCATCAGGGCAATCCGCCAGTTGCAGACGAAATTCGATTATGTCATCGTGGATACGACTTCGATGTTCAGCGTTTTGAATCTGGCTTTGCTGGATTTATCGACGATTGTAACCTTTTTAGGAATCGTGGATTTTATCCCGACGATTAAGAATATGAAAATCGGCAGCGATACGCTGAATGACTTAAATTACGATAAACATAAGATTCGCATGGTGCTCAATCGAAGCAACGCGAAGACTAGAATCGGTATCGACGATGTCGAAAAGCTGCTCGGCGAGCCGTTCTATCATATCCTGCCCAATGATTTCCGGGCAGCCAGCCAGTCCATCAAAGAGGGCATTCCCTTGGTGCTGAAAACGGAGCGTACCGACCTGGGGGAGGCGCTTCGCGACTTGGTAGCCCGTTATACGAATCAGGGCTATGAGGAGAATGACGAAGAGATGGACGAATATGTCGGGGAATCCTGGCTCAGCCGTATTTTTGGCTAAAAGGATCTTTACAGGAAAGGAGGAAGTCCGATGGTAAATCGTGTGCTGCTCGTTGAGCGCGACCGCCTGATGCTCGAAAAGCTCACGCAGGTGGTGCAGGGAACCAATGGATTCGAACTCGTCGCCCGTTATCAGTCGATAAGTGATGCGCTGGGGCAAGGGGCGATATTCAATCCGAATCTCATCCTGCTCGATATCGAAAAACAGAATTCCGTAGCTCTCATTGCAGACTTCCTCAAGGTATATCCTAAGGCATCCATTCTCTGCATGGGCGAGAAATGGCAGGCTGAAAGTGCCAGCCATATCGTCAAAGCCGGTGCCCGCGGGTATATCATAAAACCGTTTACGGGGGTAGAGCTGCAGGAAGCAGTCGATACCTTTGCCAAAATGGGGTCGGAGAGCGGCTGTGAAACCTTGGTGTTTTTCAGTCCAAAGGGCAAGAGCGGCAAGACTACCTTGATTGCGAATCTGGCAGTAGCGCTGGCCCGCAAAACGCATGAGCAGGTCGGTATCATCGATGCGGATTTGCAATTCGGTGACATGGCGGTGTTCTTCAATCTGGCGCCGAAATCGACCATTGTCGAAGCCACCCGAGATGCCAAATTCCTATCGCCCATCACCCTGCATTCCTACTACATGCCGGTGACACAGAATGTCAGCGTGCTCTGTGGTACGGAAACGCCCAATCTCAGCGATAAGGTATCGATACGACGGCTGGAGAACATCATCAGCATGAGCCGGAGCCTGTTCCGCTACTTGCTGATTGACGTGCCGCCAGGGTTCAATCCCACGAGTATTGCGGCGGCAGAGAAGTCAAATACGACGTTTTTGGTCAGCATGATAAACGATGCCTATGAAATCGACCATACGAAACGGGCGTTGGAGATTTTTAAAGACTGGGAAAACTACGAGGATCGGGTGAAGGCCATCTTTACCCGCGTGGAGCCCTGCAACAGCCAGTCCAAGCAAAACCTTTCGGATCGGCTGGGGTATCCCGTAACGGCCATTATCCCGAACGAATACGGCATCGTCTCGGATGCTGCGGATAATGGCAAAATGGCCAGCGATATCCGGCCGGACAGCCCGCTGGCCAGGAGTGTAGACCATCTGGCCGATGAAATCACCGGCCGTGGTCATAGAATCAGGTGGGACAAGTCATGAGAATTATCCTGGCATTAGCAGTTACCCTTTTTTGCTTGATGATGTTTTTGATGCTGCTTCGCATCAAAGCGCGGGAACATAAAAATATCGTCAATCGCATGGAGTATTTTTCCGGCAATGCGGTGAAACTCCGGCAGCAGCAGCTCCGGCAACGGCAACGCAAAAAAGTCAAAGGGCAGTTCCGGGAATTTGTCCGGAAAGTCGCCCAAAAGGTGCAAAATATCCAGAAGGGAAACCAGATGGACTTCAAGATGCAGCAGGCCGATTGGCCGCTCTTGGGGTCTGAATTTGAAGTCATCCTGGTAATCTTCGGTGGCTTTTGTGCCATCCTCACACTGGCAGCCACGCTAAATCCGTGGATAGCTTTAGCGGCTGGTTTTGTCGGTGTGATTCTAGGTCTCATGCTGCTGGATATCAGCATCAAACGGAGACAAAAAGCTTTTACGAATCAGCTCGGGGATATGCTGACGATGGTGGCCAATGCCCTGCGGGCAGGCTTCAGCTTTATGCAGGCCTTCGAGCTTATCGCCCGCGAAATGGACGCGCCCATCGGACGCGAAGTCCAGAAGGTGGTCAACGAGGTAAATGTCGGCGTTACGTTGGAGACGGCTCTCGAGAACATGCAAAAGCGCGTGGAGAGTCCCGATTTTGAACTCGTGGTCACCGCGGTGCTGATCCAGCGCCAGGTGGGCGGCAATCTCGCGCAGATTCTCGATACCATCAGCGGAACGATTCAGGAACGCGTCCGCATGCGGCGTGAAGTCATGGCGCTGACGGCACAGGGGCGAATGTCGGGCATCGTACTGGCACTGCTGCCAGTAGCACTAGGCGTGTTTTTGACAACGGTGAGCCCGGACTATATGCGGCCGCTGTTTGAGGAGACCACCGGGCAGATTGCCATTGGCGTGGCCGTCGTGATGGAGATCATCGGCTTCCTGGTCATCCGCAAGATTGTCGATATCAAGGTGTGATATGTGATATCCTTCGGGATTTTACATAAATTTATTGTTCTATTTTTTTTAGGGAGGAACTAATTATGAAGGAGATTCTTGAGTATCTGAAAGCACGTTATCTGAGCGAGAAAGCTCAGGGTATGGTGGAGTATGCCCTGATCGTTGCTTTTATCGTCGGTGTTGCCGCAGTCGTATTTGCTAGCGATGGCAGCTTCCAGCATGCTGTAGAAGCAGGTTTTAGCAAAGTTAAAACTAAAGTAGATGCCCTTTAAGTCTAATATTTGATAGTTTTTTTTAGGAGATGACAGAAATGAAATTGATGCAAAAGGGTCAAAGCATGGTGGAGTTTTCTGTCATCTTTCCTTTTTTTCTATTCTTGGTGTTAGCGGTGGCTTATTTCAGTTTTGCCTTTGCCGATTATTTGCAGCTGACCTATATCGCGCGCGACAGTGCCCGCGAAGCGGCAATCGTTTCGGTGTCCTCAAAGGATAAGAATAATAAAACACGCAGTGAAAAGGCGAAACAACAGGCGCGTGAGGAAAAATATCAGGAAATCTGTAATAAGTATAAAAAAAGCGGCTTGATTTCTGATGTTTATACGATGGGGGATTTTTCGATAACCGCCAAGGACGACGATGTGTTAGTGAAGATCAATGCCCCGTTGAATGAAAAATCCGTATTGGGAAATACGATAAATACCTTGTTGAATTTCTTTGCCAAAGAAAATGAAAAAGACAACAATAAAGTGCGAGCTTTTGATATAGATATCCAGTACAAGATGTATAACGAGAAAAATGTCGATAAGTCATAACGGGAGGTGAGATACGATGTCATTGCTTACGCGTCTGGGGCGCATGGATGGGAAAAACAGGCAGGTGATGATTTTCTCCGCGCATGAGGAGAATCAGGATATGGCGGAGGAAGCTTCCTACCAGAATATCAAGCATCGTATCCATCAGCGGATTGTCGAGGAAATGACTCCGGACGAACAACGGGTGCTTTCCTCGGTAAATCAGGATACGCATCAAGTAGAAACGGTCATCAGCAAATACTGTCAGGAAGTCATGGAGGAAGAACCCTTTGCCGTTTCGCGCGGCGAGGTAAAACACCTCATCGAGGACATTCAGGATGAGATGTTAGGGCTCGGTCCTATCCAGTCGCTTTTGGATGATGATTCCATTACGGAGGTAATGGTAAATGGTCCGAAAAAGGTATTTGTCGAGCGGTTGGGTAAGCTCGAATATACCGATGTGAAATTCCATGACAACGCCCATCTGATGAATATCATCGAGCGAATTTTGACGCCGCTCGGCCGCCGTATTGATGAGTCATCGCCACTAGTTGATGCCCGACTCGAGGATGGTTCGCGTGTCAACATCATCATTCCGCCGCTGTCCTTGGTGGGGCCGGCTATCACGATCCGTAAATTCTCGAAAAAGCCTTTGTCGGTGGAGAATCTGATTTCCTTTGGTACAATGGATGAGAAGATGGCCACGTTCTTGCGAGCCTGTGTCCGGGCGCGCATCAATATTCTGGTATCCGGCGGTACCGGCTCTGGTAAAACCACGACGCTCAATGTCATCTCCTCCTTTATCCCCGAACGGGAGCGTATTGTCACCATCGAGGATGCTGCCGAGCTGCGGCTCCAGCAGGAGCATGTCGTGACGCTCGAGTCACGGCCGGCCAATATCGAGGGCAAGGGGCAGATTACGATTCGCGATTTGGTGCGCAATGCCCTGCGCATGCGTCCGGATCGCATTATCGTCGGTGAGGTACGAAGCGGCGAGGCGCTCGACATGCTGCAGGCGATGAATACCGGTCATGATGGTTCGCTGACGACGGCTCATGCCAATAGTCCGCGCGATGCCTTGTCGCGTCTGGAAACCATGGTGCTTATGAGTGGACTGGAACTTCCTGTGCGCGCTATCCGCGAGCAGATTTCCTCGGCTATCGACCTCATCATTCAGCAGTCGCGCATCCGTGATGGCAGCCGCAAGATTACGTATATAACGGAAGTCCAGCACATGGAAGACAATACGATTACGACGCAGGATATCTTCCGCTATGAGCAGACTGGTTTTGACGAGAACGGCAAGGCCATTGGCCATTTCGTGCCGACAGGCCTGCAGCCGGGGTTCCTCGATAAATTTGAGCTTAATGGAGTGGAAATTCCCGAGGATTTCTTCATGCCCGATGGCGGCAGTGACGAAACGTATAACAGGAGTGTGTTTGGCTGATGGTTGCTATTTTCGCTATATCGTTATCCTTGGTAGTATTCCTGTTATTGTATGGCCTGATTGAAAAAAAGATCCGTCCGCAGTCGAAGATTCATCAGCGCATCCTAAGTATGCAGGACCATACCCATATACCGGGAACCGCAGAGAAAAAACTGGCGGGCAAGCGGCGGACGCTTAAAGATATCCCGTTTGCGACGCGCGTGGTTAAGCCGCTGAAGCAGGCCATCGCCCAATCGATATCGCGTTTGGCCCCCAAAGAGCTTTCGGAAATCATTGCCGCAAAGATAGCCATGGCCGGTAAGTCAAAGGAATGGACGGTCAATGAGTTCGTCTTTTCGTGTTTGTTGGGAATGGCCGCTATGTTTGCGCTGGTATTTCTGATGACTTGGAACGCGCATTATGCGCTGATTCAAAAAGTGATGTTTTTGATTTTCGGCAGTTTTATGGGCGGCGTTATGCCTGTGGTGTTTTTGAACATCATGATTCAAAAACGGCAGGCCGCCATTCAGCATCAGTTGCCGGAAGTTCTCGATCTCCTTTGTGTCAGCGTCCAGGCAGGACTATCGTTTGACGCGTCAATGCGCAAGATTATCGACCGCATGAAGGGGCCCTTTGTGGAGGAATGCCAGCGAATGCAGGAAGATATTCGCATGGGAATGGTGCGGCGGACCGCTATGCACAATGTTGCCAGCCGCTGTAAGGTACAGGATGTCTCGCTGTTTATGACATCACTTATTCAGGCGGAACGATTGGGTACGAGTATGGGCAAGACCCTCAAGAATCAGGCCGATAATATTCGGGAACGGCGGCGGCAGTATGTAAAGGCTGAGGCCATGAAGGCACCGGTAAAGATTATCTTTCCGCTGGTACTCTTTATCTTCCCGGCGTTGTTTGTCGTGGCCTTGATACCATCCCTGTTGAATTTGATGAAAAATTTGTAGGAAAGAAGTGCTCGATATGAAGATAGTATCCTTGCAAGTAACGGGCGCTGAAAATAAAAAGAATCCGTACCTTCAAATCGAAGTAGCGGATTCTTTTTTTCGGCGTTTTTTAGGGCTTATGGGGAGGAAACGAATAGCGAATGGAACAGGTCTTTTAATCGCTCCCTGCAACAGTATCCACATGTGCTTTATGCGGTTTAAAATCGATGTCGTCTATCTGGATAAAAATTACCGAGTATTAAAAACGGTAGAAAATATTCTTCCCTGGATTGGTCTTTCCTGCTGTTTTAAAGCATGGGCAGTGCTTGAACTTCCCGCAGGTGAAATAAAACGGCAGGGCATCGGGAAAGATATGGTGTTTCGTCCGGTGGATTAATTCCAGTCGACATCACTGTCATCAGCTAGGGATACATCGGATTCCGCGGTGCCGCTATTGCCGCCGGAAATGTCGGGGGATTCATGCGTAAAGGTTCGGCTGGAGGATTGGATTTTTACATTTCGCGAAGCCAGGGAACCGTAAAAGTTAATTCCCTGAGGGTTCCAGTTCAATTCGCCAGCATTCGGGGCATAAATAGTAGCATGCAGCGTGGTATCGGAGCTGCTATCCGTTTCAATGGCAAAATTATCATAGCTGAGGTTAATGTAGATTAATTTGCAGTTGATATTTTTTTTGACAATCAGATTGCCGGTTCCCTTGGTAATGATGAGGATGTGCGTGGCATTGGGGTCGGAGTCAATCGGCCCATCCAGTTCGATGCGGCTGACGATTTTATCGCCATCGCCGCTGCCATAGACAAAGGTTACCTTTGAGGTCAGGTCCGAGGCATGAAGCGTTTGGGAGTGGATGTCATTTTGCATCGATATCTTTTTGGTGTTGCTGTCATTTTTTAGCGCTTCGATATAGTCGCGAAGCGTTTTATTTTTGGAGTCATCCAGCGATATGGCTAGATTGCCGTTATAATATTGGTCACCGCTCGGATTCCAGGCTTTGCCATCGGAGGAGTGAAGCTGTGACATTTCCGTTCCGTTTACGATGTCGCCCTGCACGTATACCGATGCATTTCGGTTGGTATGGATGATATCACCGTTGAATTTCTTCTGGTTGGAATTGACCACGTAAAAGGTATTTTCAAAGGTGACCAGATTGTTGAATAGCGGCAAGGTTGGCGAGGTGCTATCGGTGTAGATTTTCGCATTGGCATGAGCGGATATTTCCATGAAGTCGAAATTAAAATACCGCAGGAATATCATCGGCACTTTTTCGGTGAGCTTGACGACATAATACTGCGTCTTTTTGGGATTGCTTTTGCTTTTTTTTACGGCAAGATAGGGATCCTCACTCAGGGCGTATTTTTGATTGTCATTGATTAGCGATTTTGCCTTTTTATCGGCGGTGTTTTTATCGAATTTCCCGTTTAGTCTCATTTTTGCACCACCCAAAGCGGCCGCATCCGCCGAGTTTTGCAGAATGGATTTGTGGAGGTAAACATTGCCGAAATCAATAGCGATTCCTGTAAAGGCAATCAGCAGGGGAAATATCAAAGCAGTCAATGCTAAAATAGCGCCTTTTTGGTGTAGATATTTTGCAAACATAAGCCAACCTCTTCCCTTATATTTTTGGGGAAATAATACTTATCCCTGCATAATATTTTACCCTTTTTCTCTGTTTTTTTAAAGAGAAAAAGGGTAATTTTTAATACGAAATACGAAAATATTCTAGATGTTTTTTGAAGGCATCCTGTGCGGTAAGACAGGTATCGCGGAGCCATCCTTTTTCCGTTTTCCAGTTGGAGAGTCCTCGATAATAAAAGAGTTTTAGCTGGTCAGTTATGATGAAAGGCACGATTTTATGATGCAGGCATTCTTTAAATAAAAGCAGGCGACCGATGCGGCCGTTGCCATCCTGGAACGGATGAATCTGTTCAAAGCGATAATGGAATTCCAATAGGTCATCGAAAGATACCTCTTTTTGCTCGTTGTACCATTTTAGCAGTGCTTTTATCTTGATGGCTACATCTTCGGGCGGACAGGTTGGTTTACCACCTACTTCATTGGGAAGTTTTTTGTAGTCTCCGACAGCAAACCAATCTTGCCGGCTGTCCGAGGTACCGTTTTTGAGCTGACGATGAAGTTCTTTTATCAGTTTTTCGGTAAGGCGATTCTCGGCGGTGTCAATGATTCTGTCGATACAGCGAAAGTGATTCATGGTTTCAACGATATCGTTGACATTAATGCTTTTATTGGCTGTTTGGCCAATGGTATTTGTCTCATAGATATAGCGCGTTTCATCATGGGAAAGGTGGCTGCCTTCGATATGATTCGAGTTGTAAGTAAGGTCAATCTGTATTCGGTGGTAGATTCCGCCTTTTTGCTGATGGGCTTTTTCTTGCCGAAGTACGGGCAATAGGGTACGCGACTTTGTCGTTGTACGTGGTTTGCGGTGCGGTGGCTGAGCATCAGCAGGGATATTCCAGTTGCGGCCAGTTTGAAAAGCGCCGGTAATGCGGCCGGTGGTGCAGTAATTACGCACGCTGCGCGTCGAAAGTCCCCATTTTTCCGCAACTTCTTGTACGGATAGATAAGTCATGGAAATTTCCTTTCTTGCCATTAGCGGCAAAATATAATCAATAAATTAAAGAAAAAAACAATATATATATTGCCGATGTCGGCAATATCATTATACCGCTAGATATTGTGCTTGGCTATAGCTGGTATAGAAAAACCGCCAGCTGGAAGCTGACGGTTTGGGATTACGATTTATTTTATCATGGCGTCGAAGTCCTTTTGCGGTACGACGGTGGTGAGGCCCATGATGGACAGGAGCTGGATAAGCGCCTGGTCGGGTTCACCGGTGTTCTTGATGACATGGTCGGTGATTTTCCAACTGTCGAATTCCTTGTTGTTTTCGGCATATTGGAGGTGATATTTTATTTCGTCATTGGTATAGCCGTCGTTTAACATGCGGTCTACTAAGGTCATATAATCGGCCATGAGATAGATCGTAGCAAGTTTTTTCCGGATGAGCTTGGTGAGCTGTTTAATGCCGTTGACTTCAAGAATCATGACACTGATTTGGTGGTCTTTGAGCGAATCGAGAATATCATTCTTGCGAATGCCGTAGGAATCGCCTTTGTGGGTGAATTGTATAACCAAATCCAGCTGGTTGAATTGTTCGCGGCTTACGCTGCGATAGAGTTGCGCAAACTTTTTACCGGCCCTTCCGCGTTCGGGAAAAGCGTAAGTGGTATACGTGGGGATGAAATGAATTCCCATAGCTATGAGTTTGGAAGCCATGGTAGACTTGCCCGCTGCATGAGGACCGACAAGTGCATAAATCCTATTCGTCATAATATCTGCATCCTTACTGTTCCAAATATTTTTTGGTAATTGAAATCCGTCTCTATTTTAGCATAGGTGCGGGCAATACAAAAGCGGGAACAACCGAACGTTCCCGCTTTTGCCGCCTCTATACCTTCTGCCTACACCCACATATACAATATGTAGGTGTTCTCCCATGACTATAATACAACATTTGCAAAGTGATTTCAATAGGGGGCTTTGGGAAATTTCTGGTGAAAATTTTGTCGGTATGGGGAAAGGGAAACGGTTTTGTATGGCGAATTACTACAATTAAGAAAATTTACAAGTATACATCCCGCTGGTAAAGAGAACCAAGATGATAGGAGACGAATGAAAATGCTTCACGGAATCATAGATATTGGCTCGAATACGGTACGCATGGCAATTTATCTGATTGAGGGCAGTCATATTGAGATGCTGCTAAAGAAAAAGCATACTGTGGGACTGGCAGGTTACTTGCGCGAGGGGGTCATGCAGCAGCAGGGCATCGATAAGGCCGTGGAAATTTTGGAGGAGTTCAAGTCATTTCTGGAACTTTTCCGGATTACGAATGTTTCTGCCTTTACGACGGCGGCGCTTCGCAATGCCAAGAACAGCCAGGAGGCTGTCCGTCAAATTGAAGAACGGACAGGTCTTACAATCCGGGTCATTACGGGAGACGAGGAAGCGACATTTGATTTCATCGGGGCGACGCGAACGCTGCAGTCGGAAGATGGACTGTTGATTGATATCGGTGGTGGCAGCACGGAGATTGTCACTTATCGCCAGCGCAAGATTGAGCATAAAACCAGTTTGCCCATCGGGTCGTTAGCTTTTCGCACCCAATATGTAAAGGGGCTGCTGCCAACGCTTACCGAGTGTATGGCGATGCGGGCTGCGGCAGAAGAGATTATAGCGTCGGCTGATGCGTTTGCTGATACTCAGGTGGATGGCATTGCCGGTATTGGTGGAACGGTCAAGGGAGCCTCGGCGCTTTATAATATCTTGTTCAATCAACCGGCCGCCAATACCCGCATGGAGACGAAGCGCCTGCGGACGATTATCGGGAATTTCGTCAGTGACCATGAGATGACCCAGGAAATGACTATCGCACTGATGCGGGCCGTACCAGACCGTATGCATACGATTATCCCAGGGCTCGTCATTGCCGATGTGCTGGCGCGCAGGTTCAAGGCAAAGGTGATTACCTACAGTGATTCAGGGGTTCGGGAAGGCTATATTTACGATCAGATTATTGGCCGCTGATTCATTGGCTTTTTTGGCGAATCTATGGTAAAATAAGACAGTATGAATTGATAATTCAAGGGCCCGGCTGCTCATACGGCTGGGCTTTGTTTTTGTAAGGAAGTAATATTTGTTTTGAGGTGAGATTGTGGATTTTGGTCATGGAAAGATAGTCCCGGTCAATCTGGAACACGAAATGAAGAATTGCTACATCGATTATGCGATGAGCGTCATCGTTGCCCGTGCCTTGCCAGATGTCCGTGACGGCCTGAAGCCGGTACATCGCCGCATCCTTTATGCGATGCAGGAAGCCGGTATGGGTTCCAATAAACCGTACAAGAAATCGGCTCGTATCGTCGGCGAAGTTCTCGGTAAGTATCATCCGCATGGTGATTCCTCCGTCTATGATGCTATCGTGCGCATGGCTCAGGATTTCTCGATGCGCTATATGCTCGCTGATGGCCACGGCAACTTCGGTTCAGTCGATGGCGACCCGGCAGCTGCTATGCGTTACACCGAGGTCCGTATGTCGAAGATTTCGGAGCTCATGCTGCAGGATATCGACAAGGATACGGTGGAATTCGTACCGAACTACGATGAGTCGATGAAGGAGCCGTCGGTTCTGCCGGCGAAGTTCCCGCAGCTGCTCGTAAATGGTACTTCGGGTATCGCCGTCGGTATGGCGACGAATATTCCGCCGCATAACATGAGCGAGGTCATCGATGGCACGCTGATGCTTATCGACAATCCGGATGCTACGGTTGAGGAACTCATGACGGTCATCAAGGGACCGGATTTCCCGACGGCCGGTCTTATCCTCGGTTCCGAGGGAATCCGGCAGGCGTATACGACGGGCCGCGGCATCATCAAGATGCGCGCCAATGCTCATATTGAGACGATGTCGAATGGCAAGCCGCGCATTATCGTCACGGAGTTGCCGTATCAGGTCAACAAGGCCCGTCTGGTCGAGAAGATCGCTCAACTCGTCCGCGATAAGCAGATTGAGGGCATCACGGACCTGCGCGATGAATCGGACCGCAATGGTATGCGTGTCGTCGTCGATCTGCGCAAGGATTCCAACCCGAATGTCATCTTGAACCAGCTTTACAAGCACACGCAGCTGCAGGACAGCTTCGGTGTCATCATGCTGGCGCTCGTCGATGGCAAGCCGCAGGTACTCAACCTCAAGCAGGTTCTGCACTATTACATCAAACATCAGGAAGATGTAATCACCCGCCGGACGAAATACGAGCTGGCGAAAGCTGAGGCTCGGGCTCATATCCTCGAAGGCTTGACGATTGCTCTCGATCATCTCGATGCAGTCATCACGACCATCCGCGAGAGCCGTACGGCCGATATTGCCCGTGAAGCACTTATGTCGGGCTTCAAGTTAAGCGAGAAGCAGGCACAGGCAATCCTGGATTTGCGTCTGCAGCGCCTGACCGGTCTCGAACGCGACAAGATTCAGGAAGAATATCAGGAAGTCTTGAAGGCAATCGAGGAGTACAAGGCAATCCTCGCCGATGAGCAGCGCATCCTGGCCATCATCAAGGATGAGCTCACGGCAGTCAAAGAGAAATACGGGGATGAACGCCGCACGAAGCTTACGATTGACACGTCGGAAATCGATGTGGAAGACCTTATCGCTGAGGAAGACGTCGTCATCACGCTCACGCATAACAACTACATCAAGCGCATGCCGCTCGATACCTATCGCCGCCAGAACCGCGGGGGCAAGGGTATCAAGGGGATGGGAACGAAGGAAGAGGACTTCGTCGAGAATATGCTCATCACGACGACGCATCACACTATCCTGTTCTTCACGACCCGCGGCCGTGTATACCATCTGAAGGCCTACGAGATCGCCGAAGCAAGCCGTCAGGCAAAGGGTACGGCGATAATCAACCTGCTGCAGCTTGAACAGGGCGAGAAGATTACGGCTGTCATCCAGGTCAAGGGCTTCGATCCGGATCGCTATCTCTTCATGGCAACGCGCAAGGGTATCGTCAAGAAGACCAGCTTGTCCGAGTTCAGCAACATGCGCAAGGTTGGCCTCATCGCCATCAACCTTGATGACGATGACGACCTGATTGGCGTTAAGTTCACCGATGGCGAAAGCTATCTGATGCTCGGTACCAAGAGCGGTAAGGCGATTGCCTTCTCCGAGGACGATGTCCGCGCTATGGGCCGTACGGCTCGCGGTGTCAAGGGGATCAGCCTGGGCATGGGCGACGAGGTCGTCGGCATGGATATCCTCACGCACAATGCTGAGGTCTTGACGGTAACGGAGGGCGGCTATGGCAAGCGTACGCCGACCGATGAATACCGCAGCCAGACGCGCGGCGGCAAGGGCCTCATCAACATGAAGGTTACGGATAAGACGGGCTATGTCATCGGCATCAAAGTCGTTCGTCCGGACCAGGAGCTCATGCTGATTACGACGGATGGTATTGTCATCCGCACCAATGTCGAAGATATCTCCGTTATCAGCCGCAACACGCAGGGCGTTAAGCTCATGAGCACGGCTGAGAATGATAAGGTCGCTTCGATGGCTACGATGGATCAGAAAAACGATTGACAAGAAATAGATTGTTGCGCATAAAAGAGCAGGCTTTTTAGGAGCTTGCTCTTTTTGTTGTAAAACAATATTGCGAATTTTTTTACAGTAACAAGGATTTTTCCGCAGGGTGTCGAAGTATTGGCCATAGGGAAATTTTGTCCGTTGTGGACAGTAAGATAAGGAAGAGAGGGTGGTAAGTATGGGGATAAGACAAAAATTTTACGTATTGGCTGGTGTTGTCGGTGTCTTGATGGCCGTAATATCGGTTATTGGGTTTTATACCGCCGATAAGAATCTCGAACAGGCTGTGGAGCAGGAACTTTCTGCCACCGTGGGACAGGCTTCCTATAAGATGAATGGCTGGTTGTTGCAAAAGGGAAGTTCGGCGCAGTATGCAGCGGATTTGATGACGGAGTTCAATGGCGATGAGGAAAGGCTGCAGAGCATTGCTTCGCTGGCTTTGGGGGCTTCAGACAATGAAATCCTGGATTTGAACATCGGTATGGAAGATGGCTATTTTGCTTCCTACCGCACCCAGAACAAGAGCACGGGGAAACTCGATCCGCGTACGCGTGATTGGTATAACAATGTCAAAAAGGCTGGTAAGATGGTATTTACCGAACCGTATATCGATAAAAACACCGGTAAGCTGGTGGTTTCGGCCGTAGCTCCTTTCAAAAAGGATGGACAGTTCTACGGTGCGCTTTGTACGGATATTGATTTGGCCGTGGTGGATGATACGGTCAAGAAGTTGAAATATCACGATGAGGCTGGTATGGCTATCGTAACGGATGAAAAAGGTATAATCCTGGGTAATGGCGGACCAGGCGATATCGGTTCGAAACTCCAGGAGCTGCCTGGTATTGGTACGCATTTTGAAGAAATGATCAAAAATGGCAGTGGCTATTTCTTTTATGATAGCAATACCGATGGCAAGATGATTTGTGGTTACACAAAAGTTGAGAGTACAGGCTGGCTGTTGGCCATGAGTGTTCCTTATGACTATGTATTCGCTTCGGTTACGACGCTCAAGACCGTATATGGGCTTCTGACAGTGGTTGGACTTATTCTGGTACTGGGCGTATGTTTCCAGTTTGCTGGCCGTATTACGCGTCCGCTGGTGGCGCTGGAAGCCCATGCGTCCGAGATGGCCAAAGGAAATCTCGGCATCAAGGAACTGCCGGTGGAAACGAGCGACGAGATTGGCTCGCTTACTGGTGCGTTCAATACGATGAAGAAGAATCTGCACGATTTGATTTCGCAGATGGCGACGACGGCAGAACAGGTAGCGGCCTCTTCGGAGGAGCTGACAGCCAATGCGCAGCAGTCTGCGGATACGGCGGTGCATGTAGCGGAAAATGTCGGTGATGTCAGCGCTCAGGTAGCCCAGCAGCTCGACGAAGTTGAAAAGGCAAAACAGAGTGTCGATGGGGTTTATCACGATATCGATTTGATGTCGGAAAGGGCCGTACAGGTTACGGTCGCATCGACGCATACGGCTGAGGCAGCCAAACGCGGCGCGGGGCTGATGGAAGAGGCTATCCGCAAGATGGGTTCCATCGAGAAAAGTGTTATGGAGTCAGCCGCTGTCGTTAAGGCCTTGGGCGAAAATTCGCAGCAGATCGGCCAGATTGTCGAGGCTATTTCCTCGATTGCCCAGCAGACGAACCTGCTGTCGCTCAATGCAGCGATTGAGGCAGCCCGGGCTGGCGAGCAGGGCCGTGGCTTTGCGGTCGTTGCCGAAGAGGTAAGGAAGCTGGCGGCTGAGTCGCAGGAGTCAGCTGAACAGATAAAAGCGCGCATTTCGTCGATTCAAAGTGATACGGCTCAGGCTGTCGAGTCGATGCAGAATGGCACGAATGAAGTGACGCAGGGCACGAAAGCCATTCGCGATGTCGGCGAGCAGTTCGAGGATATCATGACGAAGGTCGATGACATCAACCAGCAGATGGCACAAATCAATGATGCGGTCAGCAAGGTTTCGGCAGGAGCAGAGCAGATTGTCACGGCTGTTGATGCTATTGATAGTGTTAGCAACAAGACGGCGAATAACACGCAGACGATTTCCTCGGCGACGGAGGAACAATCGGCCTCGAATGAAGAGATTGCAGCTGCTTCGCAGGCGCTTTCCACGTTGGCCGGCAAGATGCAGGAAGCCGTGGGCAAGTTCAAGATTTAATCGCGAGAGAATACAAAAACGGCGTATGCTGGAAGCATTGGCTTCCGGCATACGCCGTTTTATGAGGTTATTTCGCCAGCAGCTGACGCGTGTGCTCGGCAACCATGGCTGGCGTCATGTCGCGGTTGCGGGCGACGCCGGTTTGGCGGGCGGCATGGGCCACGGCGGCGGCAACGGCCGGTGCTACTTCTGGGTTGAACGGGCTCGTGATGACGTGATCTTCATCAAGCTGATCCGGCTGGATGAGGTCGGCAATGGCCTTGGCGGCAGCGACTTTCATCGTCTCGTTGATTTCGCTGGCGCGCACGTCGAGGGCGCCGCGGAAGATGCCTGGGAAGGCCAGGAGGTTGTTGACCTGATTCGGATAATCGCTGCGGCCCGTGCAGACGATGCGGGCACCGGCTTCTTTGGCAAGATTCGGCAGGATTTCCGGTTCGGGGTTTGCCATGCCCATGACGATGGCATTGGGGTTCATGGTGCGCACCATGTCCTGTGTGACACAGCCAGCGACGGAGACGCCGATGAATACGTCAGCCTTGCGGATGACGGACTCAAGCGGGCCCGCCTCGTTCTGCGGGTTGGTGATTTTGGCAATGTCCTCCTTATAGGGATTCATGCCGTTCGGCCGGCCGGCGTAGATGGCGCCGCGGGAATCACAGAGGATGATATTGCGGCCGCCAGCGCTGTAAATAAGGCGTGTAATGGCCTGGCCGGCAGCACCGGCACCATTGACGACGAATTTGGCATCGGCAAAGGTTTTGCCGGTGAGCTTGAAGGCATTGATGAGTGCCGAAACGACGACAATGGCCGTGCCGTGCTGATCGTCGTGGAAGACCGGGATATCCAGTGTCTTGCGCAGTTCTTTTTCGATGTCAAAGCACTGCGGGGCTTTGATGTCCTCGAGGTTGATGCCGCCAAAGGTCGGTGCAATGAGCTGGACGGCTTTGATCACTTCCATGGGGTCCTGGGTATCCAGGCAGATGGGGACGGCATCAACGCCGGCAAAGCCTTTGAATAGGACGGCCTTGCCTTCCATGACGGGGAGACCGGCACCAGCGCCGATATTGCCGAGACCTAAAACCGCCGTGCCGTTGGTCACGACGGCAACCATATTGCCCTTCGTGGTATAATCGTAGATTTTCTGTGGGTTATCGCGAATCTCAAGACAGGGAGCAGCGACGCCGGGAGAATAAGCCAAGGTTAAATCCTCGGCACGATTCAGGGCAACTTTGCTCGTTACTTCGAGCTTTCCCTGATGTTTTTTATGTAAGGCCAAAGCCTGTTCGTTAATATTATCCATAAAGGAATCGTCCTTTCTATTCTAGGGGAATTTAGTGAAATTGATTGTTATTTTTACAGAATAAATTATAGTAGCCTTGATTTTTTTTTCCAATATTGATTTTTCATAAGGGGATAGTTTTTTTTTATGACTAAAAAAGGGCTGTGAAATTACAGTTTGCAGGTCTCATTCGAAGCAACTCTTCGCCGCCGCTAGGGGCAGTGCCAACACTACGCGGGAGATGTTTTTCTAAACGAAATTTTTATCTTTAATTAAGCATCGAAAAAGTTGCAAAACGCGCTTCGCTTGAACGGTAGCAATTTTTCGACGAATGGTGAGGATAAAAATTTCGTTCTTCACGAAAAACATCAAACGCTTCGTTTATGGCACTGCCCCTAGCGGCGGCTGAGGATGTGGCGAGTTTTCC
>NZ_JNKI01000017.1 GCF_000702005.1 Selenomonas sp. ND2010 | reverse complement strand
TCGCGGGCGTAAGATACATGAGAGAGGCTGCTCCTAGTACGAGAGGACCGGAGTGGACGGACCGCCGGTGTACCAGTTGTTTCGCCAGAAGCATAGCTGGGTAGCTGCGTCCGGAAGGGATAAACGCTGAAAGCATCTAAGCGTGAAGCCCGTCTCGAGATGAAGTATCTCATAGAGTTAATCTAGTAAGACTCCTTGAAGAAGACAAGGTAGATAGGTTGGGAGTGGAAGTGCTGTAAGGCATGCAGCGGACCAATACTAATAAGTCGAGGGCTTAACTTAAGCAGCGAATCAAAGATGAAGGAACGAAGTGACGCACAGATTTGTATGAGTCGCTTACTCCGAGCGAAACGAAAGTGGAGCGAGTGAGTTTCCTTTAAAAAGAAATGTTCGTGATACATTTTAACTTCTGTATAGTTTTGAGTGGACATAATGACTATCAGGCGAGCTTTTGGCTCGCTTTTTTGGTATATTTTTTGTATATATATCAGGAATCGTAAAATAAAAACAGCTATCGCGTAATGCGTTAGCTGTTTTTTCATAAATATCTTATTGATGATTTCTTCTCGCTAGGATGCGGATGACCTTGGCGCCCGTGTTGTGAATCTTACGCAGGGGAGCAACTTTGGTTTTGACTTTTGGCTTAATGTCTTTGGCGTTGCCAAAATTGCCGCGTTTCAAAACAGTAGTTTTCGTTTTATCCGGCTTAAAGAAGTTGCGAATTTCTTTAGATAGTTTATCTGGCTCGGCATCTTCCTGGCAGAGGAAAATATCTAAGGCAACATATTTAAGGTCGGCATAGATATGAAGCGTGATGTGACCCTCGGGAAGGATTGCAATAAGCAGATAATGGTCTTCGCTTAGTTGTTGGATCTTCGAATCAATAACCTTGAGATTGTTGTCAGCAAGGGCATCGTCGAGTGTAGTTTTGATGAGTTCTATATCAGTAAGTTTATTGTTTTTGCAGTTGAACAAATCGGCCGTTAAATGACGGGCTAAGATTTTCACTATAAATTTCGCTCCTTTTTTGTCAATACATACTTAGTTATATTATAGTTTATCGTATCGATGACCGTCAAGTATTTGGGGAGGAAGAGGTTTTTCTCCATCCCAAATACAGAAAGATGAGAAACGCTATGGTAAAGGCGAAGAAGCTGGTGGTTTGCGCACTAGTCATGAATGCCAAAACTTTTTCTGCGTAATCGCCACGTAGAAATTCCAAACCGAATCGAGCTGCACTATATAGCATGACGTAGAGTGCGAAACACTGTCCTTTGGCATGATTGGTACAGCGGAACATCAACAGTAAGGCAAAGATGACCATATCGAGCTGCCCTTCCCAAATTTCAGCGGGCCAAAGGGGCTGGGTACCATAGGTATGAGCGGCCAAAGTAGTGGCAGGATATACGATTCCAAAGGATCCGCCGGTAGGTGCACCAAAGGCATCGCCATTTAAGAGATTGGCACAGCGACCAAGTGCCTGTCCCAAGATGATAGCCGGGGCTAATACATCCATGAGCCGGACCGTATCGAGCTTATGATGGCGGCAGTAGAAAATACCGGCCAACACGCCGAGAAAAATACCGCCCTGGATGGCCATGCCACCTTGCCAAACGTTAAATAATTCGGTGAGGTGATGGCTGTAATAATCCCAATCGAAGAAGAATACATCCCATAGTCTAGCACCGATAAGGCCGGCAATGCCGCAATATATGCCAAGGTCTACCAGATAGGTCTCTTCCCCGCGGCCTTCTTTTTTTACGAGGAAATAGCCGACGCCCGTAGCTAATATAATGGAAAGCGACAAGACTAGTCCGTAAGCGCGAACGGGGAAATCGCCAATAAAGAACAAATACTGATGCATGAATAGCCTCCTGAAAAAATCTTAAATTCACAATCCATTATACCGCCATATTTCCCATTTTGCCAAAGGCGATGGGAAGTATTTTTATTCCACTGGAGAAAATATCATTTGAAATATGTGCGCGCCTATGGTAAAATATGTCATGTTAACATGTAAATGCGTCGATGAAGAGAGTATGCTTTTACCGAAAGCGGAAGCGAACCGGGGCAGGTGAGAGCCGGGAGCGAGTACGGAAAGCGGAAAATCACTTCGGAGCAGCAGGCTGAAAGATGACGAGTAGGCCGGGCCGGTATTCCCCGTTACGGAATAGCGTATGATGGTACGTGAAAAATAGGTGGTTTTCGTGTAGGTATTACAGCCTGCATCCTGTTTTGGGATGCAGGCTTTTTCTATTGTGAGGAGGAATCCGCTTTGTATAGTAAGGTAGACACAAACCTGAACTTCGTGGAACGCGAGCAGGAAGTCCTGAAGTTCTGGAAAGACAACAACATCGCCCAGAAAGCTATCGATCAGCGTGAAGGCTGCGATACGTTTACGTTCTATGATGGCCCGCCGACGGCTAACGGCAAACCGCATATCGGCCATGTGCTGACGCGCGTCATCAAGGACATGCTGCCGCGTTTCCAGTCCATGAAGGGCAAGAAAGTCCTGCGCAAGGCTGGTTGGGATACGCATGGCCTGCCGGTTGAGCTCGAAGTTGAGAAGGCTGTCGGCATCAACGGCAAGGAGCAGATTGAAGAGTATGGCATTGAACCGTTTATCAAAAAGTGCCGTGAGTCGGTTTGGAAGTACAAAGGCATGTGGGAAGAATTTTCCGATGTCGTCGGTTTCTGGGCGGATATGGATAATCCGTATATCACTTACGAGAACAACTTCATTGAGTCCGAGTGGTGGGCACTCAAGGAAATCTGGAACAAGGGTCTCCTGTATAAGGGCTATAAGGTTGTACCGTACTGTCCGCGCTGCGGCACCCCGCTGTCGAGCCATGAGGTAGCTCAGGGCTATAAAGATGTCACTGAGCGTTCGGCGATGGTTACGTTCAAGGTAAAGGATGAGGAGAACACGTTCTTCCTCGCCTGGACGACGACGCCGTGGACGCTTCCGTCGAACCTCGCGCTTTGCGTAAATCCGGCCGTAGACTATGTGAAACTGCGCGTCAATGGCAAAGATTACATCCTCGCCGAGGCGCTGGTGGAAAAAGTATTTGAAGGCGTTGAGGGTGAGCGTGAAGTCCTTGAAAAATTCAAGGGCCAGGAGCTTGAAGGCCGCGCGTATGAGCCGCTTTATCCGTTTGCCAATGCAGCTGTTGCCAAGCAGCCAGGCAAAAAGGCCCATATCGTGACCTGCGATGATTATGTCACGACTGAAGATGGTACGGGTATCGTTCATCTGGCTCCGGCCTTTGGTGAAGACGATAACCGCGTCTGCCAGAAGTACAATATCGCGTTTGTCAACCTCGTCAATGGCAAGGGGGAACTTACGGAAGAGACGGATTGGGCTGGCGTATTTGTCAAGAAGGCAGATCCGATGATTCTCGAGGATTTGGAGAAGAAGGGCCTGCTCTTCAAGGCACCAGAGTTTACGCACAGCTACCCGCACTGCTGGCGCTGCGATACGCCGCTGCTCTATTATGCGCGTTCGACCTGGTTCATCAAGATGACCGATGTCAAAGACGAACTCGTCGCTAACAACAACACGGTCAACTGGATCCCGAAATCCATCGGCAAGGGCCGTTTCGGCGACTGGCTCGAGCATGTACAGGATTGGGGCCTGTCCCGCAACCGCTATTGGGGTACGCCGCTGCCGGTCTGGGAGTGCGAATGCGGCCATCAGCATACGATCGGTTCCATCGAGGAGCTCAAGTCCATGTCGGACAACTGCCCCGAGGAAATCGAGCTCCATCGTCCGTTCATCGATAAGGTAACCATCAAATGCCCGCAGTGCGGCAAGGAGATGCATCGCGTCTCTGAGGTCATCGACTGCTGGTTCGACTCGGGTTCGATGCCGTTTGCCCAGTGGCATTATCCGTTCGAGAACAAGGACATCTTCGAGAAGCGCTTCCCGGCGGACTTCATCTCTGAGGCTGTTGACCAGACGCGTGGCTGGTTCTACTCGCTCATGGCTATCTCGACGCTGCTGTTCCACAAGGCACCGTACAAGAATGTCATCGTCCTTGGCCATGTCCAGGATAAGGATGGCCGCAAGATGAGCAAGTCGAAGGGCAATGCCGTCGATCCGATGGATGCACTGCGCCAGCATGGTGCCGATGCCATCCGCTGGTATTTCTATGAGAACAGTGCTCCGTGGCTGCCGAACCGCTTCCATGATGATGCGGTGCAGGAAGGCCAGCGCAAATTCATGGGCACGCTCTGGAATACCTATGCTTTCTTCGTGCTCTATGCGAATATCGACCAGTTCGATGCAACGAAATACACGCTGGACTACGATAAGCTCAGCGTCATGGATAAGTGGGTACTGTCGCGCCTCAACACGATGGTCAAGGAAGTCGACAACGACCTGTCCAATTACCGCGTAACCGAGGCCGCCAAGGCTCTGCAGGATTTTGTCGACCAGCTTTCCAACTGGTATGTCCGCGGCAGCCGCAGCCGTTTCTGGGCTAAGGGCATGGAGCAGGATAAGATCAATGCCTATATGACGCTCTGGACGGCGCTGGTCACGACGGCCAAGACGGCAGCACCGATGGTTCCGTTCATCACGGAGTCCATCTACCGCAACCTCGTCTGCAGCATTGACAAGCAGGCACCGGAGTCCGTACATCTGGCAGACTTCCCGGTGGCTAATGAGGCTTGGATCGATGAAGAGCTCGAGGCCAACATGGAACTCGTACTCGAGATCGTCGTCCTGGGCCGTGCCTCCCGCAACGAGACGAACATCAAGAACCGCCAGCCGGTGGCCAACATGTTCGTACATGCAGAGCGCGAGCTGCCGGAGTTCTTCAAGAAGATCGTCGAAGACGAGCTCAATGTCAAGGCTGTGACCTTCAAGGAAGACATGGAGGAATACCTCTCCTATAGCTTCAAGCCGCAGTTCCGTGTACTCGGACCGAAGGTCGGCAAGCAGATCGGCGAGATCAAGGCTGCCCTCGGCAAGCTCAACGGTTCGAAGGCCAAGGCTGAGCTTGACAGCACGGGCACGCTCAAGCTGTCGCTGGCCAGCGGGGAAGTCACGCTAACGCCGGAGGACGTCGAGGTCTCGATGGCCCAGAAAGAGGGCTTCAACTGCCAGCGCTACAATGGTGTGACGATTGCACTCGATACGACTCTTACGGAGGAACTGCTTGAGGAAGGTTTCGTCCGTGAGATCATCAGCAAGGTCCAGACCATGCGCAAGGAAAATGGCTTTGAGGTTACAGACCATATCACGGTCAGCCTCAGCGGCAACGAAAAGCTCGAAGCAATTGTCAAGAAAAACGAGCAATATCTTAAGGATATTACGCTTGCTGATGCCGTATGCTATGGGAGCCTTGAAGGAACAGAAAAAGAATGGAACATTAATGGTGAGTCGCTTACGATTGCTGTGAAATAATTGTTCCTGTTGAATGGAAAAACCTTCTCCGCTTGCGAGAAGGTTTTTCTTATAGAATTATTTACTTGCTGGCAGGAAAATTGCATAAAAAAAAGAATAGATAAAAAAGATTCTAATCGAGGAGGGCGGTTCATGGAGGAAAAAATTGAAACAGTTGATAAGCAGCAGGGACACGAGCATGAACATGAACACACTCATCAATTGGCAGATGGGTCCATTATTCGACATACCCACGGCCATCAGCATAGCCATACCCAGACCAAGGCGGTGTTGAACCGCATGTCTCGGCTTATTGGTCATCTAGAAGCAATCAAGCGTATGGTAGAAGATGGTAGAGATTGCAGTGAAGTCCTCGTGCAGCTGTCTGCAGTACGCAGTGCTATCAATGGCGTAAGCAAGATTATCCTCAAAGACCATATGGAGCATTGTGTAGTCGATGCGGTACGGGATAATGATAAAGAAGCTCTTGAGCAGTTGAACAAGGCGATTGACCAGTTCTTGAAATAAAAGAGGGAACGGGTCGCGGGAGGAGGGCAAATATATGGAGCAACTTCAGATAAAAGCAACGCTTGAACAGGCTGGAGTAGATTACGACAAAGGCTTAGAGCGTTTTATGGGAAATGTGGCGCTTTATCATAAGTTCCTGTCAAAGTTCCTTAATGACGGTTCCTATGAAGAGTTTGTTACTAGTTTATCGGTTCAGGATATGGCTATGGCGGAAAAGAGTGTTCATACGTTGAAGGGAACCGCCGGCAATTTGAGTTTGATGAAATTATTCCGGGCGGCCGATGATACGGTACAGGCCATTCGCACCACCCAAGACAGCGCGGAAATCCAAAAGCTGGCGGAATTAGTAGGAGCAATTTATCGTGAAACTTGTGATGCCATTCGCAAAAGTGTAGGGGATTGATTGCAAGGGGCATTCTTCTAAAGGAAGAATGCCTTTTGTTTTGTGATACATGTTACGGTAAAAATTTGGAAAATCCGCTATGCTTGAATGGTTGTTGATGGCGTATATTGATAAAAAAAATATATTTTCATATTAATACGTGATACAATATAATTATAATTCAAACGTATGGAAGTCATTTCCTAGGAGGTCCCATTTATGGCACAGAATAAAATCGTAATCAGTCAGGTAATGATGCCGAGTCAGGCGAATCCGAATGGCAATGTCCATGGCGGGGAAATCATGAAAATGATGGATTCAACGGCTTATGCGGCAGCTCGCCGGTATGCTCGTTCCAATGTAGTTACGGCTCGTGTTGACGAGCTGGAGTTTCATCTGCCTATCCTGATTGGCGATTTGGTGACGTGTTCTGCGGAAATCGTTTTTGTGGGGCATAGTTCTATGGAGATAGCAGTCAATGTGGATGTGGAGGACCTGGAGCAGGAGGGAAAACCGCAGCGTGCACTGACGGCCTATTTCACGATGGTAGCGTTGGATCGCAATGCGCGTCCCAAATCCGTTCCGCCGTTGATTCTCGACACGGAGGAGGCCAAGCGGGCTTTTGAAGATGGGCGTCGTCGTTACGAGGCACACAAAGAGCGCAAAAGAATCCAGCGCGAGAAGGAAAATGCCCGTCTGGCGGCGAAGAAATCTCCGAGAGTACCGGAGGACAGTCATAAAAAATAAAAAAAGTTTACAGTTTAACACGTAAATGCTTGCAAAATGTATTTTATTGTGATATTGTAGTATGCAACACAGAGAAATGCATAGCAGAGGAATAGTACGTATTCGGATGACTTCAGAGAGTTGTCGGTTGGTGAAAGACAATAGTGGATGAATGCGGAACTCACCTTGAAGCAGTCCGCTGAAAGCCCGGTAGGGGCGAGTAGACCGGAACGGTTCCTGACCGTTATCGAACAGGAGGACTTGATAGAGTCTGTATGAGGTGCCGATAGGCACGAATTGGAGTGGTAACACGTAAGCTAGCCTTTCGTCTCTTAGAGATGAAAGGCTTTTATTTTTAGGAGGGATTCGCAGATGATGAATTATCAGAAGTACAGCAAAGGTTATTTTCTGCCGCCAGAGATTGATCTCGAATGGGCGAAAAAGGATGCACCAGATCATGCGCCAATCTGGTGCAGCGTGGATATGCGTGATGGCAATCAGGCGCTCATCACGCCGATGAACCTCGAAGAAAAGCTGGAATTCTATAAGATGCTCATCAAAGTCGGATTCAAGGAAATCGAGGTCGGGTTCCCGGCAGCATCGGAGACGGAGTACGAATTTTTGCGCCGGTTGGTTGAGGAGAATCTGATTCCTGATGATGTGACGATTCAGGTACTCACGCAGGCTCGTGAACATATCATTCGTAAGACTTTTGAAGCCTTGAAAGGCGTCAAAAATGCCATCGTTCATGTCTATAACTCTACTTCGGTAGCCCAACGTCAGCAGGTATTCCGTAAATCAAAAGAAGAAATCAAGCAGATAGCGGTCGATGGAGCAAAACTTTTGCAGCAGCTTACCGAGGAAGCTGGGGAAAATTATCGCTTTGAGTATTCACCGGAATCGTTTACGGGAACAGAGCCGGAATATGCTCTGGAGGTTTGCAATGCCGTGCTCGATGTCTGGCAACCAACTGCTGACCGCAAGGCAATCATCAATCTGCCGGTTACCGTCGAAATGAGCATGCCGCATGTCTATGCGATGCAGGTTGCGTATATGAATAAGCATCTAAAATATCGTGATAATGTCGTCCTGTCGCTGCATCCGCATAATGACCGCGGCTGTGGTGTGGCTGATACGGAGATGGGAATCCTGGCAGGTGCGGATCGCGTGGAGGGAACGCTCTTTGGCAATGGTGAGCGTACGGGTAACGTGGATATTGTGACCGTAGGCATGAATATGTTTGCTTTGGGAGTCGATCCGGAACTTGATTTTTCGAACATGTCAGAGTTGGTGGATACTTACGAGCGTCTCACGCGCATGGAGGTCAGTTATCGTCAGCCCTATGCGGGGAAATTGGTCTTTGCCGCGTTCTCCGGTTCGCATCAGGATGCTATCGCGAAAGGCATGAAGTGGAAAGAGGAAAAGAATCCGGATAAATGGACGCTTCCTTATCTCTATATCGATCCGAAAGATGTTGGCCGTGAATACGACGGCGATGTTATTCGCATCAACAGCCAGTCCGGTAAGGGCGGTGTCGGCTTTATTATGGAGCAGAAATATGGGATCGAGATGCCGAAGAAGATGCGTGAGGATTTTGGTTACTGCGTTAAGAGTGTATCCGACCACAAACACAAAGAACTCATGCCGGATGAAATTTTCCAGATTTTCCAGAACGAGTATGTCAACATCGTGGAGCCTTATGAGTTAGTGGATTTCCTGCTCAAAAAAGAACCAGATGGAACGCGTTCTGGTACGGTCGACCTCAAGGTCGATGGGAAGGAAGTCTCGTTTGAGGCACGTGGTAATGGCCGCCTGGACGCTGTTTCAAATGCCCTGCAGAAAAATCTGGGAATCGTCTACAAAGATTTGACGTACAGTGAGCATGCTATGGAGGTTGGCCAGAATTCCCGGGCTATGGCGTATATCGGCATTACTGCGGAGAATGGTCACATCACTTGGGGCGCTGGCATGGACACGGATATCATCACGGCATCCATTCAGGCACTATTCAGCGCGATCAACCGTATGAAGGCTGGGAAATAATTTCATACTTTTCTAGGAAAAAGATGTTATAATGGAATCGCATTTTGTTTGGTGTGATAAATAAAAGGGTGATTCCATGAAGAAGCTTCTCTTATCCTGTCTCCTGACAGCGGTTATTACGATAATCGTTGCTGTGACGGCCTTCGTCATGGGGACAGGATATTTTATTGGCAATTATGCCGTTCATTTTGGTTTGGAACGCGGTACGGCGGATAATCCGCAGGAACCGCCAAGGGCGTATGCGTTATTGATGCCACCTGAGGCACGGCGGTTCAATAAGCCGGACTATACCGATGAAACCTGGCACATGACTTCTGCGGATGGCCTTAGACAGACCGCTACGCATTTTATGCCGGACACGGATAGCGACCGTTGGGTTATCGTTGTCCATGGTTATGGCTGTACGCAGCAGAATTCCTGGTATATCGCGGAGAATTATCTCATGATGGGGTATCATGTGTTGACGCCGGATCTTAGAGCATCGGGAGATAGTGAAGGTAGGTTCTTGACGATGGGCTGCAGAGAAAGCGAAGATATTGCCGCTTGGGCAAGGCTCGTAGCGCAGCGTCATCCGCAGGCAAAGATTGTGCTGCATGGAGTATCGATGGGGGCAGCTTCGGTTATGATGGCCGCCGCTCGAGAGGATTTGCCCACGCAGGCAGTTGCCTGTGTCGAAGACTGCGGATATACCAGTGCGTTTGATTTGCTAGTGCATCAGATAACAGAGTCTTTTGGGCTGCCAGCTTTTCCGGCTATGCAGCTTTTGGATTGGCGCTGTCAAAAGGTGGCTGGTTTCAGCCTGCGGGAGGCAGAACCAGTCGCGGCAGTTAAAAAATCCAAGCTGCCGATTCTCTTTATCCATGGCTCGAAAGACCCATTGGTGCCAGTGTCTATGGCAGAGGAGCTATACGAGCAGGCGGAGACGCCGAAAAAGCTTTTGATTATCGATGGAGCTGTTCACGCTATCGCATCCCAGAAAGAGCAGGAAAAGTATTTCAAGACGGTTAATGATTTTGTGAAACCCTATATGGAAACAAAGGAGTAAAGTATGAAGGCTGTGGTCACGCGAGTAAAATCGGCGTCGGTGAGGATTGAGGGAAAAGTAAATGGTGCGATCGAGCAGGGCTTTTTGGTCTTGTTGGGAGTCGGTCCCGAGGATACGCCAGAGATCTGTGCCCGGCTGGCGGAGAAAATCGCCAATGTAAGGGTGTTTTCCGATGAGGCTGGCAAGATGAATTTGAGCATTCAGCAGGTTGGGGGGGCGTTTTTAATAGTTTCCCAATTTACCTTGTATGCGGATTTGAAAAAACGCCGCCCAGGTTTTAGTCACGCGGCGAAACCAGAACTAGCCCAGGTGCTTTATGAACAGTTTATGCAGGAATTACGGGATAGGGGATTTGCTGTCGAACAGGGAGAATTTGGGGCAGATATGCAGGTGGAATCGGTTAATGATGGTCCTGTAACCCTGCTTTTTGATACGGAGGACATGTAATGGAAAACGTTTTGTTGAAAAAATATGCAAAGTTAGTTGTAAAGGTTGGCGTGAATCTGCAAAAGGACCAGCTCCTCGTCATCAATTCTCCGATTGAATGTGCCGAATTTGCCCGCAGCATTGCCGAGGAGGCTTTCCTGGCCGGTGCTCATGATGTCGTAGTAAGCTGGGGCGATGAGTTGTTGGCGCATATTCGTTATCAGCATGGTCAAAAGGAACTATTTACGGAGTTTCCCGAATGGCGTCAAAAGTTTTACATGGATTATGCGGAGCAGGGCGCGGCCTTCGTTTCGATTGCGGCACGAGATCCGGAGATATTTAACGACATTGAGCCAGAAAAACTGAAACTTTCTCAGCAGGCTGCCGGAGCTGCGCTGCTCGAATATCGTTCCCGGTTGATGAATAACCGCAATACCTGGTGTGTGGTTTCCGTACCGACGGAAAGCTGGGCGACGAAAGTATTTCCAGATTGTCCGAAAGAAGAGGCGGTGGCAAAACTCTGGAAGGCCATCTTCCAGACTGTTCGTATCGACGCAGATAAAGACCCGGTGGCAGCTTGGCAGGAGCATATCGCTTTTCTGCAGAAGGCAGCAAAATTCCTAAATGACCATGATTTTGTTTCGCTTCACTATACCAACAGCCTGGGCACAGATCTTACCATTGAGCTGCCGGAAGGCCATATTTGGGCGGGCGGTGCAGAGCTTTCCGAATTGGGCGTTGCGTTCGCTGCCAATATGCCGACCGAGGAGGTCTATACCTTGCCGAAGCGGGATGGTGTCAACGGCACGGTCGTGGCGGCAAAACCACTCAATTTCAATGGCAATTTGATTGAGGGATTCAAACTGACTTTCCAGGATGGCAAGGTCGTGGCTTATTCGGCGGAAAAGGGCGAAAAAATTCTAAAGGGCTTGCTCGAAACGGATGAGGGCGCACGTTATTTGGGAGAAGTGGCCCTGGTACCGTATGATTCGCCAATTTCCAAGAGCGGTATCCTGTTTTACAATACCCTCTTTGATGAAAATGCTTCCTGCCATTTGGCATTGGGCAAGGCTTATCCGACCTGCATCAAGGGAGGAGAGGCGATGGACAGTGTGACGCTTTTGCAGCATGGTGTCAACGATTCGCTATTGCATGAAGATTTTATGATTGGCACGCGTGACTTGGAAATCGTCGGGACAACGAAAGCCGGGGAAAAGATTCCGGTATTCCAGAACGGCAATTTTGCGTTTTGAAGAGATGTAGCGATTTTCCCATGAATACGGTATAATAGTGGCCGAACTTATCACGAAAAACTGTGCTATGGCGCAGGGAAAGAGGCTGTTATGAAACAAAAATGGTTTTCAGCTGGCGTTTTTGGGGCGCTGGTGTTTACTTTACTGCTGGCATGGACCGGGGCAGCAGGGGCTCAGGCAAAATTGCTGGAAGAAGATTTTGTCTGCAATACGGTCACCTTGGGGGATGAGGATGACAAAGTAATCGCAGCGTTTGGCACCCCCATCTATGACCGCACGGTTCGCATTTCGGGGATTTTGGTGAAGGAATGTGACTTTAACGGGGAGTTTACCGTTGGCTTTGCCGTAAGTACCGGTAAGGTGGTGGATATTACTATCAAGAACAAGAAGTATGAGGCGCGCAATGGCGTTCGTTATGGGGCCACGTCAGCCTGGATTCAGCAGACCTACGGCGTAAAGAAACCACGGCGGATTGATGGGAATAAATTCTATGTTTATGATAATCCCAAAGATCGATTCCAGCACTTGATGCTGCAGATGAATACGGAGGACAACTCGCTGATGGTCATGCGTATTACGGCACTTCCCCTCGATGATGTTGAGCGGCAGGAACTCATGATACGCAAACCGGAACTCTTCCGCGAGAAGGAGCAGAAGAGCGTTTGGTTTATTCCTAGTGAGAAGGAAATTGATATGTCGGCAATGCCGGAAGATAAGCCAATCAGACTGGGAGGTTTGACCGAATGATTCAGCTGCGGATGCTGGAACATCGCCTGCTTCGTTATGCAGGCATTACGCTGGGGTGCTTGATTGCCAGCTGCTCCATCAATCTGTTCCTGGTTCCCTCGCATTTGCTGACCGGCGGTGCGACGGGCATTGCAATTATTGTTTACTATTTGGCGCATCTCCCCATCGGCTTGCAGACGTTTGCCTATAATCTGCCACTTTTGGCGGCGGCCTGGAAGACCTTGGGACGTGGCTATACCTTTGATGTTATCATTGGCACGGCGATATTTTCGTTTTGCCTGGACTTCACGCGATGTTTAAACGCCTATGCACCAGTCAATGACATCATGCTGGCGGCGATTTTTGGCGGCGTGTTTAACGGCATTGGCTATGGTATCGTATTTCGCATGAACGGTAGTACGGGCGGTTTTGATATCATCGGTGCTATCGTGAAAAAGTATTATTCCCTCAACATGGGCGGCGTAATCTTTGGGTTCAACTGTCTGATTATGTTGGTGGCTGGTTTTCTCTTTGGCGTTGCTCCCGCGATGTTTACGCTTATCTGCATGTACATGAATGCGATGGTTACCGATAAGGTTATCGCCGGTTTCAACAGCCGCAAGGCGGTATTGATCGTTTCGAATCAGTCCGAGCATATCGCTGAGGCCATCATGGAGGTCGGCCGTGGGGTTACGTTCCTACACGGACAGGGCGCTTTTACGCGGCGGGAACGCAATGTGGTCTTTGTGGTCGTGACGCTTACGCAGGTGGCGAAAATCAAGATGATTGCTAATGCCATCGACAGCGATGCGTTTATGATTATCATGTCGGCGAATGAAGTCATGGGACGAGGGTTCAGTTCTCCAGGTATACGCGTGGGCAATGTCATCAAGCGTTATGAAGGGAAGGATACTTAGTGGAGATTGCGGTTACGTATCTTTTAAATAGCGGGTTTTTGGTGGACATGGGCAACTTGCTTTTGGTGTTTGACGATTTTGAGGATTCCCAGGATATCGTTGGACAGACCCTGGCGAAAAACGACTATGAGGCCGTTTACTTCTTTGCTTCGCATGCGCATTTCGACCATTTCGATGAACATATCCTAAATTATCAGCAGGCGGCTTGCCGTTATATATTCGGCTATGATATAAGGCGGACAAAACGCGGCCGGAGGTTTCCGCAGGAAAAGGTCACCTATATGCGGCCTTATGAGCAGTGGGAAGACGAATGCTTAAAGGTCGAATCGTATGATTCAACGGATGTTGGGGTGGCGTTCCGGGTCACAGACAAAAAGACCGGCAAGAGTATTTTCCATGCCGGTGACTTCAACTGGTGGGATTGGACTGGCGAGACGGCAGAGAATCGCAAGCTGGCGGAGAATGCTTTTCGCAAGCAGTTAAAGCAGCTGGTGGGGATGAAGGCTGATTTGGCGTTTTTCCCCGTAGATGGCCGCCTGGGCTCCATGCAAGATAAAGGGGTGCGCGAGTTTATCCGGGTGACGGATATTGGTGCACTGATTACCATGCATGATCTGGAAAAGTCTGGTTGGAAGCCGGGGGCAGAATTTTTCCCAGCGGGAAAGCGGTTTCCTGTGTGGTCGCCGGTTACGCCCGGAGAGAAAAAACTGGTTGAAATGACTGGAGGTATTACGGTAAAATGAAGAAGATAATGATTTTGCTGCTCGCAGTGACGATGGTACTCACGGGTGGGTGCCTGGCTGCGGATGGCTCAGATAATGGAGGAACGAAAAAAGTGGCTAATCGCATTGCAGTAATCCAGACGAATAAAGGAACGATTGAAATCGAGCTCTTTGAGGATAAGACGCCGATTACGACGAAAAACTTCATCGATCTTGCGCAGAAGGGCTTCTATGATGGCGTTATTTTCCATCGCGTTATCGATGGCTTTATGATTCAGGGGGGCGACCCGGATGGCCTTGGTACGGGTGGCCCAGGATATACGATTGAAGATGAGTTCCGTGATGACTTGAAGTTCGATAGCGAGGGCATCCTGGCTATGGCTAATACGGGCATGCCGCACACGGGCGGCAGCCAGTTCTTCATCACGCTTGATAAGACGCCGTGGCTCAACAACCATCATACGATTTTCGGCAAAGTCGTAAAGGGCATGGATGTCGTTCGTGATATCGGACACACGCAGACTGGTTTCCAGGATCGTCCGATTCATGACGTAGTGATGGAAAAGGTTACCATCAAAGAAGCAGAATAATGGCTGAGGCCTACACCTATATCCTTGAGTGTGGGGACGGCAGCCTCTATACCGGCTGGACCAATGATCTCGGGAAACGGGTGAAGACGCACAATGCTGGGCAGGGCGCGAAGTATACGCGCTCGCGCCTGCCTGTGCGTCTTGTCTATTTCGAGACCTTTGCGGACAAGCAGGCGGCACAGAGCCGTGAGTGGCAGATTAAACAGCTCACGCGAGCGCAGAAGCTGGCTCTCATTGACAAGGATTCAAAAAAAAATTATAATAAATAAGTTACTATGGAATATTAATCTGATTTTGCAAAGGGGCGTTTCTACATGGCAGATAAAAAGGTCATGCTGACCGAAGACGGCTATAATAAACTGGTGGAAAAAGTTAACTATCTCAAGAGCGTACGCCGTATTGAGATTGCTGAGCGCCTGAAGGCAGCAATTGCCCTCGGTGACCTTTCGGAGAACTCCGAGTATGATGATGCGAAAAACGAGCAGGCATTCCTCGAAGGTGAGATTCAGGAACTCGAGGCTAAGATTCGTAATTCTGATATCATCAAAGCTGGTAGCAGTGATACGGTGCAGATGGGTTCGAAGGTCGTTGTTCTCGATGTAGAGTTCGCAGAAGATGGCCCGCAAACGTTTATGCTGGTTGGTTCGACTGAGGCAGACCCGGATGAGGGGAAAATCTCCAACGAGAGTCCGTTGGGTCAGGCACTTTTGGGCCAGAAGGTAGGCGCTACGGTCGATGTACACGCTCCGGCTGGCATCATTCAGTACAAGATTGAAGAAATCAAAGGCTAAGAATTGCCGTATAGATAGGAGTAATTGCTTTTATGGCAGAAAACAAAGAAAACGCGCAGCAGAGCCAGGAGCAGGATCTCAATGAGATGCTTAAGGTTCGCCGCGAGAAAATGGAAGCGTTCAAGGAAATTGGCGTTGCACCGTTTGGCCATCGCTATGAGGTGACGGACTATGCAGCGGACATCAAGAAGAATAACGATGGCCTCGAAGGGGACGAAGAAGGGCCAGAGGTAAATATTGCCGGTCGTCTTATGGCTATCCGCGGCCACGGCAAGGCTTCTTTCTGCACGCTCAATGACCGCACGGGCAACATTCAGGTCTATTTCAAGATCGATGTTCTTGGTGAGGAGAAATACAAGCAGCAGTTCCGCAAACTTGATATCGGTGATATCGTCGGCATTCGCGGCGTCGTCTTCAAGACGCATCGCGGTGAAGTAACGGTCCGTGTTGAGGATTTCGAACTGCTTAGCAAATCGCTGCGTCCGCTGCCGGAGAAATTCCACGGCTTGCAGGATGTCGACATCCGCTACCGTCAGCGTTATCTTGATCTCATCATGAATCAGGATGTCCGCGAGACGTTCCGTCGTCGCACGAAGACCATTAACTCGATTCGCGAATATCTGGATGAGCGCGGCTATCTCGAAGTAGAAACGCCGGTGCTTTCGACGATTGCTGGTGGTGCGGCAGCTCGTCCGTTCATCACGCATCACAATACGCTGGATATCGATCTGTATTTGCGCATTGCAACGGAGCTGAACCTCAAACGCCTCATCGTTGGCGGTTTGGATCGTGTTTATGAAATCGGCCGTATCTTCCGCAATGAAGGGATGGACGTTCGTCATAATCCGGAATTCACGTCTATCGAGTTCTATCAGGCCTTTGCGGATTACACGGATATGATGGACCTCACCGAGGGCATCGTCGTCAATGCGGCCATGAAAGTCCTTGGCACGCCGGTCATCAATTACCAGGGCGTTGAAATCGACCTTTCCAAAGTTAAACGCATCAGCATGAACGATGCCGTCAAAGAAGCTACGGGCAAAGACTTCATGTCCTGCGAGACGGTCGAAGAGGCCCGTAAGATGGCCGATGAAATCGGGGTACCTTACGAAGAGCGTCATGGCATTGGTGGTATTCTCAACGCTGCATTCGAGGAAAAAGTGGAAGAGACGCTCATGCAGCCGACCTTTATCACGGGACATCCGACGGAAATCTCGCCACTGGCGAAACGCAATGCGGATGATCCGCGCATCACGGACCGCTTTGAGTTCTTCATCTATGGCCGTGAGCTCGCGAACGGCTTCACGGAGCTCAACGACCCGATCGACCAGAAAGGCCGTTTCGAGGATCAGCTCAAACAGCGTGAGGCTGGTGACGATGAAGCACATGGTATGGATGAAGACTTCGTCATGGCACTGGAATATGGCCTGCCGCCAACGGGTGGTGTCGGTATCGGCATCGACCGTCTCGTCATGTTCCTGACGGATGCCGCTTCGATTCGCGATGTCCTGCTGTTCCCGACGATGAAACCGCTTAATGCACCGGCACATATTGACCGTCCGGAGAATCCGGCTGCCGCTGCTCCGGAGAAGATTGACTTCTCGAAGGTTGAAGTGGAGCCGCTCTATGAAGATATGGTTGATTTTGATACCTTCTGCAAATGTGATTTCCGTGCGGTTAAGGTAAAGGCTTGTGAAGCTGTCAAGAAGAGCAAGAAGCTCCTGCAGTTCACGCTGGATGATGGTACGGGCACGGATCGCACGATCCTTTCGGGAATTCATGCGTTCTATGAGCCGGAAGAGCTCATTGGTAAGACGCTCGTGGCAATCGTCAACCTGCCGCCGCGTGCTATGATGGGCATTGAATCCTGTGGTATGCTGATTTCGGCTGTTCACACGGAGGAAGGCGAGGAAAAACTGCATCTGTTGCAGCTTGATCCGCATATCCCGGCTGGCGCTAAAATGTGCTAAAGGATATCGTTGGTGATTGACATTTGACATTTGACATTTGACTGTTGACAATTGACTGTTGACCGGTCAAATCTGACTTTTGTTGGATTTGACCGGTCATTTTTTTGACTTGTCAAATGGTATGATATAATAAAAACAAATATAGGGCATAACAGCGTGAGAAAGGATAGGATGAAATGACAACAGCGGCAGGACGGCAGGGAATGTTAGCGGGTAAACCAATAATCGATGAAGCCTTTCATCTTCGGTTGGAAACGGGAGAAAAACGCTGGGTTCCCTGGGATGGAACGGAACGCGCTAAAGTATATCAAGCCATGCGGCAAATCCGAAATCACGAGGGGATGGAGGATGAACTGGAAATCGAGTTGATATCCTCCTGCTTGCGTGGTTATGCGGAAAAAAGAGGCTTTACGGTCGATGCGAGCTATCGTGGCTTGACGGCCGTGCGCCAGCATATTGCGATGATGCAAAAACCGCAAGCTGCAGCTTATCGCACGCCGATTTTTGTCGATGCAGTACGTTGGGCGAGCAATTATACGGAGGCGTACGAAAGCATGGCGGCAGCGGAGGTGGAACTCGATGAAACAGCCAAGACGGAGTATTTGCCACAAGAAGGTGTTATCTTAACGGAAACGGAGGGAATGGATTCTGTCAAATGGGATTGCCGGATCATGACAGTGGTGAAACTTTTGACGCTTCAGGAACGCTTGGGAGCAGAGCCGTTATCCGAAGAAGAGCATGCGGTTTATTTCGAACAGCTGGCAGCTGTCGTGCAAAAATTCCTGTATCAGCATGTTACCGATGCGTATCGGTTGGAGGATTTTTCGCCACAGGCTTTGGAAGGCCAATATCGTGTGCTGGCTTCGTTTCAGTCAGAAGATGAGGGGGCAGACGGTGAACTTGCTTACGAAATCTATGGGATTAAGCAGGAACAACCAGAGTTGTTTGAACGGCTTCGGCGGGAGACGGAACTATTGCTGCCGAGGCTTACGGCGGATGAATACGCCGATGACATACGGGAAAATATTGAGCGCCAGGGACTAGCGGTGGAATTTATCGCATCAAAGGAAATGGCAAGACAGCATGAGCGGGAGGCACGCTCGTGGCTCCATCGTCAGCGCCGGCTTCGGGAAAGTGGAGCGGAAGAAGAAACTATGCCCGAAGAGAACCTGTCAGAAGAAACTATGCCGGAAGAAAAGTTGGCAGAAGAAGTAGAGCCTTTGGCGTTTGACGAGCTTTCCAGGCCGGAAGCAGAGACAATATCGCTGAAAGAATGGGTGCCTGAGCCAGTGTCAGAGGCAGAATTTGCTTCCCTTACGGATGAAGCGCCGGATTTTGTTCCGATGGAATACAATACGAGAGAGCAAATGGCGGATGAGGAAGAAGTGCCGCATCGGAACCGGGCCGTCATCCCTTGGACGACTTGTGAGTATGTTTACCTTGTCGATTGGTTCCTGCATCGGGATAAAGAGGGGGATATTGCCGTTGAAATCCAAGGGCTTTCGGAGCGGCTTATCCGTTATCAGCAGCAAAAGGCAGGCTTTGATGAAGCGGTACAGGAAAATCGTTCTCCCGCTCAAATAGGAGAACGCGTCTTTACCATGACGCTTTTGCAGCATGGGGAGTCCTGGCAGCAGAGTGGTGCCACGCGCAGGGAAGCCGAACTTTTTTCGCAAGGGGCAGGCGATGAGCCGATATTTCGCAAACTGGCAGTACTGGCTAGAAATATCATCGGATAACGATGCGGAAGAACGGGATATATGTTTCTTGTGATATAATAAACATATACAGAATCGCAAGAATGGCGGCATTAATTTAGCAAGCATAGGTTACAGTACCCCGGAAAACTATTACGATGCAAGGTGGGGGCAATTAAGTTTAATATCTAGATAGATTGCAATGCTATGAGTGCGAGTGTTATACTATATCGTGAGATTATGATTTTGGGCACAGAAGCTGACTGGGGAAGTTTGGTGGTGTCTTTCTGAAGGGGAGGAAATTTTGATGATGAAAAAATTGTTGTTGTTGGTAATGACTGTATTGTGCCTGTCGGGAATGGCTGTGGCCAGCGCAGCGGAAGGTCATAAGATTGCGGTGGTTCCATATCTTAATACATCGGAGGAAACAAAGGGGTATGTGGCGGACACAGTAAAGGAAGGCTATACGGATTATTTTGCCAAAGAGGGCATGACGGTTTTATCGAAGGAGCAGACAGAAGCTGCACTGACAAAAGCTGGATATGTGGTGGCAGATCAGATGCTTCCGGATAAAGATATGATGGAGAACGTAGCAAAGTCTACCGGTGCTGATTATGTGGTGGCGTTGGAAGTCGCAGATTTGAAAAGCACGCGTCATATGGCGTATTTCTCCAACAAGGTAAGCACGACGGCTAAACTGAAATATCATTTTTATAATGCCGCTACGGGGAAAATGGTAGCTTTCCAGACAACGGCAGCCAATAATAATAAGGCTGTCATGGTGGGAATGAGAAGTTACAAGGGCAGCATTACGGCAGCTTTGCAGGAAACTCTCGAAAAGGGAAATGAACGCATAAAAGGGCTGCTCTAATCGATATATAGTAGGAAAAGACGCATTCGTTGGGAGTGCGTCTTTTTTGCTTGGATGACATTTCAAGGGGAGAATGTTATAATATAAGGATGTATGAATAGAAAATAACAATCGAGGTGTTTATCCATGGAATTAGATATGGATGTAATGGTAAAACGTTTTAAGGACTACATCAGCTTTGACACGCAGTCTGATGAGGAAAATGACAAAGCTTGCCCCAGTACGCCGGGACAGATGGTTTTGTCTAAACATCTCGCTGAAGAATTGAAAGCTATTGGCCTTACGGAAGTGGATCTGGACAATCATGGCTATGTTATGGCGACGCTGCCGGCAAACGGAGCGGCGGATGCCCCGGTAGTTGGCTTTATCGCTCACGTGGATACGAGCCCGGATGCTGCCGGCGGCCCGATTAAGCCACAGATTGTCAAGAATTACGATGGCAAGGATATCGTTCTTAATGAAAATGGCCCCATTGTGTTCTCCACGAAGGATTTCCCCGAGGTCCTCAAGTATAAAGGTCAGGACATCATGTTTACTGATGGCACTACCCTTTTGGGGGCTGATGACAAAGCTGGGGTAACGGCTATCGTCAGTGCGATGGAGTATTTGGTAAATCATCCGGAAATCAAGCATGGCAAGATTCGCGTGGGCTTCACGCCGGATGAGGAGACGGGGCGCAGTGCGGACCGCTTTGATGTGGAGAAATTCGGGGCAGACTTTGCCTACACGATTGATGGTGGGGAAATTGGCGGCCTTGAGTACGAGAACTTCAATGCCGCCAATCCGGTCATCACCTTCCATGGGCGCAGTGTTCATACGGGAGATGCCAAGGGCAAGATGATTAATGCCATTACGCTGGCTGCGGAGTGGCAGCAGCAGCTTCCAGCTGGGGAAAAACCAGAGTATACGGAAGGTTACGAGGGCTTCTTCCATGTCTATAAGATAACCGGTGGCGTGGAGAAATGCACCATGAACATGCTGGTTCGCGATCATAGCCGTCAGAAGTTTGAGCAGCGCAAGGCCTACTTGGAAGACATGGCGGATTTCTTCAATAAGAAATATGGCGAAGGCACCGTGGAAGTGACGCCTCATGACGTATATTTCAATATGTTAGAGAAAATCGAAGATGGTAATATGTATGTAGTGGAACTGGCTAAGCAGGCAATGGAAGCTGCAGGCGTTACGCCGGATGTACAGCCAATTCGCGGCGGTACGGATGGCGCCCGCCTGTCCTTCATGGGGCTTCCCTGCCCGAATATCTTCACGGGTGGTGCCAACTTCCACGGCCGCTTTGAGTATTTGCCGCTGAATTCCCTCAAAAAAGCTGGGGAGACGGTTCTGGGCATTGCAGTTGGAGCGGCAGCGTTAAAGAAATAAGGAATCGTTATGAAGATTATCGATGCGCATTTTCATTTTTGCGATGATGCTTATTTTGATGTTATCGCCAGGGCCGCAGGCCATGAAAATAATGGCGGACACTTAGTAGAACAGTATCGGTTGCATGGTATGGTTCATGGCATTGTCATGGGGAATCAGCCCCTTAGGGATTTATCTTCAGATTATCCATCCTTTGTGAGTTATTGTGTTGGCATCGACAGCCGCGAAGGTTTTGATCGGGTGTCGATACGCCAGCAGGCCGCTTTGCTGGAACAGCATTTCCAGAATCCCCGATGTGTGGGATTAAAACTCTATCCAGGCTACAATTACTTCTATATCTATGAGGATTGTTTGAAACCCTTCTATGAATTGGCGGAGAAATATGACAAGCCGGTAGCAGTTCATATGGGGCTGACGGCCACCGATAATGCCCTGCTGAAATACAGCCACCCGATGGTTATGGATGAGGCAGCGGTGAAGTTCCGCAAGGTGAATTTTGTCATGTGCCATTTCGGCGAGCCTTGGTTTGAAGATGCGGCAGCGGTAATCGAGAAAAATCCCAATGTCACGGCAGACCTGTCGGGGATTCTCACAGGGAAAATTCCCGATTTTGCCGCGTTCTGCCAGAAAAAGCATTTTTATATGGAACGGATGAAGGGCTGGCTGGAGTATTTGGAGTGCTACGACCGCTTCATGTTTGGCACCGATTGGCCACTGGCAAATCTCGGCGATTATATCGAATTTACCAAGGCGATTATTCCCCAGCAATATTGGGACGCGGTGTTCTATGAGAATGCCCTGCGCATCTATCGATTGAAATTGACGGAGAAGAATACCGTTAGTTCATAAAGAGAAAGGAAAAAGGAGTAACTATATGGCTTTATTGGATATCAAAAAGGCAGGCGATCCGGTATTGAAAGAGGTCTGCGCGCCGGTTGAGAAAATCGACAAGCAGCTGAAAAAACTCATGGATGATATGGCGGAAACCATGTATGAGAGCAATGGCGTTGGTATTGCTGCTCCGCAGGTAGGAAAGGCTATCCGCTTGGTGGTTATCGACTGCCAGGATGAACATGGTTTGCTGGAGCTCATCAATCCGGTCATTACCTTTCGCGAGGGGACGGAGACCGATACGGAGGGGTGCCTGTCGGTTCCGGATATTTATGGCGAAGTAGAACGGGCTGCGAAGGTCAAGGTGGAGTTCACGAACCGTCGTGGTAAGAAACAGCGGGTGACGGCAACGGGGCTTTTGGCGCGTTGCATTCAGCATGAGCTGGATCATCTGGAGGGACAGCTCTTTATCGATATTGCCCAGAGTATTCATAGGGGGAATCAGGCTTGAAGAAGTTTCGTGTAATATTCATGGGCACGCCAGAGTTTGCTGTTCCGTGCCTGGAAGCGCTGCATAGGGAATGCGAAGTCATTGGTGTCATCACCCAGCCGGATAAACCGCGGGGGCGTGGGCAGAAACTCATGCCGTCACCGGTAAAGGCTTGGGCGGTAGAACATGGATTAGACGTGTATCAGCCGGAGAAAATCAAGACGGAGGAATTCACGGCAAAGCTGGAAGACTTAAAGCCTGATTTAATGGTAGTCGTTGCGTTTGGACAGATTTTGTCGCAACGCATTTTGGATATTCCTGCGTATGGCTGCATCAATGTTCATGCATCGCTTTTGCCGCGGTATCGCGGTGCGGCACCGATGCAGTGGTGCGTCATCAATGGCGAAGAAAAAACTGGCGTAACGACTATGTTTATGGATGCTGGTCTGGACACCGGGGATATGCTGCTGAAAAAAGAGCTCCCGATTGGACCAGATATGACGCTGGAGGAAGTTCACGACAGTCTCATGGCTATGGGCGCTGGCGTTCTTATGGATACGATCGAAGAGCTGTCGAATGGCACGCTGGTACGGACGCCGCAGACTGGGGAGTCAAACTATGCGCCAATGCTGACCAAGGAAACTGGTCATATTGACTGGTCAAAATCGGCGCAGGAAATTCACAATCTCGTCCGTGGATTGAATTCCTGGCCGGGGGCTTTTACCGAAATGAATGCAAAGAAATATAAAATCTGGATGACGAAGCGGACGGGACAGAAGACCTCGGCTGCTCCGGGAACCATCGTCAAGGCCGATAAGAAGGAAGGCCTTTGGGTGGCTGCTGGCGATGAGCTTCTGCAGATTACGGAGCTTCAGGCACCGGGCAAGAAAAAGATGCGGGCAGCCGATTACCTGAATGGTCATGGCATCGATCTGCCAGCTGCGTTTGTCTGATGGGATTTTGGGAAAAGGGAAGCAGAATTATTTTCGGGTGAGATTTGTTGGAGGTAGACAATGACAGATCAATCCAAACAGAAAAAGAAAATCGTGATTCCGGGGCGGCCGAAGAAACGGTTGTTTCTCGGCATGCTGTCGTTAGCAACGGTGCTGGCGGCGGCATTGCTCTACGGTATTTGGTATATTGCCAGTCCGGGGCTTGCCAACATCGCTGAGGTGCTGCCGACTATTGTCGGTGGCATCTTTGCCGTCAGTGTGGTAGTCGCATGGCTGGGCATAGTGAATATGGGCCTAGCAGTGATGGATTGGCCGTATCTGCCGCTCTTGCAGCGGCGGACCTATGAATTGGTCAATTTGCTGTTTCCTATATCGGTACGGCTGGCCAAGTTGTTCGGCATTAGCAAGCGCCGTTTGGAGGGCTCTTTTATCGCCACGAGCAACCGGATGTTCAACCGTATGGGAATCCGCGTGCCGGCAAATCGATTGCTGGTGGTAACCCCGCATTGCCTGCAGCTGGCAACTTGCCCCCATAAGATTACGCGTGATCCGGGGAACTGCAAGCGTTGCGGCGGTTGTGATATCGGAGCACTTGTGACGTTGTCGGAGGAAATGGGCTTTCATTTTTTCGTCGCTACCGGTGGTACGCTGGCCCGGCAAATTATTTATAAGATGCGGCCGAAGGCAGTGTTGGCCATTGCCTGTGAACGGGATCTTATGAGTGGCATTCAGGATGTATATCCATTGCCGGCCGTGGGGGTCTTAAATATCCGCCCGAATGGGCCATGCTATAACACGCATGTGGATATCGAGGAAGTGAAAGCTCAGCTGGAAAAGATTATACTTCCTGAGAAAAACGATTAAGAGCTGAATCCGCAGAGGAGGATTTTATGGATAAAGCGCGTAATACCGCGGTCAGAATTTTACATGAGGTACACGAGAAGGGGGCTTATGCCAACGTGGCATTGGCACGGGAACTTCGTCGGGCAGATCTTTCGGATATGGACCGCCGTTTCGTGACGGAATTGGTTTATGGTGCTGTAAAAGCCGGCGATACGCTCGATTGGATTTTGCGTCGTTATGTGACCCGTCCCTTAAAGAAAATTGAGCCTATGGTCCGTGATATTTTGCGTCTTGGCATCTATCAGCTTTTTTATCTCGACAAAGTTCCTCCTTCGGCAGCTTGTAATACAGCGGTAGAGCTGGCAAAAAAATACAGCAATATCGGTACGGCGAAGTTTGTCAATGCCGTGCTCCGCACAGCGGTGCGTGAACCGGAAAAGGCAAAGTTTCCCAGCGGCAAGGGGCATGGCGTAGAGGAATTGGCCCTGCAAAGCATGCATCCGTATTGGTTGGTAAAACGCTGGGTTAAGGAGTTTGGCTTTCACGGGGCCAGAGATCTTTGCTTCTTCAACAACAGTGAGGCACCACTGTCGGTGCGCACCAATACGCGCAAAGGGAGCCGAAAGGATTTGCTGAATGCACTGGCAAAGGCTGGGGCTGAGGCACGGGAATCCGTTTGGACGCCGGAGGGAGTCATTATTACGAAGCATGGCTCGTTGGATGAATTGCTGCCTTTAAAGCAGGGGCTTTGTCAGGTTCAGGACGAAAGCTCGATGCTGGTAGCGCATGTCGTGGATCCGCAGCCCGGTGAATTCGTCATCGATTGCTGCAGTGCACCGGGCGGTAAGACGACACATTTGGCGGCGTTGATGCAGGACAAAGGTCGTATTGTCGCAGGCGATATCTATGAACACAAGTTGGCGCGCATTGAAGAAAATGCCCAGCGACTTGGACTTTCGATTATCGAGACCGATTTGCTCGATGCCCGCGAGGTGGGAGAAGAGTACCGGGCGATGGCCGATCGCGTTTTAGTGGATGCGCCCTGTTCGGGGCTGGGGGTGCTGCGGCGGAAACCCGATGCTCGTTGGAATAAGACGGCGGCGGAAATCGACGCGCTGCCAGCGCTGCAGTTGGAAATCCTTGCCAGTGCGGCCAAGGCCGTTAAGGCCGGTGGCGTGCTGGTATACAGCACCTGTACGATTGAACCGCAGGAAAATCAAGAAGTTGTAAAGGCGTTTTTAGCAGAGAATCCGGAATTTTGCTTGGAAAAAACCGGCTCGTTCCTGCCAGGCGAAAAGCGTGATGAGTCAATGATTCAGCTTTACCCCCAGGTGGATGGAACCGATGGATTCTTCATTGCCAGAATGCGGAGGAAATAAATGATTGATATATTTGGGATGACTCTTGAAGAGCTGCAGGCGGTACTAGAGCCTTATAAGGTACAGAAGTTCCGGGCCAAACAGATTGCCCAGTGGATGTACCAACGCGGAGCCAGGGATTTCCATGCGATGACGAATTTATCGCAAAAGCTTCGGGAGGAGTTGGCCAAAGACCTTATCATCGGCCGGCCGGCCATTAAAGACCGGTTGGATTCGCAGGATGGTCATACCACCAAATTCCTGCTGGAGTTTACTGATGGCACTGCGGTGGAAACGGTGCTCATGCGCCAGCCCTATGGAAATAGTATCTGTGTTTCGACGCAGGCTGGCTGCAATATGGGCTGTGCCTTTTGTGCATCGACGCTTCACGGCATGGCCCGGGACCTCTCGAAGGGAGAAATCCTTGCACAGGCCATTACCATCGAGGATATGCTTCGCGACGAGGAAAACGGGGCGAAGGTAGATACGATGGTCATCATGGGCTCTGGTGAACCGCTGATGAATTATGACAACGTAATCGGCTTTTTGCGGCTTATCCATGAAGATTATACGCTGGGAATGGGCTATCGCAACATCACGCTGTCCACTTCGGGAATTGTTCCGAATATGCTGCGACTAGCAGAAGAGGGAATGCCCATCTCCCTTTCGGTGTCGCTTCATGCCCCCAATCAAGAGCTGCGGTCAGAGATTATGCCGATTAACCGCAAGTATCCATTAGTGGATGTTATAGCTGCGGCAAAGAATTATGCAGATAAGACGAAGCGTCGGGTGACCTATGAGTACATTTTGATCGACCAGTTGAATGATGGGGAAGCGCAGGCAAGAGAACTCACGGCGTTGATGAAGGGACAGTTGGCGAGTGTCAACCTCATTCCCATCAATCCAGTGGTGGAGCGCAATCTCATGCGTCCTTCGAAGGCACGCATTGACTGGTTTGAGAAGTACCTTCGCGACCATCATGTAAGTGTTACGGTCCGTCGGGAGATGGGCGTGGATATTCAAGCTGCCTGTGGCCAGCTGCGCAACAAGCATCTCAAGGACTGAAGGCTGGAAAATGAAACCTAGGCATTATAGTTGCTTTCTGCTATAATGGACAGAAGGAAAAAGGCGAGAATAAAGGAGTCTTATTTCATGGGAATTGGTAAGCTGGAATCTTTCCTCGAGGGACATATCGAGGGATTTTTCAATAAACGCTTCAGCAGTGATTTGGAGCTGGCAGAGCTTATGAAGGGCCTGGAAAAAGAGATTGGGCGCCAGGGGCGGGGCAAAGCGATGCATCTGGTGCCAAACCGGTATGTCTTTACGCTGGCGGAAGATGATTATCAGCGCTTCTGTGCGCAGCGGGTTATCGATGAACTCTATGTGGCGGTCGAAAAGCAGGTCATTTTGCAAAATTACCGCATGGAAGGAAAGCTGCAGGTCCAGTGTCAAAAGGAAGCGGATCGAATCAAGGGAACTTATGCCTTGACTTCCCGTTATGAGGACGATGGGCCAAGCGGGAATAACGAAGTTTCCTCTCAAACGATCGTGCTTAGGCGGCCGGGGCTTTCGGCGTCCACGCCGCTGAATCTGCCCCAAGAGCATAAAGTGGTTTCCCTCACGGTAATCGAGGGGGCGGATCTTGATGCGTATTTGGAATTTGGGGAAAAGCAAATCTACATCGGGCGGCGGGATAAGAATGAATTTATCCTGACAGATGTCAATGCCTCGCGTCTCCATGCATGGATTACGTATGAGGATCATCGGCACATCCTGCACGATGCCCAAAGTACGAATGGTACCTATGTTAATGGCAGGCGGATTGATGCGCATTGCTTGGTGCCAGGGGATGAGATTCAGATTGGCGCAACGGTTTTAGTTTACGAGGTGATATGATTTGCCAACTATGGCGGTTATTTTAAAGGGTGTCCGGGTGGTGCTGGAGTATGGTATGCTGCTCTGGCTGTTGTGGTTTGCCCTTAAGCTTTCGAAAAGAATGTTTCGCGAGGTACGCAGGGAATCCATTCGGCAGCGCCGGCCGGAGACCAGCCAGAATGAGGCGGTTATTTCGGTAGTGGATGCGAATGAGGAGAATCTTGCCGGACGCCGGTTTGCGTTCAGTGAGCAGATTTCAATCGGCCGTGGCGAAGATAATGATATTATGATTCCGGAGGGATTTGTATCCCACCATCACGCCGTTATCTATCAGCATGGCAGCCAGTATGTCATCGAGGATCTTGGCAGCGTGAACCATACATATGTGAATGATCAGGTGCTTCAAGGCAGAGCCTATATTAAGTCGGGGGATATTGTCCGCATCGGCATGGTCGCACTGAGATTCGAGAGGTGAGCAGATGATTCAGGTATATGAGGCTACCGACGTTGGACTGGTGAGAAAGGGCAACGAGGATAGTGCGGATGTATTTGAACCGGCAACCTATGTAGTTGCCGATGGCATGGGCGGTCATGTAGCAGGCGAGGTAGCTAGTCGTATGCTGGTCGATAGTGTACGGCGGAAACTGACCGGTACAGCAGCAATCGGGGAGGATGCGTTGTGCGAGGCGATTCTGGCCGGCAATCAGGCAATCCTGGAAAGTGAGAAAGACCATCCCGATTACAAGGGAATGGGGACGACCGCTACGGTCATGCATATTGAAGGAAACGAAGCTTGTTGGGCTCATGTCGGCGATAGCCGCCTTTATTTGCTGCGAGGCGGCGAGATGAAACGGGTGACTAGAGATCACTCGTATGTCGAGGAATTGGTAGCGGAAGGGACGATCACAGAGGCTGAAGCCAAGGTTCATCCCAAGCGCAACTACCTGACCCGGGCCGTTGGGGTGCAGCCAAATCTTACGGTGGATTCGGGGCACTTCTCGCTGGAACCGCAGGACATCCTGATACTGGCAACCGATGGGCTCATGAAACTCGTCGAAGATGAGGAGATTCGTCAGGTGATTGAATCTGCCCCAGGCGACCCCGCTAAGGAATTGGTGACGCGGGCACTTAACGCTGGTGGCAATGATAATGTAACGGTAATTGTGGTGGTGTACGATTCATGAAAAATTGGGGATTAATGGCAGCTCCGCTGGGCATCGTCCTCTTTGGCATGAGTGTGCTTTATTTGAAAATGAATCCGGGTGGTTCAAAACTGACGGCAGAAGTTTTGCAGGGACCGCTCAATTATGTGCCTTGGCTGGCAGCGGTGATTATTCTGGCCTTGTTCATACAGGCAGTCATCATCAAACGGCGGGAGGACACATTCCTGTTTCCTATCGTGCTGACGCTTTGCAGTGTCGGCATTGTGGAAATCGCCCGTTTAAAGCCGGCACTTTTAGTTCGTCAACTTCAATGGCTATGTGTGGCCATGGTGGTGATGATTCTGGTGCTACGGTTTTGGGGGCGTATCCGGCGAATGCTGGGGTATCCGTATTTGCTGGGGTTAGCTTGCATTTTCCTGTTAGGACTGCCTTTGCTGTTTGGCACGGAAATCGGTGGCAGTAAGAACTGGCTCGTTTTGGGGCCAATATCGATTCAGCCGTCAGAGTTTGGCAAGATATTGATTGTTTTCTTCCTGGCAGCTTATCTGTCGGATCATCGACGCGTATTGACGCTTCCCGCGCATCGCATCTTTTGGCTGCAACTGCCGCCACTGCGCTTTATTGCTCCGCTGATTTGTATTTGGGGCATGGCGGTCTTGATGTTTGTCGTTGAAAAAGACCTAGGGTCGGCCTTGCTGTTTTTCGGCATGGCAGTGCTCATGACGTATATGGCGACGGGCAGTAAATCCTATGTGTTTTTAGCAATGGCGTTTATCGGGGTTGCCGCTGCTGCCAGTTATGCTGCTTTTGGCCATGTGCGGGTGCGTTTTGACATCTGGCTGAATCCTTGGCAGGACCCCAATGGTATGGCCTATCAGGTTGTGCAGTCGCTGTTTGCGTTTGGCACTGGTGGTATTTGGGGAACAGGGTTTGGCTATGGTCATCCCGGCTTTATTCCCGAGGTTCATACCGATTTCATCTTTGCGGCAATTGCTGAAGAGATGGGACTTATTGCGACTATGATGCTGATGTCCTGCTATGTGTTTTTTTTCTGGCGCGGGATAAAGACAGCGCTTTCCTGCCGCAAGGAAAAGGAAGTGCTGCTGGCGGCAGGCTGTTGTTCGCTGATGCTTTTGCAGGCCTTTATCATCGTCGCCGGTGTCACGAAGTTTTTGCCACTGACTGGCATCACGCTGCCGTTTATCAGTTATGGCGGCAGCTCGATGGTTTCCAGTTTTGTGCTGCTGGGACTTCTAATTTCGTTATCGAAGGAGCAGGAACATGGCTGATTGGAAAATCAAGCGGCAAATCCTGCAGGCGGCATCGTTTTTGTTGGTGCTGACAGGTCTTTTGACCGCATATATTATCTATTTGTCGACCTGGGAGGCCGACAGTTTGGCCAATAATCCTTTGAATATGCGTGGAGCGGCAGCTCGGGCGGACATACGCCGCGGTGCTATCCTCGACGCCAAGGGAAGGGTGTTGGCCCAGAACCGTGCCGATGGAAGCCGCAGTTATCCTATGGGGGAATCCATGGCGGCGGTTACCGGCTATAATGGCGAAAAAATTGGCAGCGCTGGGGTAGAAGGTCATGCCAATCGTGAGTTGTTAGGGCTTTCCGATGATTTGAGTCATCTAGGGCCGGCCTCGCAGCTGTTTCAATCAGAGCAGGGCAATGATGTCAAGCTGACTATTGAATCCGATGCCCAGCAGGCAGCTTTTGATGGCCTTGATGGCCGCAAGGGGGCCGTAGTGGTACTCGATGCAGAGACTGGTGCGGTACTGGCCATGGTAAGTTCGCCTTCTTATGATCCCAATGATATCGAGGCCAATTGGCAGGCGCTTTCCAAGCAGGCTGACGGCGCGCTTTTGAATCGTGCCGTTCAAGGCATGTATCCACCGGGGTCGACCATTAAGCCGATGATCGCGGATGCAGCTTTGACGGAAGGTGTGACCAATGAGCAGGAAATCTTCGATTGCTCGGGCTCCTTGGACCTTGGCGCTGGTGAGACGATTCGGGAAAGCCATGGCGAGATTCATGGTAAAGTGGATTTGCGCAAGGCCCTTACCGAGTCCTGTAACGTCACTTTCGGTACTTTGGGAATGCGCTTGGGGGATGAGAAACTAAAGAAATCCTTTGAGCGTTTTGGTTTTGACAAAGGACTGGGGGGAGAAATCCTCATGGAAGGGGCACATCTGCCGGCCTTTGGGAAATTAGGCAATGGTGATTTGGCGCAAACCGGTATTGGTCAGAGTACGCTGCTGGTTACCCCCATGCATATGGCTTTGATGGCAGCAGCCTTTGCCAATGGTGGCGTTGTCATGAAACCGTATTTGGTGCAGCAGGTCATTACGCCAGGGGGAACCGTGATTCAAGATACACGTCCTACCAAATGGCTGACGGCGACAACAGGAACGATGGCTGCCAAGATTGACAGTTTCATGGAGGATGTTGTCACCAAGGGAACTGGCCGGGCGGCTCAGGTAAGCGGCGTGCGGGTAACCGGCAAGACGGGAACCGCTGAGAATGCCGCTGGGCAAGACCATGCCTGGTTTATCGGCTCAGCAGAGCTTCGCAATCGCCGGATTGTATTTGCCATCATCGTAGAAAATGGCGGCAGCGGCGGAACCCAGGCGGCACCGATTGCCCGCAAGGTAATCCTGTCCCTGCAGAATTAATGGCAGGGATTTCCGATAGACTATATCTTTACCTAGGAGGAACATGAATGATACAGCGTGTCTTAGATCAGCGCTACGAGCTGCAGGAGCAGATTGGCGGCGGCGGTATGGCCGACGTCTACAAGGCAAAAGATTTGCTCCTTAACCGGCCGGTAGCCGTTAAAATCCTGCATGATCAATTCAAGAGCGATACGGAATTTATCGATAAATTTAATCGCGAGGCGCAGGCTGCTGCCCGTCTTTCTCACCCGAATATTGTCAATATTTACGATGTTGGGGTGATGGATGGTGCGCACTACATTGTCATGGAATATGTTCCGGGACGGACGTTAAAAGATAAAATCAAGCAGGAAGGTCATTTATCCGTGACCGAGGCGTTGACTGTCGCCAAGGGGATTGCCAGCGCACTGTCCCATGCGCATGCCAACAATCTCGTCCACTGTGACATCAAACCGCACAACATTTTGATGATGCCGGATGGTAGTGCGAAGGTAGCGGATTTTGGGATTGCTCGTGCCGTTACGGAATCTACCATGACCTATACGGGCAATGTGGTCGGTTCCGTCCATTATTTCTCCCCGGAGCAGGCTAAGGGCACGATGATTACGCCCAAATCCGATGTTTATGCGCTGGGCGTTGTCCTTTATGAAATGCTCACGGGAACGCTTCCCTTTACCGGTGAAACCCCGGTAAGCGTTGCGATGAAACATCTGCAGGAAGAACCCGTGCCCGTTCGTCAGCTTGATCCGTCAATTCCTCCGGTGGTCGAGGCGATTGTTGCCCGCGCTATGAGCAAGGACCCGGCAATGCGTCCGGAGGCTTCGGAAATCGTGAAGGATATTCAGCAGGCAGAGCAGATGGTGGGAAGTGGCATGGGATATGCCGCCACGCAGCCAGATCCCTTTGCCACGCAGGTATTGCCACGCATGGATGAACCGATGCCATCGCGTCGCGATATGCGCAGCATGCCGTCGGGATATGATTACGACGAGCCCGAACCGGAAAGTTCGGTGTTCAAATCGAAAAAATTCATTGCGGGACTTATCCTGGTCTTGTTTATGGGCTTCTTTGTCGGTGCGTTCCTGAGTTATGGTAAGTTCTGGAGCACGGAAGAGGTCATTGTACCGGATGTCACGGGCAAACAGATGACCTTGGCACGTCAGATTCTCGAGGACAAGAAACTGCGGGTCAATGTGGTGGAGACCTTTGATGCCAGCGTTCCAGCGGGAACCGTTGTTTCGCAGGATCCAGAGGGAGGCGCCAAGGTAAAAGAGGAACGCCTCATTACCATTCACGTCAGCAAAGGCGGGGAAAGTTTGGAGATGCCGGACCTCAAGGGACTCAATAAATCCGATGCGGAGGCCAAACTCAAGAAGATGGGCCTCAAAGTTGGCTCGGTCTATGAGCGAAACTCCGACGAAGAGGCAGGAACGGTAATCGCTACGGATCCGAAGGCTGGCAGCAAGATTACCAAGGGCCAGAGTGTCGATATCACAGTCAGCAAGGGCAAGAAAGAAACCAAGAACACCGTGCCGGATGTGACGAATCTGCAGGTCGATGGAGCGAAATCCGCTCTGATCAGCGCAGGGTTCAAGGTCAGTGTGACGAAGGAAGAGAGCACAAAAGCAGCCGGAACGGTTATTAGTCAGACGCCGGCAGGCGGCAGCTCAGTGACTGCTGGTTCTACCATCACACTGGTGGTAGCGGAACCTAAGAAATCGAATAGCAAGGATTCTGGAAAGGACAATGGAAAACAGGAGCAAGACAACCCGTCGATATCTCGTAATAGCGAGGGGTCCAAGAGCCGCTGATTCTTTGTAATGGTTTAGAAAAAAGGAGCGTTCATGCAAGAAGGTCGAGTCATAAAGGCATATAATAGTTTTTTCTATGTGCTTGCAGAAGGACAGGATGGACCGGAAATGGTCACCTGCAAATTGCGCGGAAAATTTAAAAAGACCCGGCGGAGTGCTGGCGTAGTGCCTGGGGATTTGGTTCGCATCAACCGCTTGTCTGATGGGAGCGGGGTGGTGGAAGAACAGCTTCCCCGTCAGAGCCTTTTGAAACGCCCGGCAGTTGCCAATATAACGCAGGTTGTGCTGACCTTTGCCGCAGCGCAGCCGGACCTTCATCCCCTGCTTTTGAATCGTTTTTTGGTTCTGGCGGAGTGGTCTGGGATTCCGAAGATTGTTATCTGCGTGAATAAAAAGGATCTCTACGAAGGGGATATTGCGGCATTCCTTAAAGACTATGAAGCGATCGGTTATCCGGTACTGCGGGTTTCGGCGGAAGAAAATGAGGGGATTGATGCGCTGCGTCAGTGTCTTTTGGGAGAGGTAACGGTGTTTGCCGGTCCCTCTGGCGTGGGCAAGTCGTCGCTCCTCAATCGCATTGACGCTGGGCTGGCTTTGCAGACGGGCCAAGTCAGTGCAAAGATAAAGCGCGGCCGTCATACCACCCGCGTAGCAGAATTGCTTTCCTATGGGGATGGCTTTATCGTGGATACACCGGGGTTTAGTGCCATGGAACTTACGGAGCTTGAAATCCAGGAATTGCCTGGTTATTTCCCGGAGTTCCGTCCGTATCTTTCGGCTTGCCGCTTTGCGCCCTGCAGTCATACCCATGAGCCGGACTGTGCGATAAAGCAGGCCGTAGAAGCTGGCTGCATCACAAAAGAACGCTATGACGCATATGTCAATATTTATGAAGAAATCAAAGAAAATCAAAAGATTGCGCGAAAGAAGGAATATAAATGATTAAGATAGCACCCTCCATCCTGTCGGCTGATTTTGCCCATTTGGCGGATGAAGTAAAGAAAGTCACCGATGCTGGGGCGGAATACATTCATATCGATGTAATGGATGGTACCTTTGTGCCGAATATCACGCTGGGGTCACCGGTGGTCAAGAGCCTTCGCCAAACTTCAAAAGCCGTGTTTGATGTTCATCTGATGACAGAGCATCCGGAAACGCAAATCGAGGCATTTGCTGAAGCTGGGGCTGACATTATCACGTTTCATGTCGAGGCCGCAAAACATCCTCATCGCATCATCCAGCAGATTAAAGCAGCTGGCTGTAAAGCAGGTATTGCGCTGAATCCGGGAACATCGCTGGCGATGATTGAAGAACTCATTGCCGATGTGGATATGGTCCTTATCATGACCGTTAATCCGGGCTTTGGTGGCCAGAAATTCATCGAGTCTCAGCTTGACAAGATTCATATGCTCTATCATACGATTCAGGATATGGGCTTTACCTGTGATATTGAGGTAGATGGTGGAATCAATCCGGAGACCAGTAAGCGGGTTCGTGAGGCAGGTGCCAATGTGTTGGTAGCTGGTTCGGCGGTCTATGGTGCGGATGATGTCAGCGAGGCTATCAAGGCAATTCGCGGTTGATGCGTTCAGTGAGGAAAGCGGATATGCAAGATGTACAAAATCGGGAAGATGCCCGTGGAATTGCGATACAGCGTGTCGGAATCAAAGATGCGCATTTGCCATTCCTGATAAAAACAAAAGAAGGCGGGTTTCAGCAGGTGCTGGCCCGCATACGCTTCACGGTAGCTTTGCCCAGTGAGTACAAGGGAACGCATATGAGTCGTTTCCTGGAAATCCTTATGCCATGGAGTCAGAAACCATTAGCTGAGCCGGAGATGGATAAGATGCTGATGGAGGCACTAGAGCGGCTGGATGCACAGTCGGCAGAAGTGGAACTAAGCTTTAAGTATTTCGTGGAGAAAACAGCTCCGGTAAGTGGTCGGAAATCGGTGCTTGATTTGGACTGTTGTTTTCTGGGCCGGAAAGAGCGAGGCGGTGAGCTGGAGTTTCAGCTCGGGGTTGATGTCCCGTTTACCTCGCTTTGTCCTTGCAGTAAGGAAATTTCTCAGTATGGAGCCCATAATCAGCGTTCGGTAGCTCGCGTTCAGCTTCGTTTCCAAAAAGGTGTGGAGTGTATCTATATTGAAGATTTGGCCGACCTGGTGGAAAAGCAGGGATCGTCGCCAATCTATCCACTGCTGAAACGTGAAGATGAAAAATTTGTCACAGAAGCAGCCTACGAAAATCCGAAATTTGTGGAAGATATTCTTCGCGATACCGTGCTGGCTATGCGCGGGCTGGAAGGACTGGCGTGGTTTTCCATTGAATGTGAGAACTATGAATCCATCCACAATCACAGTGCTTATGCTTCGCATGAGGAAACGTTGGCTTGATAGAAAGCTATCCTAAGGGACGGTTTGCATGAATAAATTTTATAAGCGGTTTGTGTTTCTGATTTTGTTGGTGTTGGTTATTTCTGGTATCGTCATCTATTCGACGGTGGATATCAATACACTGCAAAATCTGGACAAGTTTCAGCCGTGGTCGATTGTATTAGCGGTGCTGGCAGTCAGTCTTGGCATGTTTTTTGATGGCAGCCGCTTGATGCATATGGTGAAAATTTCAAATGAGAAAATAACCTTGTACCAGGCGGTGCAGGTGGTATTTGGCAATTACTTTTTGGCACTGTTGACGCCGGGAGCAACCGGTGGTGCTGTGGCCCAGCTGATGTTCCTGCGCCATGCCGGCGTACCAACGGGAAAAGCGACGGTACTCGTTATTGTGCGTACCCTGTTGTCGATTTTTTTCCTGGTACTTTGTATGCCCTTTATCTTTTTGCATGATGAGGGGATTTTGCCCGGTGTGTCGAATACGACGCTGATGGGGATTACGCTTACGGCCTTTGTGGTTATTCTGGCCATTGTTATCGGGGCGCGCCGTGGGTATCTCGATTATGTGGTGGTGAAGGCCACCAAGAACATGAAAAATCAGCGCCGTCGTAAGGTGTTTGCCTTCTACCGCGATACCAAGTGCGCAATCAGCCTGTTATCGAGGGCGCCTAAGTGCATGCTGCTGGTATTTGCCGAATCGGGGTTGAATCTTTTGTGCATTTATGCCATTGTGCCGTGCCTGCTCTTAGGACTGGGTGTGACTGATGCCGACTGGTATACGGTAATGGGGCGCATGATCTTTTTGAACATGCTGCTTTATTTTACGCCGACGCCTGGAGGTTCCGGTGTGGCCGAAGGTGGTTTTGTCTACCTGTTCAGCGAAACGGTCCCAGCAGGTACTGTCGGGATAATTGCCGTATGCTGGCGGCTTATTGCCGAATACATTCCCTTCCTGATTGGACTTTATTACACATTGACCGTATTTGGCCGCGATTTCTTGAATCGGCAGCTGAATAAATGAAAAATGCCTTCTTCCTGAGAAGAAGGCATTCTGTTTATCGTAAAGAAGAGAAGGTGAGCGCATGGGAAAAGAACTGCGCAGTGGTTATACGACTGGCGCTTGTGCCGCGGCTGGCGTGAAAGCCGCATTGCTCTACGAGGCCGGAGAAAGCTGGCAGGTAGTTGAGCTTACTGCGTTAGACGGTACGAAGCTTACAATTCCCATCAAAGACGTGCAGGAAAAAGACGGGGGGTTGCTGACTGAGGTGGTGAAATTTTCTGGCGATGATCCGGACATCACCAATGGCGTTTCCGTCTTTACTTTGACGCGTCATTTGACGGGGCAAAAGCCGAACGTAGTTTTTAAGGCTGGGGTGGGCATCGGAACGGTGACAAAGCCGGGGTTGTCTGTGCCAGTGGGAGAACCATCCATCAATCCTGGCCCACGTCAGTTAATTCGCAATGTGGTAGCAGAGGTGCTGGGGACGGACGCGATGCCGTTAGAAGTAACCATTTCTATTCCTGCAGGGGTAGAACTAGCCAAGCAGACGCTGAATCCGATTCTAGGCGTTGAAGGGGGCATTTCGGTTATCGGCACTACGGGGGTGCTTCGGCCGATGTCGGAAGAAGGGTTTAAAAATTCTCTGGTGCCACAGATTGATGTGGCAAAAGCTGCCGGCTTTCATGAGCTGATATTTGTTCCTGGCAAGATTGGCGAACGCATTGCAACGGCATGGGAGCTGCCCCCGGAATCTATGGTACAGACCAGCAACTTCATCGGTTTTATGCTCGAGGCGGCGGCAGAGCGCAAGGTGGAGCGGGTATTGCTTTTTGGACATATTGGAAAACTCAGCAAAGTGGCAGCTGGGGTCTTTTATACCCACAACCGCATCGCCGATGGACGGCTTGAGACGATGGCTGCCTATGCAGCAGCTGCCGGTTTAAGTCAGGAAAAGGTGCAGAAATTGCTGGCCGCTAACACAACTGAGGATGCACTGGTGATTTTGGAACAGGCAGGGCTAAAGGAAACGGTTTGCCGGACGTTGGCCATGCGCGCCAGCGCCCGGGCAGAGCGCTATCTGTTTGGAAAAATGAAAGTCGGAACGGTTATGGTGACTTTGCAGGGTGAGTTATTGGGAATGGATGATACCGCCAGTGAAATCGGGGAGGCATTGGGATGGAAAATACCAGAGTAACTTATAAGATTATCATTGCTGGAATTGGCCCCGGCAATCCGGATTATATGGTACCGTTAGCCCGCAAGGCGATTGAGGGGGCAAAAGCTCTGGTGGGAGGCCGGCGGGCACTGGCACAGTATGCTGCCGGCGGTGCTGCGGCTGGGCAGCATACCATGGCGGTGACTCGAGATATTGAGGCCGTAATGGCCTTTATCCATGAGGAAATCCGTGAACATGATGTGGTGGTCATGGTATCTGGAGATCCCGGTTATTATTCGTTGCTAGATGCAGTCAAACGGGAATTCCCTCCGGAATACCTCGATGTTATTCCGGGAATCAGCGCCATGCAGCTGGCCTTTGCCCGTCTGGCTATTCCTTGGCATGATGCCCGTTTGGTGAGTTTTCATGGGCGTCAGCCGGAACGGGAGAAAATTTTGTATCAGGCGGGGGCCATCATCGGCATGCTGACGGATGCAAAATTCACTTCGCGGACGATACCGCCAATCTTGATGGAGTGCGGTTGGTCGGGGGAGGCCAGGCTCCATATTTGCACGCGCCTGTCCTATGACGATGAAAACATAGTGACGATACAGCTCAGGGAGGCAGAAAATTATCCTGAGGCGAAAAATGGCATTTTGATCGTAGAAGAATAATCGCCTGCAATTAGCACGAAAGGTCCATTGACTCTTAGTTAAGAGTCAATGGACCTTTCGTCTTTGAGGAGATGGAAAGAAAGTATTTAGCGAAGAAAATCAATATTTGTGGAACATTTCCTGGATAGCTTTGCGGTCGTTGGTCTTGGTCAAAGCCAGCTGCAGCAGGATACGGCATTTCTGCGGGTTAAGGGAATCTCCGTCGATGAAGTGCTCGTCGATATAGGACTGCTCGGCAGGAATGACAGAGCCAGAGACAAGACGCGTGCTGCGGACGACTATGATGCCCGCTTCACTGGCTTTGGCCAGTGCTTTTTCGGCATCTTTGTGGACAGAGCCGTTGCCCGTACCAGCATAGACGATGCCTTTTACGCCAGCTTTGATGGCGGCGTCGACAAACAGCGCATCATCGTTGGCTGTACCGTAAATGACTTTGACATAGGGGAGCTTGTCGAGTTTTGATACATCAAATTCGGATTTGACCGTATTGAGTCTGGTGGTTTGGCCGTAGAACTCGGGCACGCCGTCGTTGACTACGCCAAGGGCACCAAACAGCGGGGACTGGAAGGTGTTGACGGAAGTGGTATTGGTCTTGGTGACATTACGGGCGGCATCAATCTGGTCATTGAGTGCAACCAGAACCCCGCGGCCGGCAGATTTTTTGTCGGCTGCGATGCGAACGGCATTCAGGAGATTCATTGGTCCATCGGCGCTTATGGCGGTAGCTGGACGCATGGCACCGGTGATAACCACGGGTTTAGTGCTCTTAACCGTAAGGTTCAGGAAGTAGGCAGTTTCTTCCAGTGTATCGGTGCCATGGGTGATGACGATGCCGTCAACTTTTTTATCACTGAGCAGTGCATTGCAGCGTTTGGCAAGTTTGAGCCAGATATCATCGGTCATGTCCTTGCTGTCGATGCTGCAAATCTGTTCTCCAGACAGGTCTGCGTAATTCTTTGCTTCGGGCACGGCATTTAATAATGTGTCGATGCCGAGGGCACCGGCTTTGTAACCGGTGGTCTTAGTGTCAGAGGCAGCGCTTCCGGCAATCGTTCCCCCGGTTGCCAGAACTTTGACATCGGGCTTGTCAGCAGCCCCCGCATAGCCGTGGCCGCTGACCATCATGGCAGCCAGCATCATGGCAGCCAATGGACGTTTCATTTTCATACATACAACACCCTTTCTGATAATAAGTTTTTGTTATGAACTCATAAATAATTTTAGTTATTGACTACAAAAAACTATAAAATGTTACAAAATTACTACAAAATATCTTTGGAAAGGGCTAAATGCCAGATAAAATGTCACTATCACTATATGCTTGGTTAACTAAAAATAACATAAAAGTTGACAATTAATAAAGAGAGTCGTATGCTAATGCCTGTAGGTTTATTACGAGTAGGAGATGTTGTATATGAAAAAACTAAAACTTCGGGAAATGATAAGCTGTGCCCTTTTCATTGCCTTGATTACTATCGGCACTTTTGTGTGGATTCCTGTGGGAACGGATGTCTACACGCTGCAGTTTCTGTTTACACTGTTGGCCGGACTTATCTTGGGGGCCCGTTTAGGCGCTGTGGCTGTGACCGCTTATATCGTACTGGGGCTCATGGGAGTTCCGGTATTCGCTTCTGGGGGAGGCCCGGCCTATGTGCTGCAGCCGACGTTTGGGTATTTGCTGGGCTTTGCTTTGCAGGCTTGGTTTTGCGGGAAAGTTTCGCGGAAAATCAGCAGGATCTCTTTTCGCGCACTGCTGGCCGTGAACTTTGGCGGAATGGTCATTGTCTATTTGCTGGGAATCAGCTGGTTTTATTTGTTTTCCAATTACGTTATCGATGCTCCCATTGCCTTGTGGGCCGCAATTTTTTACTGCGGGATACTGCAGGCCGGACCAGACTTTCTCCTCTGTATGGCTTCGGCTGGTCTGGCCCTCCGCTGCTATCGTGCTGGTCTTTGGCTGATGGATGGGCAGGATGATCGCGATTCCAGAGCAGCTGTAAGGGAGGTTTGAGCATGGGAAAGGCATTATTTATTACGGGGACAGGAACGGATATCGGCAAGACCTATGTAACAGGACTGATTGTCAAGAAACTTCGGGATGCAGGGCTAAATGGCGGTTATTACAAGGCGGCGTTGTCGGGGGCGGTTTTGGATGAAAAGGGAGTGCTCCAGCCAGGGGATGCGCTTCATGTCAATGCGGTGGCTGGTATTGGGGAATCCATCCCCCAGCTTGTTTCGTATATTTATCAAGAGGCTGTTTCTCCGCATTTAGCTGCTAAGCTCAATGACGAACCCATTGACTTTGGGCGTGTGGAAAGGGATTATCACCGCGCAAAGGATAAATACGAATATTTGACAATGGAAGGGAGCGGCGGGATTATCTGTCCTCTTCGATGGGATGAGAAGCAACATGTGATTCTGGACGATTTAGTAAAGCATTTGAACCTTGGCGTGTTGATTGTAGCCGATGCAGGACTAGGAACCATCAACAGTGCGGTGCTCACGATTGAACACCTGCGGGCAAGGGAGATTCCGGTGCGGGGAATCATCTTCAACAACTATATTCCCCATGACATCATGCAGGATGACAATGCCAAGATGATTGAAGCAATGACGGGGGTCAAGGTGTTGGCCTATGTGAAAAAAGGCGATAAAGAACTCGACATGAAGGTCGAAGTGCTGAAAGGACTTTACGAATAAGAGGGATAATATGCAGAAGACTTTGGAGAAACGAGATTTGGATTTGATTTGGCATCCCTGTTCGCAGATGAAAGATTATGAGACTTTGCCCCCGATGATTATCGATCATGGGGAAGGCGTCTGGCTGTATGATATTTACGGCAAGAAATATCTGGATATTGTCAGTTCCTGGTGGGCAAATCTTTTGGGCCATTGCAACAAAACAATCAATGCGGGGATAAAAGAACAGCTCGATAAGCTGGAACACGTTATCTTTGCCAATTTCAGCCATAGACCTGCCATTGAACTTGCCGAGCAGTTAAAGGAAATAACACCGCCCAAAATCAAAAAATTCCATTTCAATGACAATGGTTCGGCGGCGGTGGAATGTGCGCTGAAAATGGCTTTTCAATTCTATCAGCAGGGAGGTAAGCCCGAAAAAAAACGCTTCATGTGCCTGACCGAAGGCTATCATGGCGAAACCATCGGGGCGCTTTCCGTAGGGAGCCTGGACCTCTATGCAAAGCTTTACCAGCCGATGATGATGGATAACATCCATATTGAAGCCCCGGACTGCTATCGGTGCCCTTATGGAAAACAGCGGGATTGTTGCCAGTGTGAGTGCTTCGAAAAGGCGGAAAAGGCCTTCGCAAAGCATGGACATGAGACGGCGGCCATGATCGCGGAACCATTGCTGCAAGGAAGTGCTGGCATGCGGATTTATCCGCCCCTTTACTTGAAAAAACTGCGTGGGCTTTGCGATAAATACGATGTGAAGCTGATTCTTGACGAGATTGCAACAGGTTTTGGCCGTACGGGGACAATGTTTGCCTGTGAACAGGCTGGCATCAGTCCGGATATCCTGTGTATTTCCAAGGGGCTGACGGGCGGGTATTTGCCCATGTCGGTGACTTGTGTCAGCGAAGAGATCTATGATGCATTTTATGCGGATTACAGCGAAGGGCGGGCGTTTATGCATAGCCATACCTATGCGGGCAATCCCCTGGGGTGTGCGGCAGCATTAGCGGTTCAGAAGATATTCCGGGAGCAGCCTATCCTGAAGACCGCAGGGGAAAATGCGAAGTGGCTCACGGCAGAAATGGAAAATGCCTTTGGCCGGCATAAAAATGTTGGGGAGATTCGCCATATCGGCTTGATTCATGCCCTTGAACTAGTCAAGAATCCGGAAACAAAAGAACCGTTTGCGGAAGCAAAACGTACGGGCTATGCCATTTACAAACGGGCGTTGCAGTATGGACTGATTCTTCGTCCGTTAGGTGATGTGCTTTATTTCAATCCACCGCTTACCATAACGCGTGCGGAACTTACACTGGCAATTGAAATGGCACAGCAGGCAATCACCGACGTATTGGGAGAATGAAAGCAAACGGGGAATCGTAAGTGCAAGCATTGAGGTTTGATGGGGAATCTGCTAAGATTAGTTCAGAATGTTTTGTTTGGGAAGCGAGGGAGGTCTTCGGATGAATTATTTGGGAATTGATGATGATGCTTTTATCCGCAATAATGTACCGATGACAAAACAGGAAATCCGCATTTTGAGCTTGGTCAAGGCACGGATCAAGCCGGATGCAGTTATCTATGATATTGGTGCAGGTACCGGCTCCCTTTCGGTAGAGGCTGCGCGCCTGGCACCACAGGGGACTGTTTATGCGTTGGAACGCAATGCCGAGGGGGTAGGACTTATTCGTGCCAATGCGGCAAATTTTGCTGTTCCGAATGTGAAGGTTATCGAAACGGAGGCGCCGGCTGGTATCGAGCGGCTTCCCGATGTGGATACCGTCCTGATCGGCGGCAGCGGCAGCAAGCTGGAGGGGATTCTGGACGCGGTTACGCCCAAACTCAAGCCGGATGGACGTATTGTGCTTAACTGTATTACGGTACAGACGCTTATGCAATGCATTGACTATATGCGCAGCCATTCGGACAGCTATGTTTATGAGGCAATCCAGGTACAGGTCACGCGCCTGCAGCAGCTGGGGCCTTATGATATGGCGAAAGCTGCTAATCCCATTTATATCGTTACCTGCTGGAAAAAGTAATCGGAAAGCATTTGACAATAAACATTGTCAATGCTACGATAAGAGATGTGAGTTTTATCAGGAAATAGAATAGGATGAATCAGGTGTCGAGAGACTTAATAGGGAAGCCGGAGAGCAAGATGCCGGCGCGGTCCCGCCACTGTAACAGCGAGTGAATCTGCATAAGTTATGTCACTGGGAGATGGGTACATCTTTTGGGAAGGCGCAGAGAAACGATGACCTGGAGCCAGGAGAACTGCCTGATTCCAATCACCGTAGATCTACGAAGGATGGGGAGGGGATTGATGTCTGTCAACTGTTAGCAGGGGACGGGCTGTTTTTGTGCGGAGTAAAAGACCCTTTCAGTATTACGAGAGGGTCTTTTTGTGTGCGTGAAAAAAGGAGGAATGAGTTTGTCCGGGCTGATGATTAGGAAAATATGGAAAGCTGCCGCTTTATGCATTCTGGTGGTGGCAATCTGCACGGGCTGCAAGGGGATGGAATTGGGAGCAAGTGCCGGGGGACCTGCGTATACGGTTACCGATAAACAGGGAACGGTGGTGGAAATGCCAGCTAAACCTCATCGCATTTTGACCCTTTCGATGAGCACGGATGAAATCGTGTTGGGCTTGGTGAAACCTGACCATATGGTGGCGGTAAACCAGATGCTGGATGACCCGATTAGTTCCAATGTCGTGAGCCTGGCTCAGCAGGTGGAGACGAAAGTTAAAAATCCTTCCGTGGAAGAAATCGCGGCTTTGCAGCCGGATCTGGTCATCGTGCCGGATTGGGGAGATGTGACCAGGGTACAGTCCCTGCGCGATTTAGGGCTTAAAGTGGTGGTATGCAAAGGGGCTAAAAATCTTGCAGAAGTCCAGGAAACAGTACGGCTGATTGCCCAGGCGGTCGGGGAGCCGGACCGCGGAGAAACGCTTATCGGTAAGATGGATAGCAAGTTGGCTGAGATAAAGGCGAAGGTCGATAAGATACCGGAAGCAGAACGAAAATCCGTGGTCTTGATATCGCTGATGAAATCCTATGGCGGGATTGGCTGTTCCTTTGACGATGCCTGTCAATACGCTGGGGTAAAAAATGGCATGGCCAAACTGGACATCCATAACGGACAGGCGATGACCAAGGAACAGTTGGTGGCCATCAATCCGGATTATCTGTTTTTGCCAACCTATACGAATCATGGCAAATACGACATCGATAAATTCCGGGCGGAGTATTTGGAAGACCCTGCGCTGAAATCGTTAAAGGCGATACGCAACAATGGACTGCGTGACCCCTATGAGGGTTATATATATAATTGTTCCCAGGATTTTGTCTTTGGGGTTCAGGAAATTGCCTATCAGGTATATGGCGATGCCTTCAAACAGGACAAAACGGAGCATTTGACAGCAGTAGCTGAGTAATAGAGAGAAACAGGGAGGATACTATTATGACGACGAAAAAATTACAAGAATCCATCGCATTGACCTTGGCGCTTAGTACGTTATGCTTCGGTACCGCTTTGGCGGCTGAGCAGGATAAATACACGGAAGATTTGGGTGAGGTCGTAGTTACAGCGGAGCGGATTCCGGCTGCGGCCAAGAATGTTCCGGCTGATGTAACCGTTATAACGGCGGAAGATATCAAGGACAACCATTATCGCTCGACTGCCGAAGCGCTGAGCCATATCAATGGAGTCGTTATGACGAATGGCGGTGATGGCTATGATGAAACCGTCCGCATTCAGGGCGAGGAGCGAGTAGTCGTTCTAGTAGATGGCGAGCGCATAAACGATGACCAGGGCTCCACGAGCCGGGCCAGTGCAACCCTTTCCCGTGTGCCGCAGATTGACAATGTGGAACGCATTGAAATCGTAAAGGGCGGCAGTTCGGCTCTTTATGGCAGCGATGCTATCGGCGGTGTGGTAAATATCATCACCAAGACACCGACGAAAAATAAAACAACTCTCGATATGAACACGGGTTCTTGGCATACCCATAACTATGTCTTGTCAAATGAAGGCCGCGAGGGGAAAACCAGCTGGCAGCTGGTAGGCGGTCTTAACAAGCGCAGTTATTTCTCGTACAAGGGAACGGATGGGGATAGTCATCGTATGCCAAGCAGTGATTACAGCAACAATAACCTGTCGGTGAAAGTAAAACAGGAACTGACGCCGGCCCAGTCCTTGACGCTGCGCTTCAATCATCAGTTGATTAACGGAAATCAGTATTATTATCAAGATTATCCAGTTCCTACTGGTTTTGTGGCATCGGGCAAGCAGCAGAATAATTTCAACGATGGCTCACTGACGTGGAAGTTCAAGGAAGATACGAAATTGCCAGGATTCCTGCGCTATTTCGACCACAATAAATCCGCTTACTTTAGAGGCAAATTCAATACCCGTCTGCAGGGAATCGACTATCAGAATGGCTGGAAGCTCGATGCAAATAACAAGCTGGTGGCTGGTCTTGAATATCATCACAGCAACTCGTTGAATAAGGAAGGTGGCTATGAAGACAAAAAAATCATCAACAAGGCCGCTTATGTGCAGGATACGATGCGCTTGAATCCCAAATGGTTCTTCGTCCCAGGCGTGCGGGTAGATAATCATACGAGCTTTGGCACCCATTGGACACCGAAGGCCGGCCTTACCTATCGGGCGGATAAAGCCACCAAGATGTTTGCTTCCTGGGGACGTGTTTATAAGGCCCCAACTGCGGAGGATATGTTCTATGTCCAATACGGTGACGGGTGGTCTTATAAGGGGAATCCGAACCTCAAGGCCGAGACGGGGCATACGGAGAGCTTGGGAATTTCCCATGACTTCGATGCCAAGTCGACGCTGTCGGCCAGCTATTTCCACAGTGTCTTAAACGATGCGATTGCTTGGCCTGGTATGGATGGGAACTATACGGCGACGAATGTTGATCACGAAAAACGCCAGGGAATTGAACTTTCGTGGCAGCAGAAACTGACGCCGGCCTGGAGCTATGACATCGGTTATACATATACCGATACGAATACGTCGGCAAAAGGGAAATATTTGTATTTGCGTCATAACAGCATGCCAAACGCTTACCGTCTCGGCCTTCACTATCAGCAGGGGGCTTGGAAGGCAAATCTCATGAGCCGCGTGGGAACGGGGCTTGATAAGGCAAGTTACGGCAATCGCCACTTTGCCGTATGGGATTTCAATACGAGCTATGAAGCCAGCAAACAGCTGACGGTTTACTTGAAAGCACTGAATTTCACCAATCAGGCTTATTCGGTTTACAGCAGTTACGGCTATCCGGCCGCAGGTCGCTTCTTCCAGCTGGGCATGACCTATCAGTTCTAAGGAAGGGCTTTATGGTTTTATCAATCCGCGATTTGTGTGCGGGCTATTCGGGAAAGACGATTTTGCAGAATGTTTCCTTTTCGGTAGGAAAGGGAGAATTGGTGAGCCTGGTCGGGCCTAATGGGGCCGGCAAGAGCACCTTGTTGAAGACAATCCGCGGCTTGCTGCCAGCACTTCAGGGAAAAATTTTCCTTCAGGGAACGGATATCACCAAGTTATCCGAGCGGGAATTTGCGCGGCGGGCTGGCTATTTGCAGCAGCAAATGCAGGTGCCCTTTGCGTATACCGTGCGGCAAATTGTGCAGACGGGACGGTATCCCTATCTTCACTGGTGGCAGCAAGCCGGAAAGCAGGATGAAGAAATCGTTCGGGCGTGCCTTTCTTATACAGGGGCTTTGGATTTTTTGGACTGCCCCGTACAGGAGTTGTCCGGTGGCCAGCAGCAGCGGGTCTATTTGGCGAAGATATTGGCCCAGCAGACTCCAATCTTGTTGTTGGATGAACCGGCAACAGGCCTCGATCTCATCTATCAGGAGGAGATATTTCGTTTTTGCCGGGAGCTCTGTGCTGCTGGCAGGACGATTGTGATGGTTGTTCACGAACTGTCACTGGCTGCGCGCTTTAGCTCTAGGCTTTTACTGCTTTCGCAAGGGAAAGTCCTCGCCGATGGGAAGCCGGAGCAGGTACTTACGCCGGAACTTTTGACCAAAGCCTATGGAGCTCCGATTGCGGTGAAGGAAAATCCGCTTACCGGTCACATGGATATCTATACGACGGGGAGCAGGCGGCAGGACGAGCGTCAGGCAAGACTTTTGCAAGCGGTGCTCGGCAGGGAGGTGACAGAGTGAGACGGTATGGCATTATCGTGTTAGTTCTGGGAGTCTGCCTAGCTGTGGCAGGTATCCTTTCGCTTAGTTGGGGGCAGATGAAGATTCCCTTCCTTCATGTGGTGGCAGGACTCGCACAGGGAATGGAGCTTCCGTTTTTGACGCAGGTACCTGTGCCGGCGGATGAGATGGCAGTAATCTGGCATATCCGGTTGCCGCGAACTATCGTTGGTCTCTTGACGGGAGCGGGGCTAGGGATTTCTGGTGCAGTGCTTCAGGGGATTTTTGCCAATCAGTTGGCAGATCCTGGAATCATTGGCGTGTCAAGCGGTGCCTCGGTGGGTGCTGTGCTGGCAATTGCCACAGGAGCGGCTGGAGTTACGATGTTTGCCCTGCCAGTGGGAGCACTCGTCGGCGCGCTGGCAGCGGTTGGCCTTACGGTGGCGATGGCCTGGCGGCATGGGAGGATTCCTGTGATGACATTGCTCTTGTCTGGTGTAGTGGTTGGGATGTTTTTGGCGGCTTTTTCGGCAGCGGTGTTAACGCTTCTTGACGTGAACAAGCTGCAGGAATACCTCTTCTGGACTATCGGTGGACTGGATTACCGGCGTTGGGAACATGTGCTGTTGGGACTGGGCCCGATACTTGTTAGTTCGACGGTTCTGCTGATCTTGGCACGGCAGCTCAACGTACTGGTGCTGGGGGACAATGAAGCAAAAGCTGTGGGGATGGCGGTGAAACGCTATCGGCTGCTGCTGCTGGTGCTGGCCTCCATGGCTACGGCGACAAGTGTCTGCATAAGTGGCAATATCGGTTTTGTCGGCTTGGTGGTGCCGCATATGATGCGGCTCATCGTCGGCCCGGACCATCGGCAGCTTTTGCCAGCCAGCCTGCTCGCAGGCGCTGCTTTCCTCGTCCTTTGCGATGCAGTAGGGCGCGTTATATTGCCTGGCTATGAGATTCGTGTCGGAATTATGACCGCGTTTATCGGAACCCCGTATTTTTTATATTTGTTGCGAAAATATCAGCAGAAATTGGATTAGGAGGAGTTTATGGAAAGTATTATGGCTGGCGTGGCGTTATTTCAAAAGGGCGGCTTCATTATGTATGTGCTGCTTCTTTGCTCGCTTTTTGTGGTGGCTGTCGGCATCGAACGCTGGCAGTATTTTCATCGTGAGGATTCGGGACGGCAGTTTGCCAGCCGGTTTATGGACCTGGCTGGCAAGGCGGATTACGCCGGGGCCTTGGCGTTGGCTGCCAGCCATTCTGGTGCATTGAGCCGGCTGCTTCACGAAGCGGCTGCCCGTTATGCCAATGGGCATGACGATGTTGCCGCTTATCTGGAAATTCAATCCGGAGCGGCATTGGCGCGGTTTCGCCAGCGTCTCTATTATCTGAGCGTGGTGGTTACGATGGCACCTCTTTTGGGGCTGCTGGGAACCATCAGCGGCATGATTTCGGCCTTTAGCGTGTTCAACGGGGATTCGTCCCAAGCTGCCGCGATTACGGGCGGTGTGGGCGAAGCATTGATTGCAACGGCCTTTGGGCTTTGTGTGGCGATTCTTGCCCTTATGATCCATGCGTATTTTTCCCAGCGGCTGGAAAATATCGTAACGGATATGGAGTCCTGCTTCTCACTCTTAGAGACAAAGCCTGCGGCGTTTGCCCCAAAAGTCCGCAAAGAAGAGGAAGGTGCTCAGCATGCGCTTGCGTGAACGTCATCAGATCAAGCAGCCTTCTCTTATCATCATCCCGATGATCGATATCATGTTTTTCCTGTTGGTGTTTTTCATGATGAGCACCCTGTATATGGTCAATATGAAAACCGTGGATGTGGATATGCCGGCGGCACAGCATGCGGAAAAAAAACTGCATGTGACTTATGTGGTGACGATTCGCAAAGATGGTTCCCTCTGGTTGGAAGACCAGCCCATCGGTGAAGCAGAGCTTTTGACGAAGGCACAGCAGTCCTACCAGAATGATCCGCAGTTCGCGGTCGTCGTTCGAGCAGATCAAGGTCTTGATTATGGAATGGTGATTGGTTTGCTCGATGAATTTAAGGCGCTGGGGATTACGCATATTGGACTCGCTGCTGATGGGGGAAAATAATATGAGTGAGGAGAATCAGCAAGCAAAATGGCGGGCCTGGGCAATCTCGCTCCTGCTTCATGGTATCGTTTTCCTGTTGGTAGCGGCTACAGGGTTCTTTTTGGCGGTAAGACCTGCGGAGAAAACGGTGCCGGAAAATACGGTTTGGCTGGATTCGCCCGCTGGGGCTGCGGGAGGTGGCGGAAAGGCTCCCGCTGCTTCTGCCCCAGCGGCGATGGAAGTCGCGATGCCACCAGCGGCTGATTTGCCGGCAATTACGGAAGATTACACGCGTCATCCAGAGAAAAAGAAAGATTATCGCAAACAGCATCAGGTAACCAAAGCGGGAACAAAACGTGAATCATCAGATTCAGGAAGTGCAGCAGGGGAAAATTCTGGGTCAGCAGGTACTGGCGGTGGCAATTCGTCTGGTGCTGGCACGGGAAATGGCAATGGTGCTGGCAATGGTGCCGATGGCAACGGTGCGGGAAGCGGTACGGGGAAAAGCCAAGAGGAAAGGGAACCAGCTAGGTGTATAGCCAAAGCTTCGCCGGAGTATCCTTCCAGCCTGCGGTCGCAAAATGCCGAAGGTGTGGTGGCTTTGCTTATCTATGTACAGGATGGTTCTGTCACCAATGTGGCGGTGACGAGTTCTTCGGGATATGGGGCAATGGATCAGGCCGCTATTGCTGCTGGCTATCGCTGCCAGTTCCGCGGCAGCGGGGTCTATCCCATCCGCTATCGATTCCAAATGATCGATGGAGATGACTGGTAAAGAGAAGTTACTCGTTGTCTTTTCGAATAAATTTAAATGGGAATGCAAGTTTAGGAGGATTATATGAACAAGAAGATGAGGCAGAAGTTGCTGGCAAGTGTCGCAACCGGGGTAACATTCGCGATGTATTGGTCGGTACCGGCTGATGTATTCGCTGCTGAGCAAGAGGTGACCGAGGATCTTGGTGAAGTAGTCGTAACGGCTACCCGCTCCCAGAAAAAAGATGTGGATGTTCCAGCGGCAACGGAAATCATCACCGCCGAAGAAATTAAAGACAGCGGCGCGCAGACGGCCGGGGAGGCGCTGTCGAAAGTCGATGGCATCGCCTATGGCGCTTTCGGCCCTAATGGTGCCGCCATGGGCACGATGGATAACTCCGTCAATATCCGTGGCATCGATAACGGCACGCTGGTTCTGGTTAATGGCAATCCGATTTCCTGGCGCGGCAAATATGACTTGTCGGCAATCCCTGCTGACAGTATTGAGCGCATCGAGGTTGTAAAAGGCTCTGGGTCAGTGTTGTACGGCAGTGAAGCCATGGCTGGTGTGGTAAACATCATCACGAAGAAGGGGGCTGCCAATACGGTTACGGCTGGCATCGGCAGCTCGGGCCAGCATCATTATGCGGCAAATGTAGGCGATGACCGTTTGGCAGTCAGCTACAATTTCAATGAGTGGCGCCATGGCGTGGATGTTTCTAAGAGCGCGACGAAATTCGGCAGTACGCGTACGACCCTTACCGATGTGCAAAAACAGAGTGCCGGGATTAGCTATCAGCTTGATGACCATCTGTCGCTCCTCTATAATTATCTGGAGACGGAGAGCAAATTCAGCCGTTACGCTGATGCTGTCAAGGCAGGTTCTACGATTGCCCAGGGGGATCTCTTCAACAACCGTAAGTATACGACCCAGCGTCATATCACTCAGCTCAACTACAAAGACAAAAAGGTTAAGGCTGGCGTGTATTTCAATACGGGTACGGTGGAGTCAAAAGGTGTGACGAACTTCCAAAATACTGCGAAAGGCGATAAGGAAACCGAGGCACCTCGCTATAATACCCGCGAGAAAAATATAACCTATGGTGCCGATGTGCAGCGCCGCTGGATTTTATCGCCGAAAACCAAATGGATTCTCGGCAGTTCGGTTCAGCGTGAGCAGTACGATAAGCTGCTCACGTATACGACTAAGCCAGCGGCTCAGTATGCCCGCAACAATTTTGGCGTGTTCTCACAGCTTGAACAGGCTTTTGATGCCAGAAACACGGGGATTTTTGGCGTGCGGGAGACTTGGACCAACGGTGCCTGGATGGACAAGAATTATCATAACTTCAGTGCCTCGGGCCAGTGGCTCCACAAGATGGATAAAGCCAATAATCTGTATGTGAATGTTTCTCAGTCCTTTATCATGCCGACGTTTGCGCAGATGTATGGCTCATCCGAAAAGGCCATTCCTAACTATAATTTGAAGCCGCAGAAGGGAATCAATTATGAGCTCGGCTGGAAGCAGAACCACGGCGCCCATAAATGGAAGGCGGCCTTGTTCCACATGGACATCAAGGACAATATCAGCGCTTCTTGGAAGGATAAAAAGAATGAGTATGAATATACCAATGAGGATTTCCGGAATACTGGTGTCGAACTCAGCTGGGATATCAAGGACGCAAAGCCTCTTTCCTATCATTGGGGTGTGACGGTTCAGAATCCGGAAAGCAAGAGCAGCCCAAAAGGCTATTGGGACCGCAAATACGGGCGTGTGCAGCTGACGACTGGAATTACCTACAAAAAAGATAAATGGGCATCGAACCTCAAGGCTTCTTATCTGTGCAAACGCGTACAGACTCCGTCGTCTGAGCATTCGTTCGATGCAAAACCGTATCTGCTCACCACTTGGAATACGACTTATGAGCCGGATAAGGCAAATGAACTCAGTCTGATGATCCGCAATGTCCTGGACCGTCATGATGTCATTTCCCATTCGTCTTCGACTTATTATGGTGCGCCAATCAGTTATATGTTCCATTATACGTATAAATTCTAATTCAGATTTTGGAAAGCCCGGCAGGAAGATTTTCTGCTGGGCTTTCGTGCTTGTGCTATGGACTTATTGGACGGTCATTTGTATAATATATAGATGCGATGTATGGAAGAATAAAAACATTTGCAAAATAGATGGGAGGAACATCTCATGGTACATATAGTTGGTGCAGGACCTGGTGATCCTGAGCTCATTACCGTTAAAGGACAGCGGTATCTTTCTGAGGCCGATGTGGTCATTTATGCCGGTTCGCTGGTTAATCCAGCGCTGCTGGATTTCTGCCAAGAAGGAGCAGAAATTCATAACTCGGCGTCGATGACGCTGGATGAGGTCGTCTGTGTGATTGAAAAAGCTGAGCGGGAAGGTAAGACGACGGTTCGCCTGCATACTGGCGATCCATCCGTCTATGGAGCAATCCAGGAACAGATGGATGCCTTTGACAAGAAAAAAATCGCTTACGATATCGTTCCAGGCGTGAGCAGTTGTTTTGCGGCGGCAGCGGCACTCAAGCAGGAATATACTTTGCCGGGGATTTCCCAGACCGTCATCATCACGCGCAACGAGGGACGCACCCCGGTGCCGGAGGCAGAAAAACTTCGGAGTTTGGCGGCACATCAGTCGACAATGTGCATATACCTTTCGATTACAATGCTCGATAAGGTGGTAACGGAGTTATTGGCGGGCGGCTATACGCCGGATACGCCTATCGCCATCGTGCAACGGGCGTCGTGGCCGGAGCAGAAAATTGTCCGGGGAACTTTAGCAACTATTGTGGAGGAAATAAAAGACAAAAATATTGATCGTACCGCTATGATTGTAGTCAGCCGCTGCCTCGGTGCCGATTATGAGCTTTCGCGGCTCTATGCGCCGGAGTTTTCCCATATGTTCCGAGAGGCCAGCAAATGAGAACAGCTTGTTTTGCCTTAACGAAAAAGGCCTACGAATTAGCCAAAACGTTTCAGTTAAGTCTCGACAGCACGATGACCATTTATGTGTCGGAGAAGGTCCTGACGAAGGAACAGGAATCACTGGAGGGGACGCGCAGCTTTGTGAAACTCTCGCAGGTGGTGGCCGAAGCCTTCCCCATTTATGATGGTCTGGTGTTCATTATGGCTACGGGAATCGTCGTGCGGACTATTGCTCCCTTGCTGGAAAGTAAGTTGAAGGACCCAGCGGTGGTGGTGTTTGATGAGCGCGGGCAGCATGGTATCAGCTTGTTGTCGGGGCATATTGGCGGCGCCAATGTGTTGACGCAGCTGCTCTGCCAGGCCGTGGGAGCGGCGCCGGTCATCACTACGGCAACGGATGTCAATAAGTGTCTGGCTCCGGATGCGTTGGCAGCGCGGCTGAGCTTGCGCCCATGGCCCAAGGTACGAATCGGAACGCTCAATTCGGCGGTGTTGGAGGGCCAAAAAGTTATTTGGCGTATTGATAAAACGCTGCCTCATAGCGTGTTCTACAAACGAATGCTGGAACAGTCCGGGCAGCCCGCTGAACTTTGCATTACCAGTCAGTTGATGAATATTCAGCCCGAAGATCAGCAGCTATATGCGGTTATTGTTTCGGAAGCCAATCTTCCGGAGCTTTCGGAGTTGCCAGCTAATGTACTTTGTTTGTCGCCGCGCCGCTTGATTGCTGGCGTGGGCTGCCGCCGGGGAACACCGGCAGCAGTGGTCATGTCGGCGATTGACACGGCCTGCCGCATGATTGGTCGGGATCGGTCCTTTGTGGATGTCATTGCCAGTACGGCGGTAAAACGCCATGAGGCGGGAATCCTTTTTACCGCGGACAGCTTGGCGCGGCCCGTAAGATTTTATGAAAATGCGGAAATGGAACAGAACATTGCGAAATATCAGCTGGAGGAGTCGTCCTTTGTCAAAGAGACCATTGGTATTGGGAATGTCTGCGAGGCAGCAGCTTATTGCTGTGTGGGGGAACGTGGCGGACGGATGGCTCTTCGCAAAACCAAATTTGAGAAAGTGACGGTAGCTTTATTATGGGAAAAATAACAGTAATCGGTATCGGTCCGGGAAGTCTTGAGGATATGACCCCGCGGGCTAGAAAAGCGATTGAAGCGGCGGAAGTAGTCGCAGGCTATAATACCTATATTAATCTGGTGGAATCGCTGCTGGCGGGCAAGAAGGTTATCGGCACGGCGATGATGCAGGAAATTGACCGCTGCCGCATGGCTGTGGAGGAAGCCGTGGCAGGCCGGGATACCGTGGTAGTATCCAGTGGCGATGCCGGTGTCTATGGAATGGCCGGCCTCGTGTTGGAATTGATCCTTCAGCGTGAGGAAGCGCAGCGCCCAGAGTTCGGTGGCGTCATTGCCGGCGTTTCGGCGGTCAATGCGGCAGCTTCGGTTCTTGGCGCACCGTTGATGCATGATTTTGCGGTTATCAGTCTATCCAATCTGCTTACCCCTTGGGAGCTCATCCGTAAGCGTGTCGAGATGGCGGCTCAGGGCGATTTTGTTACCGCACTATACAATCCCAAGAGCAAGAAACGCGTGAAAAATATTGAAGAGGTCCGGGAAATCATGCTGAAGGTCCGTGACCCCAAAACGCCAGTGGGGATTGTTACGGCTGCCAGCCGCGATAAGGAGACAAAGGTAATATCGACGCTCGAAGACTTTACCCAAGAGGACATCAATATGTTTTCGCTGGTGGTCATCGGTAATAGCCAGACCTATGTCAAAGATGGCTGGATGATTACCCCGCGCGGTTATCAGAATAAGGAGAACGGTTTATGATTTTTGTCGCTGCCGGTACGCAGGATGGCCGCGAATTGGCAAAATATCTGTTGGATAACGGTTATGATGTGGCGGCGTCGGTGGTGAGCCACTATGGAGAGCAGCTGCTGGCCGACTGTCGTGGCCGCAACTTCATCATTAACGATAAGCCGCTGGATCAGCAGCAATTGGAGGAATATCTGCGGGTTCATGACATCCGTCTGTTTGTGGATGCGAGCCATCCCTATGCGGTGAATATGTCCCAAAATGGCTTGACGGCCTGCAAGAATTTGCAGCTTCCTTATATCCGTTATGAGAGGGATTTAACTTCAAGCAACTATGATCGATTATCCATTGTGCATGACTATGAATCGGCGGCAAAATTAGCTGCCAAGTTGGGGAAAAATATTTTTCTGACTACAGGCAGCCGCAATTTGGAAAAATTTACGACGTCGGAGTATCTGCGTGACTGTCATATAATTGCCAGGGTGCTGCCTACCGCGGAAGTCATGTGTTTGTGCGAAGGGCTGGGACTTACGCCGGGGCAGATTATTGGCATGCAGGGACCGTTTTCCAAAGAGCTCAATAAGGAATTATATCGGCGGTATAACGCCGATGTCGTCGTCACCAAAAACAGCGGTACGATTGGTGGTACCGATACGAAGTTTGCGGCGGCGGCCGAGCTGGATTTGCCAGTTATTGTCATCGATCGGCCGGTGATGAATTATGGAAATGTTGGCAGGACTTATGAGGAAATCCTGAAGTTTGTAGAGGAGCGATACGGACATGGAGTTTATCAAACAACCGATGGAAATTGAAACGCGCAGTATGGAAATCATCGCCCCTTATCTTTCCCAGTTGAAGCTTGATGAGAAGGCCGTGAAAGTCTACAGCCGTATCATTCATGCCGCTGGGGATGTGGAATACGCACCGATTATTCGCATTGGTGAGGGCGCTATCGAGAAAGCGATTGAGGCACTTCGAGGCGGTTCGGATATCTACACCGATGTCGAGATGGTTCGCACGGGGATCAACAAGCGCAAACTGGCTTCCTTTGGCGGCGAGGTGCATTGCTTGATTGCAGATGCTGAAGTGGCAAAGCAAGCCAAAGCTGAGGGAATAACGCGTTCGATGGCTGCGATGCGTCGATTCGGCAAAAAACTCGACGGCAGCATAGTAGCCATTGGCAATGCTCCTACGGCCCTGTTTGAAGTGCTTCGTCTCGTTCGTGAAGAGGGGGTCCGTCCTGCCTGCATCGTCGGGATTCCCGTAGGCTTTGTTGGTGCTGCCGATTCGAAAAAGGAGTTGGCAGAAAATGGCATCGTGCCCTATATCACTGTGGCGGGGACAAAGGGCGGCAGCCCCATTGCCGCTGCTGCGATCAATGCCATGATGTATTTGATTAACAATGATCGAGGCTGATATGGACGAAGAAAAAAAAGGTAAAATCGTGTTGGTAACGGGCGGCGCTCGCTCGGGGAAATCGACGTTTGCCGAAAATTTGGTTGCCCAAAGCGGCAAAGCAATCGCCTATATTGCGACCTCACAGATTTTTGATGAAGAAATGCAGTTTCGGGTGGAACTACACCGCAAGCGTCGGCCGGCGGATTGGCAAACTTATGAGGCACCCTTTGATGCGCAGCGGGCAATCGAGGCGGCAGCGCAGCAGCATGATGCCATTTTGTTTGACTGCATTACGATTTACCTCAGCAATATCCTTTGCCAGCTCGGAGAACAAGAGCTGGCAAAGCCAGCGCAAATCTATGCGCTGACTCGCCAGAAAATCAGCCAGCTCATTGCCGCTGCGCAGGCTGCTGCTGCGCAGGGCGCAGTGGTGGTATTTGTTACGAATGAGGTGGGCGCAGGTATCGTTCCTGAGAACAAACTCAGCCGCATCTACCGGGATATCAGCGGACTGGCCAATCAGCAGCTGGCCAAGGAAGCTGCTGAAGTTTATGCGGTCATTGCAGGAATACCGGTAAATATTAAAGCATTCGCTTAAGGAGGAATCCACATGTCCAACGCTATTATGCTCATGGGGACAAGTTCTCATGTGGGCAAAAGCATTATTACTACGGCCCTCTGCCGCATCTTCCATCAACAGGGGCGCAAAGTCGTTCCGTTTAAGGCGCAGAATATGGCGCTTAACTCCTATGTCACGCGGGATGGCAAGGAGATGGGACGGGCGCAGGTGGCTCAGGCGGAAGCGGCGGGGTTAGAGCCGATGGTGGACATGAATCCGGTTTTGCTCAAACCTACTGGCAACAGCTGCTCGCAGGTGGTTTTAATGGGAAAACCAATCGGCAACATGAGTGCCCGGGAATATCATAAGGGGTATAGTCTAAAGGCCTTTGATGCGGTGAAGGAATCGCTAGGGCGGCTGCAGGCAGAATACGATACGGTGGTTATCGAGGGAGCTGGCAGTCCCGCAGAAGTCAATCTCAAGGCCAATGACATCGTAAATATGCGCGTGGCCAAATATTTACAGGCTCCGGTCCTTTTGATTGCGGACATCGATCGTGGCGGTGCATTGGCGGCGTTGGTAGGAACTCTGGAACTCTTAGACGAAGAGGAACGCAATTTGGTCAAGGGGCTTATTATCAATAAGTTCCGTGGCGATGTGAGCCTTTTGACTCCAGCTATCGAGTTTTTGGAACAGAAGACGGGCAAGCCTGTCTTGGGGGTGGTTCCTCATGTTGAAGCACTGGGGATTGATGATGAGGATTCGGTTTCCCTGGAGGAAAAGCACCCTGTTTCCTTGGATGCACCAATAAAGATTGCCGTAATTCAGACGCCGAAATTATCGAATTTTACCGATTTTGACAGTCTGGCAGCGGAGCCGGATGTATCTCTTTATTATGTTTCCAACAAGGAAGAACTTGGCGAGCCTGATATGATTATTTTGCCGGGGTCGAAAAATACGACCGAGGACCTCATTCATTTGCGGGAAACGGGAATCGCAACAGCAATAGCCGATAAGGTAGCGGCTGGTACGCCGCTTTGGGGGATTTGTGGCGGTTATCAGATGCTCGGAACGGCAGTTCATGACCCGGAACATACGGAGTCGGAGCATGAGGATATTGAAGGTCTTGGCTACTTGGATATGGAGACAACGTTTGCCGCACAGAAGCGTACGACTCAGGTGACAGCGGACTGCATTCAGCTGCCCTTCCTCGGGCAGGTTCTGACGGCTCAAGATATGCCAGGCTATGAAATTCACATGGGAAAGACGAAGTTTGGGCCAGCGGTTCCTCATCCTTTTCATATCCGCGCCAAGGCTGCGCAGGAAGTGGACAATTGGGATGGCGCAGTGGCGCAAGGAACCGAGGGACACAAGGGAGACGTGGTGGGAACCTATATTCATGGCATCTTTGATCACGACGATTTCCGCCGCCAGGTGATTAATGCCTTGCGCGGCCGCAAGGGGCTCGCGCCACTTGCCGTTCAGCGCAATGTAAGAGCAGAGAAAGAAAAGGCCTATAATCACTTGGCCGCTGTGGTTCGCGAGAGCCTGGACATGGAAAAGCTTTCGGAAATCATGGGGGAAAAATTATGCTGACGGCAATTATCGCTTTTTTGGTGGATACTGTTATCGGTGATCCCAACAGCCGCTGGCATCCTGTGGTATTGATGGGAAAACTCATCAGTGCTTTGGAAACGTGGTTTTATCAACAAGAAGACAGCGATGGCAAAAAATTTGCAATGGGGGCTATGCTCGTACTGATTACGCTGTTGGTTTCCTATGAAGCGGCTGCGGCGATCATGATGCTTTCCTATCGAATTCCGTGGTCTTTTGGTTCCGCGGTAGTCGGCGGTATTTTGTTGTCGTTTACTATTTCCCCTAAGAGTCTTGCCAAGGCGGGGAAGGGCATCTACACGCTGCTTATTCTCGGCGAATTGGAAGAGGCACGCCAAAAAGTAGGCTGGATTGTTGGCCGTGATACGGAAAATCTTGACGATTCGGAAATTGCCCGTGCTGCTGTTGAAACAATTGCCGAAAATACCGTCGATGGTATTATCGCGCCACTCTTTTTTTTCGTCATTGGCGGAGTTCCACTAGCAGTGCTCTATCGGGCCGCGAATACCATGGATTCGATGATTGGTTACAAGAACGATAAATACCTGTATTTTGGCCGGGCAGCAGCCAAGCTTGATGATGTCTTGAACTACATTCCAGCGCGTATCACAGGGGTCTTGTTTATCTTTGCGGCCTGGGTGTTGGGCTTTGATTATAAGAATGCTTATCGGGTAATGCTTCGAGATGCGGAAAAGCATCCAAGCCCTAATGGCGGTTATGCGGAAGCTACGGTTGCAGGGGCTTTGCATGTCCGATTGGGCGGTGTTAATTCTTACTTTGGCAAGAAGCATTTTCGGGCATATATGGGAGATGTCATCGAGATGATAGCACCCAAGCATATTATGGAGTCGATTCGCATGATGTACACCGTGACGGTGATGTTTATCCTCATTGCGTATGCCATGTTTGGGTTATGAAGCGAAATAACCATCAGAAACAGCCAGGAGGATAGTAGCGATGAATTCATTTATTACTGCATTGCAATTTCTAACGCGCATTCATGTGAAGAATCAGCCGGATCTGACGATGGAGGATTTTGGCCGCAGTACGAAATTTTTTCCGTTGGTGGGGGTCGTGTTAGGTTTGATTTACATGCTGGTGACCTGGTGTTTGGTGGCGGTTTTTGGCTGGGCGAATTTTGTCACGACGGTTTTAGTTTTGCTGCCGGTGCTGGTGACGGGCGGCCTGCTGCTTGACGGCTATATGGATACGGCCGATGGCGTTTTTTCAGCTCGCAGTCGGGAGCGAAAACTAGAAATCATGAAGGACAGCCGCGTGGGGGCGTTCGGGGTCATAGCCTTGGTCTCCTTGATGATGATAAATTGGACGGTGCTTCGTGATATCAAATTGGTACTGCTTATGACGGCACTCTTTGTCATGCCGGTTATTGGCCGCATGGCGATGGTTATGGTTATCGCTTTTTTTCCGTATGCGCGCCCGGAGGGCATGGGAAAAGCGTTTTCGGATATGGCCGATAAAAAGACTTTGGCAGTTGCTGGCATCACGACGCTGCTGTTTGTAGTTCCCTGGGGGCAGGCAGCCATTGCGGCGCTGGCCGTTGGCTTGGGCTTTGCCTGGCTGCTTGGAGCCTGGCTGACCAGTAAGCTTGGCGGACTGACCGGAGATACGTATGGAGCAGTGGAAACTCTCACAGAGACGATGGTATTGGTGGTATTTCTGGTGACTTCTTGGATTCCAGGCGGTTTGCACATTTTGTGGCGCTGAAAAATAGTTATTTAGGAGCGTAAGGTATGGAATTGATGGTTCGCGTTCCCGGTTCTTGTGGGGAACTCCTGCAGGGGATGAAAGCAGGGAACCCGTTTCTTGTCACCTGCCCGGTGGGAAGTTATACAACGGTTCGAATTTCCGATGCGTTGTCGGGTATTCATGGCTTGGGACGAAAGTCGCTGATGGCGTTGGAAAAAACACTGACTAGTCTGGGGAAGGAGGAGCTTCCCTGGGGACTTTGTCTGGAATCGAGTTTGCCGAGAGGAAAGGGGATGGCTTCTTCTAGTGCGGATATTGCCGCAACGGTAGTGGCTGTGGCATTGGCTTTTGATTATCGCACGTATCCGGAAGAAATCATGCGTATGGCAGCCAGTATCGAACCGACAGATGGAGTTTTTTATCCGCAAGTGGTCTGCATCAACCATATGAATGGCGATTGGCTGGCAAGCTATCACGGCTTGCCGGCTTTTCGCATTTCGATTTTCGATACCGGCGGTGCGGTCGATACCCTTCGTTATCACGAGCAGGTTAAAGAGGATGGGGAAAATCGTTCGGCAGAGGCGCTGGCTTTATTTGAAGAGGGCTGGCAGGCGCAGGATGAGGCGCTCATTGCTGAGGCAGCAGTTATGAGTGCCTTGAATAATCAATCGCTTTTGTATAAGGAAGGATTGGAGGAGCTGTTGGCTTTTGTAAGGCAGCACGGTGCTTTGGGAATCAACGTTGCCCATAGCGGTACGGTGATTGGCGTGCTTTGGCCGGAGAAGTTTTCGGATGCGTCGCTGCAACTGGGCACGCAAATGATTCGCCAGCGCTTTCCCCACTTAGTGCTGCTCATGCAGACACGCCTGCAGGGCGGGGGCGTTCAGGTGGCAGAAGGAAAATGTGAAGAGTTTGTAGAACTTTTTAGATAATCAAGGTGAAATCGTAGCAGAAGAGGTGTTTCGTTGCAGTACGCAAATCAGTATGCAATCCCGCGGATTGTCATTGGAGCAACCCAGTCAGGATCGGGAAAGACGACAATTGTTACCGGGTTATTGGCGGCACTTAGGGAACGTGGCCTTAAGGTGCAGTCCTTTAAAGTTGGTCCCGATTACATCGATCCAGGATATCATAAATTAGCCAGTGGCCGGCCGGCGCATAATCTTGACACTTGGCTGACGCCCGAGAATGCTGTGCCGGCGATTTTTGCTGCAGCCTGTGAAGGGGCCGATATCGCGGTAGTTGAAGGCGTTATGGGGTTATACGATGGAGGAAGACGGGGCGTAAGTTCCACCGCGTCTGTGGCAAAACTTCTCGATGCACCGGTGCTTTTAGTCATTGATGCCAAATCTATGGGCGCATCGGCCGCTGCCATCGCACAGGGATTTCGAGATTATGACCCAACGGTGCAGTTGGCAGGCGTCATCTTAAACCGTTTGGGGTCGGATACTCATGAAGCCATGATTCGTGAAGCGATGAAGGCAATCGGCATTGAGGTTTATGGAGCGTTGCGGCGCAATGAGGAACTGAAGCTGCCGGAGCGTCATTTGGGGCTTTTGCCCGTCGAGGAAAACGACGAGCAGGAGGTAATCGGCAAGATGGGACGCGCAGCAGCGCGTCAGCTGGATTTAGAGGCGCTGCTGCGGTTGGCTCAAACAGCAAAACCATTGAAGGTCCGAACGCTTTATCGGAAGGATGGGCAGAAACTGAAGCTATGCCGCATTGGGGTAGCACTGGATGAAGCCTTTTCGTTTTACTATCCTACGAGTTTGGATGTTTTAAAGCACTTTGGGGCAGAACTTGTTCCTTTCAGTCCGCTTCGGGACAAAGGGATTCCTGATGTGGATGGCTTATTGATTGGCGGTGGTTTTCCCGAGATGTTCGCCGCGCAGCTCGCGGCCAACCGATCCATGCGGCAGGAAATTCAGGAAAAAGCTGCGGCGGGCATGCCAATCTATGCGGAATGTGGTGGCTATATGTATCTGATGGACAGCCTGCAGGATTTTGCTGGCGAGGTTTATGCGATGACTGGCGTGTTTTCGGGACAGGCGGTCATGACCCCAAAACTGCAGATGGTTGGTTATGTGGAAGCTGTCCTCAGGCAAGATTCGTTTTTGGGACCCAAGGGGACAAAGCTTCGTGGCCATGAATTTCATTTTTCGCGAGAACAGGAGAGGGAGGACGCGGAAAGACCCTTTTGCTTTACTAAGCTTCGTAACAATTTGACTTATGGCGCGGGGCGGCAGGTTAACAATGTTCTTGGCAGTTATTTGCATCTTCATTTTGCTGGCTGCCCGGAGGCAGCAAAATCATTCGTGGAGTATTGCCTTGCATGGAAGCTGGAAAAAAAGGAAAGAGAGTGATTATGATGGAAAAGTTTGAGCATGGTGGCAACGTTTATACTGCGCGAAAAAATGGCGAAGCTTGGCTGGATTTTTCAGCGAATGTGAATCCGCAGGGATTGTCCCCGGCCGTTTATCAGGCCATTTCCTTAGCTGTCCATGAAGTCATTCATTATCCAGATCCGGATGCCGCCGAATTGAAAAAAGCTATTTCGGAATCGTATAATGTTTCGGAAAAAGAGATTGTACTGGGCAATGGTGCCGCAGAGCTTTTCTATCTTTTTTTGCAGACGGTGCGTCCGCGCAATGTTTTGCTGCCGGTTCCGTCGTTCAGTGAGTACGAACGGGCGGCGTTGGCGGCGCGTGCTAAGGTGAATTTATTCCACCTTGACCCGGAGGATGATTTCCGTATCGATTGGGATTCCTTTATGGGAGCGCTGGCGGTAACCGATTGTATTATTTTGGGAAATCCGAACAATCCTACCGGATCGCTTATCACACGCAATGAGTTGGTTCATCTGCTCGAAGAAATGCGGGGCGGTCATCAGTGGCTGGTAGTCGATGAATCTTTCCTGGATTTTTTGCCGTATGACAGTCGTTATACGGTTCGCGATCTGGTAACGGAATATCCGAATCTCTTCGTAATTCAGTCAATGACAAAATTTTATGCGCTGCCTGGCCTGCGGCTGGGCTTTGGCACGGCCTGCCCAAAACTTGCGCAACGGCTTAATGCGGGCAAAGATGTCTGGAATGTTAATCTGCTGGCACAAAAAGCTGGTGTGGCAGCATTGAACGATAAGGACTACCAGCAACAGAGCAAGAAGTTTATCGCGGAAGAAATGCAGCGCTTCTACGAACGCATTGATGGCTGCCGAGGAATTCGTGCCTATCGGCCCAGTGTCAATTTTATGTTATTGGACATTCGTGGTACGGGACTCACCAGCCGCGAATTTACGCAAAAGCTTCGGGATAAGGGCATTTTAGTGAGAGATTGTGCGAATTATTTGGGATTAGATGGCGAAAGCTATGTGCGCATCGCCGTTCGCCAGCCGGCGGAAAACGAACAGCTGCTGGCAGCATTGGAGGAATTGTAATTCATGGTAAAAGTGGTTTTTGTCCGTCATGGACAGACGGAGTGGAATGTTAGTGGCCGATATCAGGGGCAGTCGGATGTGGCCTTATCGGCGGCAGGAGTTGATCAGGCGGAAAAATTAGCGGCGAATTTCCCGGTAGCGCATATCGATGCAATCTATTCCAGTGATCTCATTCGCGCACGAGTTACTGCTGAGACAGTGGCAAAGCGATTCGCGCTAGAGGTGAACTTGGAGCCTGCTTTTCGCGAGCTAAGTTTTGGCGATTGGGAGGGGCTTACCTATGAGCAGATTGTTGCTTCCTGGCCGGATGCCATGAAGAATTTCCTGGCGCATCCCGATATTCTTAATATCCCGCATGGGGAATCCTTCCCCGAAGTTCAGCAGCGGGCAATGTCGCGTTTGCAGGAATTGATACAGAAACATGAGGGGCAGACCATCATGATTGCGGCGCATGGAGCAGTTCTGCGCACGATGCTGACAGCAGCCCTGCACATGCCGCTTCAGTATCTTTGGAGTATCCGTCAGTTCAATACAGCGGTAAATATCGTGCGATATGATGCCGAGGGCAATCCTACCGTTGAACTGTTGAATAGTACCGCTCATTTGGGAGAATTGCGCTGAGAATTCAGGGAATAAAGAGGGGAATCTGTTATGAAGGTTTTGGTAACAGGTGGAGCTGGATTTATTGGCTCGCATGTTGTGCGCCGGCTTCTGGCGGAAGGACATGCGGTAACGGTGCTCGATAATGGAAGTACCGGCGATTGGGATAATGTACCGGCTGATTGCGAATCGTGGGAAATGGATGTGAGGTCCGCTGCAGTAATTCCGCGCATTATGAAGGCACGTTTTGATTGGATGGTGCATTTGGCGGCTCAGACTACCGTCAAGGATTCCTTGGCTGATCCTGCGTTTGATGCGATGGAGAATATAATCGGAACCGTTAATATCTTAGAGGCAGCCCGTAAAAGCGATGTGCAGCGGGTTGTCTTTTCGTCTGCATCGGCAGTATATGGGAATGTGCCGGAGAATCGGCAGCCTGTTAGCGAAATACAGGAATTGGCTCCTTGCTCGTTTTATGGACTTAGCAAAAAGACAGTAGAAGAGTATCTGGTGATGTATCAGCGTCTCTATGGACTCAATTATATTATCTTGCGCTTGGCGGATGTGTATGGAGAACGACAACGCGAAAGCGGTGAGGGCGGCATCATCGGGTCCTTTGTCAAAAAAATCATAGCGGGTAATGCGATAACGATTTATGGTGATGGGAAATCCCATGATTTCCTTTATGCTGGCGACGTAGCCGCTGGCGTAAATGCAGCACTCTTAACGGATGAAGTTAATGCAGTCTATAATTTGAGCTCTGGTATGGCGACGAATACCAGGGAATTGATACATTTGCTGGAAGATGTAACGTGGAAAAAACTGGAGGTTTCCGTTGGTTCGGCTGGCAGCCAATTGCAGGGGAATTTGGTGTTAGACTGTGCGAGGGCAAGAGAGAAACTCAACTGGAATCCGCATACGAGTCTGAAAAAGGGACTGAAAAAAACCATCAAAGGCTTTAGCGGCGAAGGCTAAGTTATCCACAAAAAACTCGTGGATAACTTAGAGAAAATTTCTAGGGAAATACAAAAAAGCCCTTGACTTGTTGCACTTTTATGAGTAGAATATTTCTATGTGATGTTACGGAATCAGGCATCCATTAGCCCCGGAAGCCGAATACAAGAGCATCATATACCGATAAAATTAGAAATGAAATTATTAGGGGGGAAATCGCATGAAGACAACGTTTATGGCAAATGCATCCAATATCGAGCGCAAATGGTATGTTGTAGACGCTGAAGGCCAGACTGTCGGCCGCCTCGCAGCTGAAGTCGCAAAAGTTCTTCGCGGTAAAAATAAACCGACCTTTACTCCGCACGTTGATACGGGTGATTACGTCATCGTCATCAATGCAGAGAAAGTAAAATTCACGGGTAAGAAACTGACGGACAAAACTTATTTCCGTCATTCCGGTTACCAGGGTGGCACGACGTTCACGTCGGCTGGCCTGATGCTCGAGAAGTTCCCGGAGCGCGTTCTGGAGCACGCTATCAAAGGCATGCTGCCGCATAACCGCCTCGGTGCTCAGATGTATCGCAAACTCAGCGTTTATGCTGGCAGCGAGCATCCGCATGCAGCTCAGAAGCCGGAAAAGCTCGAGCTGAACATTCGCTAATCTGGAAAGGGAGGAACTTCTAAATGGCACAAGTAAGCTACTACGGCACTGGCCGCAGAAAATCTTCCGTTGCCCGTGTTCGTCTGGTTCCAGGCGAAGGCAAAGTTACGATCAACGGTCGTAGCATGGAAGAGTATTTTGGTCTGGGCACGCTGGAACTGATTGTTCGTCAGCCGCTCAACCTTACGGAGACTAACGACAAGTATGACGTCATCGCTAACGTTGCAGGTGGCGGTGTAACTGGTCAGGCTGGTGCTATTCGTCATGGCATCACCCGTGCACTCATGGAAATGGATGCTGAGCTTCGCCCGGCTCTGAAGAAAGCTGGTTTCGTAACGCGTGATCCGCGTGAGAAAGAGCGCCGTAAATACGGTCTCAAGAAAGCTCGTAAAGCTTCGCAGTTCTCGAAACGTTAATTCTTGCGTTTTTATACGGAATTGGAAAAAACCATCAGTCATTTGGCTGATGGTTTTTTTGTTAGCAGCTGTAGTTAATAGATGGATAGATAATAGAAAAGAAAGGGGCTGTTGCATGAGTGAGAAATTACTTATGCACAGCCCCATTAGCTTTTCAACTTGACGATATCTTAAAAGTAAGAGCAAAATACAGGAATTTTGAGCGCAAGACACCAGACGGTCTGAAAATCGTCTTTGTTTCTTGCGCTCTTTGATTTTTTAAGCAGCGTTATCCACAGGGATTAAGTGCCGGTTAAGCTTTTCTGCCTGTATTTTGCAATGCAGCTTTTGAATGTTATAAGCCATTGCAAGCAGCATCGTTTCCACAAGGACATTTTTATTGCCACGGGTTAAAAATCGGCGGAAGCTCATATCCGCT
>NZ_JNKI01000016.1 GCF_000702005.1 Selenomonas sp. ND2010 | reverse complement strand
GCAGCATTCAGGCAGAAGGAGCCTTTGCCGTGGTAAAAGCGGATATGAGCTTCCGCCGATTTTTAACCCGTGGCAATAAAAATGTCCTTGTGGAAACGATGCTGCTTGCAATGGCTTATAACATTCAAAAGCTGCATTGCAAAATACAGGCAGAAAAGCTTAACCGGCACTTAATCCCTGTGGATAACGCTGCTTAAAAAATCAAAGAGCGCAAGAAACAAAGACGATTTTCAGACCGTCTGGTGTCTTGCGCTCAAAATTCCTGTATTTTGCTCTTACTTTTAAGATATCGTCAAGTTGAAAAGCTAATGGGGCTGTGCATAAGTAATTTCTCACTCATGCAACAGCCCCTTTTCCTTTTATTACACCGTTTGTATCTGCTGTTTCCGTTTTTGCTGGAACAACAGAATAATCACAAAGATGGCGATTCCGACGACGTCTGTCAAAAGTCCCGGTTTAATCATCAAAAGGCCACCAACTACCAGCAGGATGCGTTCCGGCGTACGGCAATGATCCGCCAGATAACCAATCAACGCCGAGGACAGTGCCACCATTCCGATAAGCGCAGTGACTGTCGACAACAGCAGATCTACAGCCGTCCCTTCCATCATCAGGATAACCGGCGACAGCACGAAAATGTAGGGAATGATGAACGCCGCAATAGCCAGCTTCGAAGCATTGACACCCGTTTTCAGCGCATTGCCACCACTTATGCCAGCCCCGGCATAAGCAGCTAATGCCACCGGCGGCGTTACATCGGCAATGATGCCAAAGTAAAACACAAACATATGCGCCGCCAAAACCGGTACGCCCATCTGTACGAGCGCCGGAGCCGCAATCGTCGACGTAATGACATAGTTAGCCGTAGTCGGCACGCCCATACCCAAAATGATCGCCGTAATCATCGTGAAAAACATCGTCGGCAACAACATTCCACCGGACAATTCCAACAGACCAGACGCCAATTTAAGTCCGACACCTGTTTTGGTTACTACACCAATGATAATACCCGCTGCAGCGCAAGCTACCAATACACCCAAGACATTGCGGGCACCTTTTTCCAAGCCACGGACAATCTCAATCGGCTTCATGCGGGTTGACTTGCGAAGGGCCGAGCAGACAATGGACAAAACGATTGCCACCAGCGCAGCCCGCATCGGCGTATACCCTGACACGAGTAAATAGACAATGAGGATCAGCGGTAAAGCCAGATGACCGCGTTCCTTCAAAAGTGTCAGGATTTTGGGCAGCTGATCACGCGGAATCCCCTTGAGGTTCTTACGCTTTGCCTCAAAATGGACGCCCAGCCAAACACCAGCAAAATAGAGCAATGCTGGAACCACAGCCGCTTTGACAATGTCGATATACGGCACACCGACAAATTCTGCCATAAGAAAGGCTGCAGCGCCCATTACTGGCGGCATAAGCTGACCGCCCGTGGAAGCTGCTGCCTCTACAGCGCCAGCAAAGTTCTTATGATACCCAAGCTTTTTCATCATCGGAATCGTAAGCGACCCTGTACCAACGACATTGGCAACCGAACTACCGGATACCGTTCCCATCAAGCCAGAAGACAGCACCGCCACTTTGGCCGGACCACCGCTGGCCCAGCCGGCAATGGCATTGGCCAAATCGATGAAGAATTTCCCCAGCCCCGTAGATTCCAGATATGCTCCAAAGAGGATAAATAAGAAAATAAACGTCGAAGAAACACCCAAAGGAATACCAAAGATCCCCTCGGTCGTAAAATACAGATGGCTGACCAACTGCGAAAGCGTCAGTCCGCGATGGGCCAACACACCCGGCATGTACGGCCCAGCAAAAGCATAGCCCAGGAACACCAAGACTACGCAAACCATCGGCAGTCCTACGACACGACGGGTAGCCTCAATGACCAGCAAAATCCCCACAGCACCTACGACCAAATCGACATCCGAAACGGTACCCGCCCGCAAAACGAGATTCTGAAATTCGTAGATGATATAGGCAGGAGCAGCTGCCCCCAAGACAGCCAACACCAAATCCAATGGGTGAATTTTATGGCGCGACCAAGATTTGCAAGTCGGGTATAAAAGATATACCAACGCCAAGCCAAACCCAAGATGAATACCACGCTGCAGCTGTGCATCCAGCACGCCAAAAGTAGCGGTGTACAGCTGAAATACCGAGAACGCTATGGCAATAGCCGCCACGATTTTCGCCATAAAGCCCGTATACTCCATGGTATCGGACTCTTTATCGAATTCCTTCAGGACGTCCTCGGCTCTCTTTGCTTCAGACTCTTTCATGATAACAAACCCTTTCCTAGTGAATTGACATAGATTTCTACCGGCGTTCCCGGTGGATAAGATTCATAGATACGGTATTCCTGCCCCCCAAGAAAAAGAGTCAGTTTCGTGCCCACCCCTGTTCGGAGTGTAAGCGACGGAAAATGCCGTTCCATATTATCCATGATGTAATAATCCCCTTCCTGCCGAAACTCCCCATCTCCCTCCAGGAACGGAAGTCCGACACCAAAGGATTGATACTTCGTAGAGTGAAGGACAAAACTATGACCATCCTCATCGATCGCCAGATATTCTTCCACCGGCGTTTTCTGTACGGAATGAATGAAGCGAATGGAAAACGCCGTACCAGGTGATGCCTGCATTACTGCCACGCGATTGCCGCCTGCCTTAACAAATAGACACGGCCTGCTGAGAATGTATCCACCGCCCAGCAATAGGAAAAGAACACCAAGCCAAACCATCGGCCGTTTCCACCAACACAATTTTGTCACTTTCCTCTCACGTAATTAGCCTTCCTCAACGATACGGAGGAAGGCTAACTGCTTTACTTATTCCTTGAAGAACTTCTCAGCACCAGTGTTCATCGGCAAGGACATTCCCTTCATCGCACCATCTTTCGTGATGAGCTTGCCAACCGAATGAGCTGCCTGCAGCCGGTCGAGATTCGAGAAGATTGCCTTGGCAATCTCATAACCCAATTTATCATCAACTTTATCCGTAGCAACCAGCATAGCCATAACGGAAATCGTCTGAACTTCCTCATTGAAGCCTGCATACGTTCCTGCCGGAATCGTCGTCTTCGTGTAGAACGGATACTTCGCAATCAGCGCCTCAGCCTTGTCGCTGTCTACCGGCAGCAGTCGAATCTTGTTCTGGGAACTGATATCCTGAACCGATGCCGTTGGATAGCCTGCCGTCAGGAAAGCTGCGTCAACGTTGCCATCCTTGAGGGCACTAGCACCTTCCGCAAAGGACAGGTACTGAACTTCGATGTCATTATAGGTAATTCCATACGCTTCGAGAATCTGGCGGGCGTTTGCCTCAGCACCAGAGCCAGCTGCACCGACTGCCACCTTCTTGCCCTTCAAGTCCTTGATGGATTTGATTCCCGAGCTGTCCAAGGTTACAAACTGGCAAGTCTCTGGATACAGCGTTGCGATACCGCGAATGTTGTCCACTTTCTTATCCTGGAACATTTCCGTACCATTCACGGCATAATAGGTAATATCATTCTGAACAATAGCCAGATCCACCGAGCCATCCTTCAGCATATTGATATTTGCCACGGTAGCACCGGTACTCTGAGCACTGGCGTTCATACCTTTGATATCCTTGTTAAGGATTTCGGCCATTGCACCACCAATGGGATAATACGTACCAGCTGTACCGCCCGTCGCGATATTCAGAAATTTCTTACCGCCGTCATCGCCGCCACAGCCTGTAAGAACTGCTGCCGAAACGACCATAGCCATGCCAATGGCTGCCAACTTCTTGAATTTACCAAAGTCCATACAAACGCCTCCTATGTCCATTTTTGCATACAATATTTTTCATACCACGTATGTAATTATAGCATAGCATATATACATAATCAACAAGCATGATATAAAAAATCTTGTCTTTTGTAAAGTATATCTGTATACATTACACACTCAATCACCCATAAACACTTGCAGGAGTTTTGACAAGGCCTCCTGATCTGTCCCCGCCATGGTTTCCCGTACGGAATGCATCGCGAGAATCGGAACCCCGATATCCATCGTTCGCATGGGTACCAATGCCGAGGCAATCGAGCCCAGCGTTGAGCCGCCGCGGCTGTCACTGCGATTGACAAACTGCTGCCACTTGATACCCTGTGCTTCGCAAAGACCGCGAACCACCGCCACCGCTTCGGCATCACCGGCATAAGACTGGCTGCAAGCCTGCTTCAAGGTAAGCCCCGCCCCCAGCACCGGCCGGACAGCCGGATCCGCTTTATCGGCATAATTGGGATGAACCGCATGGGCTACATCCACCGAGAGAAGGAATCCTGCGGCAATATCCCGCAGCAGGTCTTCCTGGGATTTTCCCAAGGCGGTGTACAAGCGCTCCAGCACCTGCATAAGGACGGCGGACGCCGCCCCCTGCTTCGTGCAGCTCCCCACCTCTTCATTGTCAAAGAGAGCAATCAGCCGGATACCCGTGCCGGTCTCCGCTGCCCCGCAAATTCCATCCAGGCAGGCTTTTACCGAAGTGAGATTATCCAGCCGCGGGGAAGATACCATTTCCTCATGCAAACCTACCGTACAACCATGTTCCACCGGATAAAGGGATAACTCATAGGAAAGGATATCCTCAACGGCTGTACCCAGTTCCTCTGCCAGCCAATCCACGAAAAAAGTCTTGGCATCAGCATCTGCCCCCAAAGATTCCACTCCGCCGAAGACAGCTGCCAGTGGCAGCATATCCGTCTGGACATTGAGTTTTCCTTCATCATTTACCTCCCGGTCCATGTGAATGGCCAAGCTGGGGATTGTCACCAGCGGCCGCTGGAAATCCACGAGACGGATTTCCGGATTAAAGGCATCTTCGCCACGAACCACGATTTTTCCCGCTAATGACAACGGCCGATCCAGCCAAGTGCGCAAAATCAAACCGCCGTATTTTTCTACATTCAATAGGCCGCATTTTTCTTTCACCATACCAGCCTGCGGTTTTAACCGGAAGCAGGGAAAATCCGTATGAGCCGCCGCCATCCGCAGCTGCCCATCGGACTCTCCCACCACGAAGGCCAGCAGCGTCGAATCGTATACCGTCACGAAGTACTTTCCGCCCCGCTCGATCTGCCAGGAATCCGTCAGCGAAAGCTCTCGAAATCCTGCCAGCCGCAGCCGCATCGCACTGGCTTGAACCGTATGGAAGGGCGTTGGGCACTCCGCAACAAAGTCCAGTAATTCTTCCGTTTCAGTATTCATAAAATCAATCCTTTACTAAAAATATGCCACCTGTATTATACCACCTCCTTCATCATACGCCCTGCCACCAGTTCCTGTATCGCCTTGGTTGGGCACTTGGCAAGGCAGGTGGGGGTGTCACAGGTCTTGCAGATTTCCTGATCCACCACGGCCACGAACCGGTCAATCTTGATCGCACCATGTTCGCAGCTGCGCATACAAAGGCCACAGCCAATGCAGGCATTCTGACAGAGTTTCTTCGCCACCGGCCCCCTATCATGCGAACTGCATTCAACCTGTACCGGAACCTCAAAACTCTGAAGGGTCAAAATCGCCTGCGGGCAGGTGGAAACACATTTGCCACACCCCGTGCAGATTGCCTTATCAACGATCGGCAGGCCATCTTCTCCCATGGAAAGCGCCCCAAACGGACAGGCGCGCACGCAGTTGCCAAAACCGATGCAGCCATATTTGCAGCCCTTGGGCCCGCCCTGAATGAGTTTTGCCGCCGCACAGTCATGAATGCCCTCATATCTAGCCGCCATTACCGCAGCCGTTTTCGTACCGCGGCATTTCAGCTGCGCATATTTCGGTTCCGCAGCCTCGGCTTTTTTGCCTGTGAGTTCTGCTACCTTTGCCGCTACTGCCGCCTTGCCCGGCACACAGAGATTGGGCGGTACCGTCTCATCCTCGACAACCGCCTCCGCATATTTCGCACAGCCGGCGAATCCGCAAGCGCCACACTGTCCTTTCGGCAATATATCCTCGACTTCATGGATGAGCGGATTTACCTCCATCGCAAATCTCTTATCCGCCAGTGCCAGCACCACGCCAAAGAAAGTGCCAATCCCCACCAGCACCACAATAATCATAATCGCAGTATTCATCATCTATCACGACCTCCTCACAGCATTCCCGAAAACCCGAGGAACGCCAAGGAAAGCATTCCAGCCAGGATAAAGGCGATGCCAATTCCCTCCAACGGTTTAGGAACATCTGCATAGGCAAGCTTTTCCCGCAGAGATGCCATCAAGATAATCGCCAAGGCAAACCCAAGACCTGAGCCAATCGCAAAAACAATACTCTTGAGCAGGCTATAGCTGTTCTCCACATTGAGAAGCGGCACCGCCAGCACGATACAGTTCGTAGCAATGAGCAGCAGATAAATGCCCCACATATTGTAGAGTGCCGGGGCCTGCTTCTTGATGATGAGCTCCAGCAGCTGCACAAAACTTGCCGTCAGCACGACGAATACAATCGTCGTAAGAAACGTCAGTCCCAAGGGCTGCAGTACAAAAAAGTACACAATCCAAGCGAGGATTGAGCTCATGGTCATAACCGAAGTAACCGCCATGCCCATGCCCACGGAGGCACTGAGATTTTTGGAAATTCCAAAGAAAATGCAAAGCCCCAGAAACTTTGTCAGCACAAAGTTGTTGACGACAACTGCGCCGATAAACAAGGTAAGATATTCTGCCATTACGACTCAGCTCCCTTCATCAACTCCATGCGGCGCGCTTCCTTCGCCTTCTTTTCCTCTACGTGTTTGTTCCAAGTTTTCGTTGCCGCTACCAGATAACCAATCAGGATAAACGCCCCTGGCGGCAGTACCATCATCAGCATCGGATTATAGCCATCGCCAAAGACTGGCATTCCCAGAATCGTCCCAGCACCGACAAGCTCACGGATCACCGAGATAATCAACATGGCCAGCGTAAACCCGCACCCCATACCAAAACCATCCGCAAAGGATTTCACCACACCATGCTTGGACGCATAGACTTCCGCCCGGGCCAAAATGATGGCAAAAACCACCACCAACGCCAAGTAAATTCCCAAGGCCTTATAGAGTTCGGGGAAATACGCCTGCAGGACCAACTGCGCTACCGTGACAATGGTCGCAATCGAAGTGATGTAAACCGGCACGCGCACTTTGGGATTTACCCATTTGCGCACGATAGATACCACCACATTATTCGTTGTAATGACAAAGGTAACCGTAAGCCCCATCGTAAGGCCGTTAATAACGCTCGTAGTGACCGCCAGGGCAGGACAAAGCGACAAGGCAAGGATAAAAATCGGGTTTTCAGCCACCAGGCCTTTGCTGAAGATATTCCACAATTCCTTCATGTCATTTCCCTCCCTGCAAAGCTGCCACTTCCTCGACAGCCTGTTTGACTCCCCGCGTCACTGCCCGCGAGGAAATCGTAGCACCAGTCATCGCCTGAATGTCCTCTTTATCTGCCGGATCTTTGGTAACCGTCAAATGGTCTGCACCCTTTCCTGCAAACTGCTGGCGAAAGGAAGGTTTCTGTGCATTATCCCCGAGTCCCGGCGTCTCATTATGCTCCAGGATGTTGTAATCGATGACTTTCGCATCCGCCGTCACCGCTACCAACAGCTTGATTTTGCCGCCATACCCCTTCGTCTCACTGGGGACGATATAGGCGGTGATCCTGCCGTCCTTTTTCGCGGCAAACCAGCCCTCATGACCGCTCACTTCCTCAAAAGACTCCGCCTCGGGGACCAAAGCCTTCATGGATTCCTGCTTCATCAACTCCGCCTTCTGCGCCGCCACCGGAGCCGTCACGTAATAGACCGAACCAATGACCACGCCAGAGATAAAGCAGGCCATTGCCAGATTCGAAGCAATCTTCACAATCGAATGTTCCTCAGCCATCACTTGTCACCTCCAGCCCCAAAGATACGCGGTTTGGTAAAGCGGTCAATCAGCGGCGTCAACGCATTCATCAAGAGAATCGAATAGCAGACCCCCTCTGGATAACCGCCCACAAGACGAATCAACACCGTAATAGCTCCAGCCCCGATGGCAAAGATAACCTGTCCCTTGACGGTCATCGGAATCGTAACCATATCCGTGGCCATAAAGAAAGCCCCTAGCATCAATCCCCCGGCCATCATATGGAAAAGCGGATCCCCGGAAAACAGCCCTGCGGGACCAAAGACGAAGGTCAATACCCCCACCGTACCAATCATAACTACCGGTACGATCCAATTCACATACCCTTTTCCAATCAGATACAGCCCACCGATAAGCAGTAATACCGTGCTGGTCTCCCCCAATGAACCATTGCGGGTTCCGATAAACATATTCCAATACAGATTAGCCTGTCCGCCAAACGTCGATAACAGCGCATCATACCCCTGCAGCTTGAGGATATTCAGCGGAGTTGCACTGGTCATAGCATCAACACCGGCACCCATATCCTGTATCTTCGTCCAAGTGGTCATTGCCACCGGCCAGGAAACCATCAGCGCCGCCCGGCCAATATGCGCAGGATTGAAAATATTGAATCCCAAACCGCCCATAGACTGCTTGGCAACAACAATGGCCAGCACCGAACCAATGGCCACCATATACGGCGGCAAAACGGGCGACATCGACATAGCCAGCAAAAGCCCTGTTATACAGGCACTGCCATCAAAAGCCGTAACGGGCTGATGCATGGCCCGCTGCCAGATATACTCTGACGCCACCGCAAAGACGACACCGACCACCATATTGATCAGTGCCGGAACCCCAAACCACCAAACGGCAAACGCCGCCGCGGGAAGCAGTGCTGCATTCACGCGCCACATAATCCCCGGAATCGTCTCCCCATCGCGAATATGCGGGGAACTGGAAATCGTATACTCACTCATACCTTCGCCCCCTCTTTCTTCGCCTGTTCTTCCTTGGCTTTCGCCTTGGCCATTTCCGCCCGCACAAAACCTTTGGCGTTGCGAATATACTGCACGATATTCCGTTTGGCCGGACAGACATAAGTGCAGCAGCCGCACTCCACACAGTTCATCAGACCATACGAATCACGGCAGAGGGCAAAATCCTGACGCTTTGACAAGATTGAAAGCATACTGGGCACGAGCCCCATCGGACACGCTTTGACACAGCGGCCACAGCGAATGCAGTTCATCTCCGGGCCATGTTCCGTGAGCTTGCGCGTCAAGGCCAGAATACCCGAAGAGCCCTTCATCACGGGAACTTCATCCGTAAACTGCGCCACCCCCATCATGGGACCGCCTGCCAGCAGTTTATCCGGCTCTTCTTTAAAACCGCCACAAAAGGCAATGACATCGCTATATTTCGTTCCGATGCGCACCCTAAGATTCTTAGGCTCAGCGATTGCATCCCCCGAAACCGTCATAACGCGCTCCGTAAGCGGTACCCCATGTTCCACTGCATCTGCGATAGCCGCCACCGTCCCCACATTCTGCACCACAGCGCCTACATCCATCGGAAGCCCTCCCGGCGGAACCTCCCGATCGGCCAGCACCTTAATCAGCATTTTCTCCGCGCCTTGCGGATATTTCGTTTTGAGAGCCACTACTTCGATTCCTGTTCCTTCACAGGCCTTTTTCATTGTGGCCACAGCCTCAGGCTTGTTATCTTCAATACCGATCACACTGCGCGCAACCCCCAGTACCCGGGCGAGAATCTGTGTCCCCTCCACCACCTTTGTCGGCATCTCCAGCATCAACCGGTAGTCTGCCGTCAAATACGGCTCACACTCCGCACCGTTGAGAATCAAAATATCTACCGGCTTTGACGGTTTCAACTTGATATGTGCAGGGAAGGTCGCGCCGCCCATACCAACTATACCAGCGGACTGAATAGCGTTTAGAATCTCCTCATTCGTCATCGCCGTCCAATTCCGCACCAGCGGCAAGCCGTCCACCCAGCTGTCTTCGCCATCGTTTTCAATGACAACGGCGGGGCAGCTAATGCGGCCCGAATGCGGCCGCTCCTCGATGCGGATGACCTTACCAGATACTGGGGCATGAATATCCGCATGCATGAAAGCCGGACTCGTACCGATAAGCTGCCCTCGCTTCACGAGATCGCCAACCTTCACACATGGCGCACAGGGTGCACCAATATGCTGACTCATCGGCACGACAAGTTCCTTGGGCGCCGGCATCACCTGTATCGGCTGATCCTTTGCCAGCTCCTTGCCATCGTGCGGATGAATCCCGCCAAGAAAACTCCTGAACATGAACAATCACCTCATAGCTCCCTAAAATATCTGAAACGGTCAATCCTCTAAAATCTCGAGAATAACCGGTTTCATCCTTTGTTTCTTTGCCACCTGCCGATCAAACAACTTGATTGCCACCAGCGACAACACGAAAAAAAAGCCAGCGCCGAACTTCGTCCAGAACGCAAACTCTCCACCCACGCCAATCGCCAGCTGCCAGCCGAGCACAGCCCCCACCGCCGCCGCCAAAAGCGGCAGTACAAACACGACAAAAGCCCCAGTTAGCACCTGCGATTCCTGCATGGCAAACCGTACGCGCTGACCAGGTTTGGCCCCGATTCGATTAACGGCTTCTACCATCACATGACGACTGGATGGACAAGCGCCACAGGCCGAACAGTCTGCATGACGCCCCACCTTAATGATGGCCATCCCATCCTGGACTTTCACGATCAAACCTTCTTCCTGTTTCATCCAGCCACCCCCTCTAATTTCCTATTGTCTAGATTCGTTTTTTGTTCCAAATTTCCTTGTTTTTTATCATCTGTGAAAATTTTATTTTATCCAAGCATAAAAAAAAGCCTCCCGTAAACGGAAGACTTTTCCCATTCGTTATTCTGGTTTGAAATACACCACGACACTGCGTCCCTGGTCCACCAACGTATTCGGTGGAATGCTCTGCCCAGTCGCAAAGCCTGAACCTTCGCTTTCGAAAGTCAAGCCCTTGTCGCTGGCAATCCGTGCGACCTCACGAAGGCTCTTCCCCGTGAAATCCGGCATGACAATCATACCATCTGGCACAACGCCCTCGTAACCTTTTATGGGCTTCGGCTGCGGCGTCTTTGGCGGCTCCATGCCCGCAAACGGGTCACTCGAAGGAGCAATCCGCATATAGCGGAACAGCTGAGAGAAAATCCGGCTGGCTACCGGAGCAGCAATCTGACCACCGTAATAGTTGCCTTGACTTGGGTCATCAATCATGACCAACACCGTAAGCTGCGGATCCTCAACTGGCGCAAAACCACAGAACGAGGCAATATAACGCCCCTCCATATACCCGGCACCATCCTCACGGATTTTCTGGGCCGTACCAGTCTTACCGGCAATGCGATAGCCCTTTACGCCAGCCTTCGCACCACCACCGCTGGCTACGACCTGCTCCAAGAGGCCGACAAGCGTCTTATCCGTAGCCGATTCGATCGTGCGGCGAACCTCCTGCGGACCACGCTCCTCATAAACAGAACCATCTGCATTGCGGATTGACTTCACGATATGAGGTTTCAGCAAAACACCATCGTTAGCAATCGCTGACATCGCCGTCACCAGCTGCAGCGGCGTCACCGCGATACTCTGCCCGATCGACATCGTGGCAATATCGGAATCGCGCATCTGCTCGGGGTCAAACAGGATACCGCTTTCCTCGGCTGGCAAATCAATCCCCGTCGCCTCACCAAAGCCGAACTTCTTCGCATAATCCGTAATCTTGTCCGCACCCAAGCGCAAACCTACCTGCGCAAAACCAGTGTTTAAGGACTGCTTGACGACATCGGTAAAGGTAACCGTACCAAAACTCGTACCACTCCAGTTCTGGATGCGGCGCCCCGACACCATGACATACCCTGGATCGACAAAAACCTGATTCGGCGTAACGACTTGCTCCTGCAACGCCGCACCGGCAACCACAGATTTAAACGTCGATCCTGGCTCATAAATAAAGGACACCGCCCGGTTCTTCCAAACCTCTGGCTTGTAATCCCAGAACTTGTTCGGATTATACGACGGGCGCGAAGCCATCGCCAAGACCTCACCAGTCTTCGGATTCATGACGACACAGGTAATGGACTTGGGCTGATTCTCCGCCACCGCCCGATCGAGCTCCTGCTCGACAATGAACTGGATGCCACTATCAATCGTGAGCTCGACCGTCTTGCAGTAATCGCCGCGATAACGACGGCTGCTGGAAAAGATCGAATCGAGAATCGGTCGGTCGCGGCGGTCCGTAGTCAGATACTTCTCCTTGATTTCGCCCTTCAGCAGACTGTCCAGCGCCTGTTCTACGCCATCCAAGCCTTTGTCGTCCGTACCGACAAAGCCCAAGACATTTGCCGCCAGCACGTCATTGGGATAATAGCGCTTCGCCTCATCGCGGAACCCCAGGCAAGTGGAGTAGCCCTTTTCCTTGATGAGTGCCCGCACAGCTTCGTACTCCGACTGCTCCATGCGGCGCTTGACCCAAACGAAACCACCGCCCACGGCAATATCATCGAGAACATCCTGCTCCGTTTTCTCAATGAGCGGTGCCAAATCTGCCGCCAACGTCTGCGGATCCTCCACATGATTCGGATCCACATACAGGGATTTGGTCATGGTACTTACTGCCAGCTCACGTCCGTTGCGGTCGATAATCGCCCCGCGCGGCGACTGGATAGCATAATCATGCCCCACCTGACTTTTCATGCGCTCCGAAAGCTCATTTCCCTGTACCAACTGCAGCCAGCCATAACGCAAAACGACTATTCCCAAAATAAAAAGCATAAACATCGCGAGGCCGGTAATATTCTTTTGCGTCTCGTACCGTCTCTTCTTCATTCCTCTATATCACTCCTGTCGCTGCACGACATACTTACCGAAATTATACTACATATATCATACCACAAAAAAACCTCCCCCTAAAGGGGAAGGCTTCTATTACCAGTGATACTTCTCACCGCGATTGATTTTAAAACAACGATAAATCTGCTCGACCAGCAAGAGCCGCACCATCTGATGCGTAAACGTCAACTGGGAAAAACTCAGCCGCTCATCCGCAGCCGCCCGGACCTCTTTTGACAACCCAAAGGCACCACCGATCAAAAACGTGATATTGCTGCGCCCCTGAACCCCTAATCGGTCCAGCTTCTCCGCGAGCTTTTCCGATGGCATCTCCTTGCCGAACACATCGAGCACAAAGAGGAAACTCCCTGCGGGCACGAGCTTCAAGAGCTTTTCGCCCTCCTTCTGCAGCACCTGCTCCTTTTCCGCCGCCGATGGCTCATCGGGCATCTTTTCCTCGTGGATTTCCTTTATCTCTACCTGAGCAAAGGGACGGAGCCGCTTCATGAACTCCGCAATCCCCGCACTCAGATACTTTTCCTTGATTTTGCCTGCACAGACAATGGTAATCTTCATCAATTCTTATCCTGCGGCATTTCCTCGAGAACGACATCGACATTCTTCTGCTTGCCATTGCGGTCAAAGGTTACCTTTACCGTATCGCCGACCTTATGCTCGGCAATCTTCGCACGAAGATCCTGGACACTGTTCGTCTCCTGGCCATCGAGTTTCAGGATGATATCGCCGCGCTGGAGGCCAGCTTTGCCGCTCGGGCCATTCAAGGTCAGCTGGAATACGTAGACGCCCTTATCGATGTTGAGCTGGTAGCCATAGCGGGCAGCCGTCTGGGGGTCAAACACCGATACGCCAAGGTACGGACGAGCTACATAACCCTTATCCATGATTTCGTTGATGACATTCTGTACCGTATTGATCGGAATGGAGAAGCCCATGCCCTCGACGCCGTTAGCTGCTACCTTGGCGCTGTTGATGCCGATGACCTCACCATCCGCATTGACCAAAGCACCGCCAGAATTACCAGGATTGATTGCCGCATCCGTCTGCAGCAGTTTCACGCGCTTATCGCTGATATCGAGCGTACGGTTCAGGGCACTGATGACGCCACTCGTAACACTGCCCTGGAACTCCAGCCCCATCGGATTGCCGATAGCAATAGCCGGCTCACCGACAACAATCTTATCCGAATCCCCGAACTTTGCAGTCGGCAGCTTGCCATCATCTACGCGAACAACCGCCAAATCCGTCATCTCGTCAGCACCGATCAGCTTCCCTTTGAGCGTGCGGCCATCCGCCAGCGAAACGATAAGCTCCTTGGCATTGCTGATGACGTGATTATTCGTCACAATATAGCTCTTGCCACCATCATTCTTGAAGATAACACCAGAACCAACGCCCTCAGTTTCCACCGGATTGTTGAACCAATCACGGGCCACCGCTTTATTCGTGATGCCGACCACCGTCGGGCCGACAGTCTTGGCGGCGCGAACGACCGGCGTATTGCGCGCATCCGACAGCGTCTGATTGCTTGCCGCCTGCTGAACCGCAGCCGAGCTGGAAGAAGACGATCCATTATCCGCCTGTCCTGCCGAACATCCCGAAAACGAAACGACTGACATAGCCACCATCAAAGCAGCCACCAAATTCTTCTTTTTCTTATTATTCATAGACTTAAAGAACGATTTCATAAAAATCCCTCCAACGAAATAATTATCCCGATACAGTCTCAGTCTGACTTGTCATAATAATCTCCTGCTGGATTCCCTGCTTCGCTAGAATCATCTGCACCGTGTCTCTCGCCAAATCCGGCCGGTTATTCTCCTCCGACAAATGTGCCAAAAACACCTTGCGCGGGCGCCGTTTCATCCGGGCAATCGCCCAAGCCGCATCCGAATTGGCCAAATGGCCACGGTTCGAAAGAATACGCCGCTTCAAGGGCCAAGGATAAGCACCCTTTTTTAGCACCTCCGGATCATGATTGGCTTCCAGCACCAACAGGTCGGCTCCCTCAATAGCAGACTGAACATTCGCCGTGACAAATCCAAGATCCGTTGCCAGCGCCATGCACTGCGAACCCTGTATTCGATACCCAACAGGATCAGCCGCATCATGCGACGTCGAAAACGGCACCACCGTCACCCCCGCCAATTTGAACCCTGAATCCACCGGACAAATACATTCTGGGGGAAGCTGTGCACGACAGCTCATGTGCTCAAACGTCGCTCGCCGCGAGAAAATTGGCAGGTGATACCACTTCGACAATGTCGCCAGTCCCGCAATATGATCGCGATGCTCATGGGTAATCAACACGCCATCAAGACTAGCCGCATCAATGCCCTGTGCCAAAAGTGCCTTCTTGATTCGCGTTGCGCTAATCCCTGCATCCAGCAGCAATCGGCACCCATCCATTTCCACATAGACGGCATTTCCCTTACTGCCACTGGCCAACACCGAAACCTGCATATACCTGCTAACTCCTATCCTAATCGTTGATTCTGAAAACCATCTGCAAAAAAACCGGTGCCAAAGCACCGGGCACAAAACCTATTATACACGTTTCCCATCACGCTGTCATGCACGGGAACCACCTTTGCCCCTAAACACGCCTAGACATACCGAATGGCAATCGGCACTAGTTCCTGCATGCTATGCACTACTTGATCCGTGTTGATTACATGAATCTTTTTCCCGTTTCGTATTTATCCATAGATACGTTTTATATTTTCGCCAAAATCTATAAACGCTGGAATATACTCTGCAATAATCTTATCTACCAGCCGCTTGGCCGCTTCGCCATCATAAATATGTGTCATATCATTCCGATCCCGAAGCATCGAAAGCCATACTTCCTCATCCAAAAAATCATAGATCACATACGCAGCTTTTATAATCGCTCGTGGCGATCCCGTCATTCCCTCACGACGCCCCTCATACTGCATAAGTTCCTTCATAAGTTTCCAGCCGAGCTCAAACTGAATAAAAAATTTATCAATCACACCGCTAATAATGAAGTCGTTAGTCAGATCCTGCTTCGATGCCTGTGCTAATACCCGCAAATTGCTACTATAATTTTCATACTTTTTCATAAATCGTCACCCCATCACGCGTAATTTCCTGAAGCAATTCCTGTGAGTAATCATACCTGTCCATATCTAAAATATCAAACATCAGCAAAGTCCAAACTTTCTCATCAACATCTAACGAAAAATTCGTAAAGTCTGCACAACCATAAACTGCTAAATCTACGTCACTTTTCGGATGGTTATCCCCCCGAGCTCGCGACCCGAACAAAACAACCCGCTGAACATCATACGCTTCAGCCAGTTCCTTTATCCCCGCAATAACCTTTTCTGGCAAATCCATTCCAATCACTCCGTCATCCGCCGATACCACAATTGCATAAACTGCTCATACTCGGGTATTTGCTCTGCTAATTTTATGGCCAATTCCTCATCATAAGTATGCGCAGTAAGATTGCGTGCATCGACCATCTTCAATGCCAACACCGTTTCTTCGTCTGAAAATACCTTCACATCACGCAACGCACGGATTACAGCCTTAGGCGAAGCAACATCCAAGCCCTCTGCATCACGCAAATAATCCCTGCCACACTTCCACATGATTTCAAAACAAAACGCAAACCGCTGAATCAAGCCGTCTCGTTCCATCTCTGAGAGTTGTTCCTTCGTAACAGCCTCGTGAAGTTTCGCCAATGCTCGTGAAGCAATTGCAAAACGCTTTGTTATTTCCATTGAATACCATCCTTCCGTATTTCCTGCAAAAGCGTTTGAGAAGCCTGTTGCATATCCACCACATCGACGCGGTAAGGAATCGTCGACTGCTACTAAAAACATAGACAAAAGTGTTTATGTCTTAGAAAAATTCCTTGTTCATTGTGCTCGCTCTCGCCGTCCCGAAGGGCAAGCTACTAGCGTTTGCATAGCACTCCGAAGGCGTTGCCATCACACTCCTTGCTACGCAAGGAGGAATGTCTGTTCCCGACTAGCCATCGGTACATTTATCGGAACTTTTGTTATTAAGCACCCCGATATTCTTTAGCATCCCGCAAATTAAGCGAAGCATTGTAATCTCTATCCGCCATATAACCACATTCAGGGCAAACATACACTCTGTCTTTGAGTTTCAGACCTTTGTGTATATGCCCGCAAGAATGACAGGTTTTTGAGCTGGGGTAGTATCTGTCAACTTCCCGAAATTCAATGCCTATTATCTCTGCTTTGCGTTTCAGCTTGGCTAACAGATGATTGAATCTCTGCGCCGCTACGGCTTTTGCCAGATGCCGATTCTTCATCATGCCTTTAACATTCAAATCTTCCACAGTAATGAAGCGTGGTTTTTGCTTCACGATTTCGTGGACAGTTTTGTTTTCGTAATCTTCTCGGATTCTTGTTATACGCTGATGAAGTTTTTGTACCTTTAGCTTTTGCTTTTCTATGTTTGCAGAGGCAGTAGCAGTCTTACCACCTTTCTTTTTCCTAAACTCATATTTACGGCTAAGGCACCTCTGCTCTCTCCGAAGCCGTTTCTCCAGTCTTTTGACCTTCGAACTCTTATTGATATTCTTGAAGACTTTCCCATCACTGACGATAGCAAGATCTTTCACGCCTAAATCTATGCCTACACCAGCTGTTACGGTATGATACGATGCTTCCAAATCCTTGTTATGCTTGGATTTTTCATCAATATCTACCACAACGGAGACATAAAACCGTCCAGCCACATAAGATACTGTACCATTGGTGACTTTAGCACCCACAGGCAAATAGCCAAACTCTTTAAGCCGGACTTGCTTTAGTGTAGGTATCATCAGCTTGTGCCGCCATATCGTCCAGTCCCCTTTGTTGTTTTTCGGAAAATACAGTTTCACATCCTGATTCGCCTTTTTCTTGAAGTTCGGATAGCCCGATATACCAGAGAAGAAACGCCGAAAAGCTTGATCGGCGTTGCGTAAGGCTTTCTTACGTGCCTTAGAGCCGCACTGGTCAATCCAAGGCAATTCTATCTTCAGCTTATGATTTACGTACTTGTCGAAGTCATTGGCAGTAACAAAATATTTCTGCTTCTCGTCAAGCATGCCACGCTGATACATCTTGTATAAGCGGCGGTTATAGGCTATGTACTGATTATATAAGAATCTAGCCACACCGATAGAACGAATGATTTTTATTTCTTGTTCTTTAGTTGGGGCTATCTCCGTTTTGAACGCCTTTAGCAATAGACTCATCCCCTTCAATCTGCTTTTTGTATTTCCGTAAGCCATACAGCCTGCAAGAAAATACGTGAAGAATACTTACTATATCCTGTACCAGTTCTTCGTGCGGAGACAGTTTCTCATTTTTCACGACAACTATTTCCACGTTGAACTTGTTGCAGAATTTCTCAAACCAGTCAAAGCCAAATCGTACAAATCTATCCTTGTGTGATACAAGAATCATTTTAATTTTGTTTTCCATGACTTCGTTTAGAAGCTGATTCCATTTCTTGCGGTTATAATTCAGGCCGCTTCCATAATCCCTGATAATTTCATCAACTATGAGTCCTTTGGCATTGACATATTGCTGAAGAAAGTCCACTTGATTCTCTAAGTCGTCAGTTTGATTTTTGGTCGACACCCTCGTATAAATGACTATCTTACGGGAATCAGCGTCTTTGCCAATACCTTTAAACTGTAAATACTGGTCGTAAGTATAATATCTTCGATTTGTGGGGGTTCTGTTTGCTACAAGCGTTTTCTCTCTGTCCCAGCGTTGAAGTGTCTTGACTGTGACATTAAGAAGTTCAGCAAACTCTTTAGGCTTGTAATTTGTGATATTTGATGTATTCATGGCTTCAATCCTCCATAAACACATTATGTCACTAATATACACTTTTGTTTATGAAATTAGTTACTTAAAGTTTCTCCCATTTGCGTCCTGACAAAACCACACATTCCCTGTCACAACGTATCGTAATTTACAAACGAAAATTCCCCTTGGCAATATTTACCGTGCGCATTTTACCTGCAAAATCATCCACATCCTAAAATAGATAGCCATGTATATCTTTTAACCCTGCAAAGGTTCCAACTTCGAAACAATCCAATATTTTTTGTCATATAATTCCAAATCCCGCTTTTTCGTCAAGCGTTTCTCTTCATGTGCCAGCTCAATAGAATCCATGATTCCCAGCTTATTTTGCAGAGCCATCATACGCCCCCACTTTCCTAATCCGTGTGATGATTCAATTCCACTTTTCTCGTATACGAATAGCCCCTGTACTCATAACAAACACAGGGGCTATCGTTTGTCTGGGGGTACGATCAAAAATCGATTCCCAGATTGCTCTATATTCATTATATCAAATAAATCGGCACCATCAAGGAACAAACATTTGTTGTGTATACGTTTGTGCTAGTTTATCACACTCTCTTACCTCTTCCAGCATCGTCAAGCAGTTCAGGATGACGCACAAGCCACCCCGTAAGCTCACACCAGGCATCACGTTCCTCACGGAACTGCTCTTTATCGCGCTCAAATGGCAACAATTCTTCTGCAACAGCCAATTGCTGAGCTAAACTATCCCGATAGTCACCAATCCTATCCCTAGTCATCCAACAATAAGGCGTAACTACATGATCTATAGGCTCCGTCAACGGCTTAGCAATAGAATAATACTCAAATCCTTTTGGGGCAATCAATTCCAAAATAGTCGGCATAATATTCATATGCCCACCAATCGTATTGCCAGCCAGCATATCCGTGGTAAGCTCCGGATGCGACATCGCAAAAGAGGTAAGAACCGTCTCTCGCAGATTGGGTTCCGTACGCTTTACTACACCGCACTTAAACGGTATAAGTCCTGTCGTATGGTCTCCAGTAACCACAAACAAGCTATCCGGATATACAGCCTGCATCTCTTCCACGAACTTAATCAGTGCCTGATCCGCATACCAAATGCCGGCCATCTGCTTCATCATCTTGCCATTTTTCAGTAAAGACTCCGGCGCATCGGACATGACTTTTGACGCATCAAAACCATACTTTTCATACGGCATATTATACGGACCATGGTTTGATGTTGTATAAAGAAAATGAAAAACCGGCTGTTCCCCATCGTCCTGACGTATCAATTCAGCAGCCTGCTCAAGGAAAATATGGTCATACACCCCAAGCCAAGTCTTTGGCGAACCCTGCGGACAGAAATCAGGGCCACCATGCCAAGCATCAAAACCAATAGCCGGCACAAAATGTTCCAAACTCCCCCAATTAAGCCCGCCACCATACCAAAATTCCGTCCGATAGCCAAGTCTTTTTAGCTGCAACGGCAACGATATAGGCATATTCCCATACCAAAACGCCTTGTTCTCGTTAAGCTCCATATCAGCATCATATACTCCGGCCAGCAAACTGACTAACGATGGCTGGGAAATCATCCCTGCTGGCAAAAAATTATCTATGGCCAGCGTATGTGCCTGACTACGGTAACGCCGGCTGGCTGACATCAGATTCAGGTACTCATATGGAGCATCAAACGGGGCTTGTCCATGACTCTCTGCTAACAAAAAGAAAATATGTTTAGGCTTGCTTATCCGTGCCCCTTTCGCATGATGTGAAAAAGGTGCCCACATGTCCTCCTGGAAAATCTGCGGCGACGGCATAATCGGATTCAATACTTCCATTGCCTCCGCATCGGAATGCCTCAGTGCATCGCTTACTTCGCGCTTGCACGCCAGTTCAAAAGCAATCAAATCATCAACCGTAGCCTTGCCCATAAACATATCATTTTTTACGATTGGCGGGACCTCATCCCACTCTGGTTTCTGTCGATGACGCAAAGTACCACCATACCGCAGCCAATAAAAAAACAGTACAGCAACCAAGAACACTACCGTATTAACTCCATACTGCAGCCATGATGACGAAACCGATAGGTACGGCAGACTCGGCAGCCGCAACAAGCAGCTGCCAGCCTCCCAGCTCAGCCAAGTATAAGGAATATAGCCTAGAAGAATCCAGGCACCATGGTTCTGATGGAAGAAAATATCAGCAAAATTCTTCTTATCTGCATTGCGTCCCAGCTTCATGGTCGCATTAAACGTATCATGAAAATGATAATAGAAAATCATCTTTCCCATAAATGCCGTATACAAAACCATCAAATACGCCGTCACACCTACCAAACGAACAGAGTCACTAAAAGCATAATAGGACGGTATAAATGCCGCTGGCAAAGAAACCAACACCAAAAGATACAGATACACATAAGCATTGAAATCCATGCCCCACCAAAAACCATAGCGGAAACACGTAAACCACTTACGCCACTCGCCTACAGGACTCTTTTTCGGCCCATAAACCAATATGAACGCCAACCGAAAAAGCGCACAAGCCGCTGGAGCCAACAGCACCAGCTTAATATCCTGCTGTATCCCTGCCCAAAACAACGAAAACATTAATAACCTCCTACCTTACATAGTAAGCACTAATCGAATACGTTTTACTTCATAACCGCATTATTGTTCATCAACCATTGTGTAAGTGAGTTTCTACGCAAATGCATCCCATCAATAAAATCTTTATCCTCCAACCCCATTTCTGATGGATTATAATTTCCTAATACAACAATACCATGCTCTTTCGCAAAATCAGTAAAGAACTCTTGCGCAGCAAATACCTCCGCATACTTTTGATTTTCTTGTAAACAATCGTATACATAAGGATGATATGGAGGAAAGAAAAAAACGACCCTATAACCTTGCTTAATAATATTTTCGATCCAAAGCTCAAACTGTTTTTTTAAATTTTCATCCAACTCGTTATAATTCTCTATCTGATAAATTTTCCCCGACACATATTTATGCGCTTCAGTTTTAGCATCTAATGCATTATCCTTTTGGGACCATATTCTTGAGCCATCAGGAAGCAACAAACTATCTCCAGCTGCAATATCATCTATGTCAACGCACACATTTAAGGATTTTCTTGCAGACCTCCATTTTTTATATGACTCTCTAGTATAACTTATAGAAAAAAGCTGATTCACTTTATTAAAATCTATAGAAGTCTTCTCTAATTCTCCCCAATCTTGTAACGCATCCTCATAACTATCAGCCAATCTTTTCCATCTGTCATCACCACTATTAGCATTTAACACCCAAGGATCTAGCCCAATGATAATCGTTTTGCTTTTTGAACTGACTTCGCTTTTTTGATAAAGCCACCACAACGCAATATCATCTTGCAACCCTGCTCCAGAAACCGCCAAGTTCATTATCCTGCATTTATTATCAAATGCTTCAACACCGATTCCCATAACACGGCTAGATCCAAATACCACCACTTCAGGATTATTCCGTTGTGTACTTATCATACTTTTCCTGAATAATCTTTCATCATAATTACCCGATACAACAATGTTATCGCCATCAGCCAAAGCCTCTGTAAATGCTTGATAATGATCTTCCTTAGAAAATATCTCTGCTGGATCCTGCCAATAATTAAACATACCTACTGCCGACAGTATCACTAATACTGACAATAGCGTACTCACAACATATGTTTTTTCCCTCATCAACAGCCTATCCTCTCCTTAAAACTGAAAATATAAGAATGGTGAATCCACAGTAATATACATAACTCCTGCTACAAATAAAATAATCGTAAGCACACTCCATTGCCAACTTGGGAATTTATATTTTTCTATGACAGCAATAGGATGAGGAGCTATTGCTAATACAAGTCCCATCCCCAATATAGCCCACATATGGTCTTTAGGTACTACCCCAAAATTGTAAACATCTGACATAGACAATAAAACCTGCCAAGCATTTCCAACGGAATTTGCCCTAAACAAAACCCAAGCAACAACCACGCATAAGAATGTTCCTCCCCAAGAAATAAATACAGGAAGTTTTAAGTTTAGCTTACGCCATCCATGATTAATCATCAAATATACACCATGCAAAGCGCCCCACAACACAAAATTCCACCCAGCACCATGCCATATTCCAATAATCAACATCGATGCAAACAAATTGCGCATTTTTTTTAATTCTCCACAGCGGTTCCCCCCCATGGGAATATACAAATAGTTTTTTACCCATTCTCCCAACGTCATGTGCCAACGTCGCCAAAAATCAATTATATTTCTCGCTTGATAAGGAGAATTAAAATTCAATGGCAACCGCAAATTTATCATTAATCCTAAACCAATTGCCATTTCACTATATCCAGAAAAATCAAAGTATAATTGAAACGTATAGCCGATAGCCCCTAGCCAAGCTTGTAGGAACGATAATTTATCAGCATGATTAAATATTTCATTCACCCACGGCGCAATACGATCAGCAATCAACACTTTTTTTGCCAACCCCATAGCAAAAATAGTTATACCCAATGCTAAATTTCGATTATTTATTTTAAATGTTTCCTCGGCAACAAATTGTGGAATCATCGTTTTATGATTGATAATAGGCCCAGCTATCAAATGTGGAAATATAGTAACAAATTCGCAATAAGTCAAAAAAGAAAAGTTTCTAGCTTCACCCCTATAAGCATCTACTAAATAAGCCGTTTGTGTAAAAGTAAAGAAAGATATTCCTAACGGTAAAACTATATGTAACATAGAAAAAAATTCTTCTCCACATATTTCATTACATGTGGTCAAAAAGAAATCCGTATACTTATAATACCCCAACAAAAGAACATTAAAAATTATCCCTAATATCAACCAACTTTTCTCTCGATATTTTTCCAATTTTCTACCGACTAAATAATTAACAACAATCGAGCAACATAGCAACGGCACGTATCTATAATCCCACCATCCATAAAAGAACAATGATACCATTACCAACCATCCAATGGCCCATGATTTTTGTTGTAATTTCCCTAAAGCAAAGAAAACCCCTATTGTAATCGGCAAAAACACAAAAATGAATTCGTATGAATTAAATAACATCTATTCTCCTCATTTATTCATAACATAAAAAATATTTTTCGCTTGATAATATTTTTGCTAACTCAAAATCAAATTCACTATCAATATCAACACTTCTTCTCTTGTCCATTATAAATGCACATTCTTTATCGTCCTTCACTCTAATGTTATCAGCATTATATTCTATTTTACGAATATAAATAGCTCCGTTAATCCGATAAAAGGTCTCAAGTTTTTGTCGTGGAACATCCGTATGACGATTTCGAAAATCTGTTAACATCCTATCGTCATCTAAAGTCATAGTCCATAGCGGCGAATGATCTACTTCACAGACAGATGTTACAGCATTTACATTCTTTTCTTGGAAAAGTTTATATGCCCCAACAATGTCATTACCAGTTCGTAAAGGCGATGTCGGTTGGAGCAAACATATCGTATCAAACTCTCTGCCCATCTCCTTATACTTCCCCAGTACCTCAAGCACCGTATCCCAGCTACTTGCATTATCAGAGCTATTTTCTGCCGAACGTAGGAATGGCACACTAGCACCATATTCTACAGCAATATCGGCATATTGCCGCGAATCCGTAGACACCATGATTTCTTCAAACAGCGCAGATTCCTTAGCAGCATCAATACTATACGCCAACAAAGGCTTGCCGTTCATTACTTTGATATTTTTATCCTTAAGTCCCTTTGAACCGCTTCGTGCGGTAATAATTGCTATATTTTTCACGCTTTCACCCCCGACTAGAAAACTCTATATCATAAAATTGCTTTTCATGATTGGACCTTTTCTCCTTCAAGAAAGCTATTATTCGTTCCACTATCTTATCCGATGTAGTTCCATCCCCAAATGGTGACACGACACGCATTGCTTTCTCTTGAAATTCATCCGCTAATGCCGTCTTCATCGCCTCGATAATATCGTCACGCTTCGGCTCACAGCAAATCACACTCTCTGCCATCATACGACCTTTTTGCCTATCACCTATATTTATTGTTGGCGTATGCATAGAAGGTGCCTCAACTATACCGCTTGAGGAATTTCCCACTACTAATTTTGCATATTTAACAGCAGATAAGTATCGTACTACCCCCAAAGATGGAACAACCAGCCAATTTTTATGTTTTTCAGCTTCACACTTCCATATGTCGTTTACCAATCGACCACCAGCATCAGCATTCGCCAAGGTAACAATATACCCTAAATCAGGCATTTGCTCCATAGCATGTATGAGCTCCTGCAATTGCCATTCTGCAGTATTACATTCCATCGTCACCGGGTGAAAAGTAACTACAGCATAATCGCGTTTGATATATCCAAACTGCAAATTCTCTGCCAAAACATCCCTTGTCATCAATTCACGATTAAGACAATTTTCTACACCTGGCTCACCCACATTGAATACAGTATCCGGCTGTTCCCCCATCTGAATAATTCGTTGTCTTGACTGCTCGCAGCCTGGGAAATGCAAAACACTCAGTTTTGTGATGCAATGTCTGATTGCATCATCCACAGCACCTTCTGTTACATCTCCTCCAGAAATGTGTGCGGTGGGTATACCTATCATATGCGCAGCTGCCGCCGCAGCAAAAATTTCAAATCGATCACCTAGTACTACCAAAAGATCTGGTTTGCTTTTGGCTAACAACTCTGCAAATTTTTGCAACGCTGCGCCAGTGGAAAAAGCCATGCCTTCTTTGCTATCATCATCTATCGGAATAGGCACCTTGACGTAATCCAAGAATCCATCTTCTTGAATCTCCTTCTGTGTATTGCCAAATTTTTCACTAAGATGGCTTCCTGTCACTACCAATTGCACATCGATATCATCATTTTCATTAAGCTTAACTAGCAAAGGACGTAGTAAGCCGTATTCAGCTCTTGTCCCTGTCACTACGCATACTTCATACATTAGATCTCAATTCCTTCATCCACGATATAGTCTTTTCTCGCCACAGACCCCACGATAATATCCCAAGCATTAGCTGGCACACCTACATCATTACGCTTTACACAGAGGTCATCTTCACAAATGACCTGCCCCGCTTTGATTCCCCGCTTGGCAACAATACGTTTTAGCACCACCTTCGAGATTTCCTGCTCTGCTGTGGTAGGCTGCTTCACACCACTTCCCAACGCAGATTCAATATGACGTATAGACTCAACCATCGCCTTAAACTCAGCCGGTTCTGTACTAGCTTTATGATCCGGCCCTTCCATATTCTTATCCAGTGTAAAATGCTTCTCGATAATACCCGCCCCCCTGGCCACAGCAGCTACAGCAACTTCAATCCCTTCCGTATGGTCGGAATAGCCTACAGGCAGTCCGAAAGCATTTTTTAATGTGTCCATGGCCTTTAAATTCACGGCAGCATAGGGACACGGATAATTCGTCGTACAATGAAGCAATGTTATTTCCGATGCCCCGCCATCTTGCAATGCTTTCAAAGACATTTCCACGTCCGCCAAGGTGCTCATGCCCGTACTTAATATAACTGGCAACTTCTTTTGTCCAATATATCTGAGGAACGGGATATTGCCCACATCTCCGGAGCCGACTTTGATAAAGGGAATTCCTAATTCCACTAGAAAATCAAGACTATCTTCCTCATCAGCAGTGGAAGCAAACGTAATGCCAATTTCATCGCAATACTTCTTGACCTCTGTAAACTCGTCATAGCTCAATTCCAATGACTTCAACATATTAAACTGTGACTCATCTCTTCCTGTATTTTCCCGCTGATATTCAGCCTGTTCTACATTCCGAGTAATAATTTTCTCCGTGATCCATGTCTGAAACTTGACTACATCAGCGCCGGTGTCCTTTGCAGCTTTACATAATGTTTTAGCAATATTAATATCACCATTGTGATTGACTCCAACCTCTGCTATAACTAACACCTTATTAAAATAATTCATCTTCATCGTCCCTAACTAAAAATCATTCCATCCTCAATACTATTAAATTTAATCATTATAGTCCCCAAGTAATTCACTTTCATGTGTCATAATAATATCATCATACATAATCATAATCGAACCATCATCATAACATCCCATTTCTGAACTATTAGTAATTCCATGAAGATTATTGCGGATCATTTTAGGTATATCAACCCCAGCAAAAAAGCCGTGCAAATATGCTCCACCAAACCTTGGATTAATCTCGCTCAAATAATATTCACCATCCTTATAAAAGAAATCCATATCAATAGGTCCATAAAAATCAAAATGTCGTACTATTTCCGAAATAAAGTTTAATAATTTCTGATCCTTAAATGCTATAGTTTTACTTGCACCGCCAATTCTTGTTTCTATCTTTTTTTTGCAAATCGCCGCTACTGCCTCATGAGAAATTGTATCAACATACACATCCGCATCGCAATCCTCACAATCCATAAATTCCTGGATTATGTACTCAAATTTACCGTCTATAATTCTCGTTTTTAATTCATCATAAGTACTAATTTTTTCTGCACCTACGCTTCCACTTCCCGTCCTTGGCTTAATAAATACAGGAAAGCTTATATTACCCATTTCTAATCCCTTTTCAAAACTACTAATATTATCATAAGTTAGGACTGTGTTTATCCCCTTTTTCTGCAAATACCTAAACATTTTATACTTATCAAAACAAAGCTCAGCTGTAATCTCACTTGGACATAATGGTAATATGCCACGTTCAATAAATCTATCCCTATTTCTCGATAGTAATTCTATTTCAGGATCAATACATGTAGTAATTACCTTCACATTCTCCTTCTCACAAATATTAAAGATATAATCTATATATTCAGGATCTGTTACTTTAGGTCCCAAATAATACTTATCTGCTTTAAATAAAGCTGGTGCAACACACCAATTATCTTCTGCTATTATCTTGGCAGATGCTCCCAAACTCTTTTTAAAAACTTGCATTAATGTTGCCCGTCGTCCAGCATTTGTAAAAAGAAATGTATCCGCTTCCGGAACAGCCTCTAATATCGTATTCTGACATACCTGTTCTGCACTCCATTTGTGTCTCACCAAGACATATTTAATCCCATCGTATACATATACATTAGGTTGATATCTAATAAAATTAGGCGTCAATCCCATGGTATAAGCACCTTGCCATTTAAATCTAATTTTATCGCCAACATGGAGTTGTTTTTCGTTAAAAAGCTCCGTAATAACATCATTTTCCAAGCACGTACATCCTGCGATTTTCTGGCATTCTACTTCTTTTGATTCATTTACATAACTAGAGATAGTATAATTATATTGTTTTTTATGAAAAAAAGGATCTACATCGATCCTACTACCATCACTAGTAAAAATAACTTTATCCTTTACAATCTTCTTATCAATAATGGAAAATAAATAATCTATTGGTGAAGCGACCAAACCATTACCAGGTTCAACAATAATTGTTGTATTGCTTGAAACATTAAGGTATTTCAAAAAGACTTCAACATAATCATTATATTGAGGTTTTCCTGGCATCTTACCGAAATATCCACCACCAATATCAACAAAATCTGGTTCTATTTTTAATTCATTAAGCACATAATTTGCATACTCTGATATTTTTTTATATACATTTAAGCTTCTTGTTCTTGATGTCCTATGTAAATGAATCCCCGATATTTTATGACCACAAGAATTTATTTTTTCTATCGCCTTCTTAAGTTCTCCATTTTCTATGTCAAAGCCAAACCTACTATTTTCTTCACCTTTTTTTACATCATCTGGTGCCAATCTTCCCAAATCAACATTTACACGAATTCCCAACTTTATATCATTATTTCCTTGATACGCTTTTAACCATTCTATTTCGCGCATTGTTTCGATATTTACATACGCCCCTCCAGATAATGCTTCATAAAAAGTATCTCTACTTTTCATAGGACCATTGTACACTATATGATTAATACTGTAACCAACACTTTTAGCTAACTCATATTCATCCGAAGAAACCACTTCTGCAAAACAATTTTCTGCACTAGCTACACTCAAAAGATATGGAAGTGAATTTGTCTTTACAGAATACGCTACTATTCTATTAGGAAAATGATTCTTCAAAGCATTTGAAAAATCTCTAATATTATTTTGAAATTCTCTTAAGTTTATAATAAAACAAGGTGTTTGAAGTCCATCAAAACTAACACCATTATTATTACTTGATACTAATTTTTTCATCATACATCTCCTATCATGCCAGCTTATGTTAATCCGAAATAATATTCAATTTCTTTTCCATTCTCTTCATTTCCTCGAACTCACCCATATCCAGAAACGAATCCTCGCTTATCGGATAAGTACCAACCTTGCCACCCTTAGCCATGACTTTTTCCACTAAATGCGTCATGTGGAACATCGTATCATCTGGTATCAGCGCTATCGTTCCCGGATTTATGACATACATACCTGTATTGATGAAATATGACAGTTTTGGTTTCTCCTCCATAGCGAGCAGTTCGCCCTGTTCGCCTGAATGCATCACTCCGTAGGGAATCGTAATATTTTTCAGCGCCGAAACTATAGTAATATCGTTGCCAGCTCTAGCATGATGATCATAAATATCCGCGTAATCTGCACGGATAAGGGCATCGCAGTTGGTGACGAATAGCGGCCAATCGAATTTTTCCTCAATCAGCTTGATGCTGCCACCTGTGCCAAGCGGCTTATTCTCTTCGACAAAAACCACTTCATAATCTGGTGCCAAATCATTGAAATACGACCGCATCATGCCTTTTTTATAGTTGACTGTCATAAAGTAGCGATCAATACCATACTCGACATAACAGTCAATGATCCGCTCCACAATCGGCGTATCACCAATCGGAATCAGCGGTTTTGGCAGGATCTTCGTATAAGGATAAAGCCTTGTGCCCTTGCCGCCAGCCATAATTACCACAGGCACCCCTTTTAGGCTTTTCTTTTCTTTCTGCACCTTGCTGACTTCTCGCAGCAAAACAATGTCAAGTATCCTCTTATCCTCATCGACTAGTGGGATTGCCGTAATAACCTTGTCCATCATCACGGACTTTGCTTTATACCTCTCATCTTCATAGAGATACACCGGCTTTTTGTGCATGACCGTTTCTACAGACGCACTAAGCTCGCCGCCTTTCAATATCCAACGCCGGATATCACCATCCGTTATGCAGCCAATAAGACTTTCGTTTTCATCCACAACAAATAATAAGCCACTAGCAGAAGCGTGTTTGTCGATCCGGTTCATTGCCTCCACCACGTTCAGCGGCAACTTGCCCGTAAACTCCCTGATTCGCTCTTCATTCATGAGCAAACGCCTCCAATACAGCCTTTACCTGCTCAACCACATACTCAATATCTTCCTTGGTAATCTGTGTACTCGACGGGATATTGAGAATTCGCTCCGCATAGTACGGAGCCTTTTCCAACTGATAGGTTTTCTCGTGCTGATAAGGAACCTGCTCATTGATAAGACCCCATATAGCTCTGGTCTGGACGCCCTTCTCTTCCAATGCCGTGATGATTTCCCGCATGCTGGCCTTGACCTTGTCACGATTGATTTCCAACGAATAAAACCACATATTCGAATAGGTATCCTCGCGGAACCCAATCATCTTCCCTAATCCAAAACCAGCAAACAGCTGACAGTAAAGCTCATAATTTACCTGCTTGCGACGGATAAACTCTGGCAACTCCTCCATCTGCGCCACGCCAAGAGCCGCCTGCAAATTCGTCATGCGATAGTTGTAGCCAATTTCATTGTGAATATAGTAATGAACATCATCCTTTGCCTGCGTAGACAGGTAGCGCAAATGATCTACCATCTTAGAATCATTAGCCGTGACTGCACCACCGCCACCAGTCGTGATGATCTTATTGCCGTTGAAGGAATAGCAGCCAAAATCACCAATGGTTCCCGCGTATTTCCCAGTATACGTCCCTTCTGTGTATCTCGTTCCCAAAGCCTCAGTTGCATCCTCGATGACCTTGAGGTTATACTCACGGGCAATCTCCATGATAGTTTTCATGTCTGCCATATTGCCAAACACATGTACAACTACAACTGCTTTTACTGTTTTCCCCTGGTATTTGAGCTGATTATCTTCAAAGTTGCATTCGTTCGCGCAAAACTCCCGCAGCTTTACCGGGTCCATACAGAAACTATCGTCACAATCAATGAATACCGGCGTAGCAAACTGGTACTTCACCGGATTGACCGCCGCAATGAAGGTCAGCGGCGGCACCAAAACAACATCGCCAGGACGGACACCTGCCTCCACCATCGATAGATGCAGTGCTGCGGTACCACTCTGGCACGCAGCCACGTTATCCGTATGCAGGAATTCCGCCAGTGATGCTTCCATTTTCTTGATGTAAGCACCACCAGTAGAAACCCACCCTTGCTCTACTGCATCAGTTACATATTTCTTTTCATTGCCTTCAAAGTTCGGTATAGATAAAGGTACAAATTTGCTCATCACCCAGTCCTCCAATGCTTACATTTTACTGTCCAGCGATTTCCCCGTCTCAATGTGCTCAAAGTTCGGCAAATAATCTGCCATGATTTCTACCACTTCTTCCTTAGTGGTATCCTCTTTGGCAAAGACAGCATGCAGTTTCTCAAACAACGTCTCAATCCGCGATACATCTGGTATCTGCTTACCAGTAACAACACCTAAAGCCTGCAAGCGATCAAGGTCAACAGTCTCACTATCCGTATAGAACTCCTCGTAAGCCTTTTCACCGGAAGTATTGGAGCCTGAATAATGTACCGGATATTTCTTGCTGCCATTTCGAAGTTCTGCTGCCTTCTCGATTGCCTCCTCATCGCTGGCACATTGCATAACCTCATAGCCATGCTCTTCCAAAAATGCCGTAGCAATCTTATCAAAGGTCATCATCTGAGCCTCTTCCAACCGCGGGAAGAAAATCTCGCGATTCTTGCCCAGCATACAAGCCAGCATACAAATCTGACCGCTCTCCTCTGGCGATACAAAATATCGTTTTACATCAGATGGGGCGCTGATAGGCTGCAATTTTTGCAGGCGGGCAATAAAGCCAGCCGGCAATGACCCATTGGAAAACGCAACATTAGCAAAGCGTGCCGTCTTGACTGGGAACTTATCCGAATAAGCAAAAATAACATCTTCCATGATGCGCTTGCTAGCCCCCATGATATTCACAGGATTTGCCGCCTTATCGGTAGAAACACAAAAATACTCCTCTGGCGGTATTTCTGCCAGCAAATCCAGTAACTTTTTAGCCTGCAGGACATTATTTTGCAAAAGTGCTTCTACGGAATAAATATCTTTTTCAGAACGCACATGCTTATGTGCTGAGAAATTTGCCACAACATCAAAGCCACCACGACTGCGAAACATCTTCTCGAACACAGGCGACGCAAAATTCATCGGATAAGGGACATAGTCCTCAGGTACATACATCCCCTTAGTAGAACGAAGATCACGCGTTAGTTCTGCTAAACTATTCTCATTCGTATCTACAACTACTAACGATGCAGGTTTAAAAGGCAATATTGACTTAATGAATGAAGAACCAATCGTTCCAGCTCCGCCTATAACCAAAAATGATTTTCCCCTAATCTTCTTACATAATTGTTCCCTATTATTCTCTATAGTCTCTAGAAACATACTACGTTCTCTTTTAGTTACATAACGGCCGATAAATTCGTCTAAATTAAACATAAGCAATCTCCTTACATCAATAGTTTTCCAGATAAACAATGTTTCACAAATCAACAATTTCTTTAAACTCTTCTAACGACTCCGGCACCAACACTGTATCTTTATATAGATCAGCCATATTATTTACAAAAGGATCAAACATATCACTTTCTTTTCTTTGAAATGCTTTATACAAGATTATACTTTTGTTATTATCCTTTTCATTAAAAACAGCTGCATACAAAATAACAGCACTTGATGTATCCGTGACCAATAGCGTATTATCCATATTTGAATTTAGAGCCATAACTTCCCAAGGAATATTATGTGGCAATATTTTTATATTTTCATTCAATCCCAAATAATAATCTAGCGTTGTCCCCGAAGATCTTGGATGTGGCTTTATATAAATCTTTTTCCCCTTAAAACGAGCCAATAAATCTTCCGTATTTTTCTTGCGTTGCTGATACTCTAAATGTTCTTTTAGATGTTTCTTATAGGCATTATGGAAAATAATTTTTGTAAGCACATTCTTTTTTCTCAAATAAGCCGGCATACATTCTTCGACACCTTGATCAAAAAAAATCACTGCGCTAGAAAAATCATCAAATTGCGTTTTTTTGACGTCAAATATACAATTCACTAATTGTATAAATTTACTATCACATCTGGATAATTTAGGCAGTTTTATCGCAGGTTTAGCAAAAATCATTGCCTTCGGTTCATAAAGCAAGCACATCTCAGCACAAGCAGTCCCTCCCACGTTTTCATAAATATATGAACCTACGCCCTCATCCATCTGTATAATTTTACATTTAGGATTGATTCTTTTCAGCAAAGATATCATATATTCCGTAACTGGTCTTTTGCCATAAGCAAATACAGCGTCATATTCCTGCCACTTTAAATTATTATAACTGTTTATACTTACGTTTAAAAAAGACTTTGGTCCAAATATTACGCCTCCCACTTTCCCTTTTATGTATTTGTACGTATTTATCAGTGCCTCTTTCAATGATACTTGCCTATTCTCTTCACTTATCCCTCGCAAATATGCATGAAGTGTTTTTTCTTCCACTCCAGAATTCACAGCGCATACAGCACGAAATAAATTTGTCGCACGAATACGACTGGCTAATAATTCTTCCTCTCCATGGTAATTCCCAACAATAATGTCAGCTTCATCATCTGGAAACAAATGACACTTAGCATTAAGTGCCGTCAAAAGTTGGAATTCAGTCATACATAAAAATAGTGTTTTCATTCTGTCTTTCTCTCTATATCATCAATGTAAAACATCCATAAAAAGAAATAAAACTATTGTTATTATTCACCAGCCTTAATCTTTTTATAACCCATTTTCCACAATTACTTTTTACGTCTATTTACTAAGTTAATTATAATTTTATCTTTGTTTATATAATCAAAATTCTCATCACCATTATCATCTGCAATAGATAGCTGACGATTAAACGCAAACAATGAGTCTTTAGTAAACATATATTGACTAGATGCCAAATCCTCACGATAATCATAATGATTAGACGGAATCCCCATCAAGCCACATACTGTATTAAAAATCATATCATTGGTAAAATATGCATCTCTGTGCCCATATAAATTTGCAGCTTCTTTTGGGAAATTAGATTTATACTCATCGGTCATATAAATCCACATAGGAATATGCAGCGTACTCCATTTTTTTGCTGCAGTACCATGTCCCAGCTTATAATCTTCGCCATGATCAGAATAATATAATACGGCTTGAAGATTCAGCTTTTCCTTTGCATAGTCCGTTACTTTTTGAGTAAATCTATCCGTGAAGTATACCGTATTGGCATAATCAGCCTTGACGCCCTTATCCATAAAAACTCTCTCTTCGGCAGGGAACCGACAATCATAACTAGCATGACTACCTGCCATATGTATAATAATAAGGTTTTTCTCCTCAGGATTTACCTCATCCAGCAATGGCAATAGACCATCATCGTATTTATTAGTAGAAATCTTCACCACATCAGCGCGATCCGCTATCATTTGAATGGGAACTTCACTAAATTGCTCGCCAATCTGATTAGAGAACCAATATGTTTTATAACCAGCTTTCTTAGCAATATCCACTAACGACATAGAGTCAGTAAAACTAGTATCATTGTATTGACTAGCCTCTGTAAAACCCATCCCCAAAGCGATCTTGGTAAGATTATAACAAGAATATGCATTGTTAAACAGTACCATATTTTTGTCATTCTTCATTTTAGACAACCAAGGTGTATTGGGATAACCACAACTGCTATTATATACGTCCATGTAGTCACGTGATTCAGATTCTCCCACCACTATAATGAAGGTGCCTTTAGTCAAATTATCCCTAGAATTTATTTGGATATTTTCATATCTTTCTGCGTAATTATCATTAAATCGCATTTCTTCCCTTTGCAGGAACTTTTGTTCATTCCATTGATCAACCACATTAACCATAGGAAACAACTTAAATATGGTTATTGACCAAACTACTATCGTCAGTAGTCCAATTCCTTTTTTGCTGACACTTACGGATGTATTTACCCTACTGATTCTGCAGAAACGGCACTCATAGATAGGTACCGCCACTTCTAACAGGAGAAAAAACAATCCTAATAGCATCAGCCCTGGGAGCCCAACATACGCTTTAAGCCACTCCAGTGACTCTTTAGGGTCTGTTTGCTGCAAAGCTATTATCGCCCCTGTAGAAATGAACTCACCGTATATCCCATGATATATAAACTGTCCTAGTGGCACTAACCAAACAGCTATATAAAAAAAGCCATAAAGGATATGTGCCGCTTTGCTTTTTAACCAATCAAACGCAATAACCCGCAGAAGTATCAATCCTAAAAGCGAGGCATTACCCAATAACACCTCTCCCTTAAAGCGAATAAAATCTTGCGCGATATTATATTCCATATACATAGCCAATGGCAAAAGCAATGTCCAAACCGACCAAATTATGTATTCAGGAATCCATCGCCTTGAAAATATACTTTGCTTCGTTACTTTTTGCACAAAATAAGCAATTGGTATAAAAGACAGCTGGGCAAACGCATTACGTATAACATGCATATCGGTAAACCCTTTAGCTGTTATACAATATACCAGTAGAGCTAATCCCCCAAACCATACGCTATGTAACAACTCTTTAGATCTAAAAAAAGATCTCAATACTATTGCACCCTTTCAATAATAATGCCAAAACTGTAATACAACCTAAGCGTAATATAATAAAACGATTAAATTTCCCCATTAACAAAATCTAACTTAGCTCGCGAATAATCAGCAGGAATCCCTATATCAATAAAATAGCTATTCGTTTTATACGCATGAATATGAAGCTGGTCTACCTTGGCTTCCAAAAAATCTTTTTCTAAAGAAAAAACATCTTCTCTCATATCATCAATCAAACCACGCCGCAAACAATATACGCCACCATTTATATAGCCATGCATACAATACTCTTTTTCACCAAAGTTAAGCACACGATTCGCCTCATCCAAAGCCAAAACTCCGTAGCGGTCAAAATTTGACATTTCCCGTGCCACCAACGTAAAATCAGCATTGGTGTGCTCATGCAATTGTTTTAATTCTGCCAAAGAAACATCTAAAAAAGTATCGCCATTTAAAACGAAAACATTATCCTCATTACAAATACCAAGTGCTTTTTTGACTGCGCCACCAGTTCCCAGCGGACTGTCCTCAATCACATAGTCTATAGTCATTCCCTCAAAAGTATTACCAAAATATTTTTGTATGACCTCAGCCATATAGCCAACCGACAATATTACTCGTGATATCCCCTGCTCTGCCAGCTTGTGCATTACTAACGCTAAAAATGGCGTCCCCTTGTCATCCATTGGTGCCATCGGTTTTGGCACATCCGAAACCACTTTGCGCAAACGAGTGCCAAAACCACCAGCTAATACTATAGCCTCTCCTGACGATTTCTTCACTTGTTTTCCTCCAGTTCATAATCTTCAGCCGTATAATGGACAATAGATGTCCCGCTGCTCTCAAACAAGAACGGAACATGAAGCAACCCCTTAAGGGCCGCACGCACAAGAGGCTGCTTCTCTGGTTCAACGAAAAAGAGCAGGAAGCCGCCACCACCTGCACCAAGAAGTTTACCGCCCAATGCACCAGCCTGCATCGCCTTTTGATAGACCTCATCAATAGCATTTGTCGAAATGCCTGCGGAAAGGCCTCTCTTCAACTGCCAGGATTCATGCAGCAAACGACCAAAATCATCCAGGCTGCCACGCGAAATAAGGATTTTCTCGGCTTCATTGACCATATCCTTCATATGTAGCAACTGCTTGATTTTCTCGGGCATACTCTGACTTGTCTTTTTCTGCACTTCTGCTGAAAAACGTGTGAACCCAGTGAAAAATAACATCAGTCGGTCATTGAGTTCGCGTTTACGCTGGTTCGAAATCACGATAGGTTTTACCGTATAACCGTAGCGATCCATATCGATACGATTCAAACCACCATAAGATGCGGCTATCTGATCCTGAATTCCACCAGCTTCCTTGCACATCTCACGTTCAAGATAAATTGCTTCATCTGCCAAACGTTTCTTATCCACCTGCTTGCCCTTTAGCGCATAAAACGCATTAAGCATTCCCACAGCAAACGAACTACTTGTTCCCAAACCAGTACGGGCTGGCAAATCCGCATCATAGAGCAACCGTATTTGCCGGATATCCAAAAAGCGCATTGCCTCACGAATCAACGGATGCTGTATTTCATCGACAGCATTTACTGTTTCTTTCTGTGAGTACGTTAAATGCGTACGATAATCAAAAAACGGTGGCAAATGACGAACATTCACATAACAATACTTGTCAAATGTTGTCGATAATACGGAACCACCATATTCCTCATAAAAGGATGCTAAATCCGTCCCTCCGCCAAAAAATGACATGCGAAACGGCGTCCTCGTAATAATCAAGAATTCCAACTCCTTTGAATCATATCTTAAAGTGACAATTTCTTTATCGTCTCAGCTATGCTCTGATCGATCTCATCTAACAATGCAAAACGGCGGCGATAAACAGCACGTTTTCTCGTAGGAACCTCATCCATAGTTTTTCGATACTCTACTAATGGCAATTCATAAAAACGCTTATCTTCGCAAGCTGTACCGCCGGATTCCTGCCAAAACTTACTAAAATCAGTCTTAAGCTTACGATCCATGCGGACATGATTATTCGCATAATACCCATAGTTCGTTACCGCATAAAGATGTTTAATTCCTAATCCTCTCACCACTTCCTGTGTCGCATGCAAAATAAGGTTCTTGGTCCGATACGCATGACATTGTTTCGTGATTTTCTTGATTACATCTTTAGCATTATCCATATTCGGCCCCTGCATGGCACCAATATATGCCGCCCATTCTCCCTGGGGATTTTTCTGAATCCAGAATATCATTTGGTACAAGGGCTTTTCTCCCAGTCGCAAAATAACGGACAACAAACCTTCCTTTCGCTGTCCTGGTTCATAGTATATTACCAGACGCAGTGGTTCTCCCTCATGTTCATTTTCCCATAATATCTGATCATTTTCACGATATATATCCAGTAATACCTCGGATTTTACCGTCTGTTCTAAAAAACTAAAATGTTCCTGAAGCAGACGCATCCGTTCTGTAAAATTCGATTTATTATAGAAAAAAGCACGTTGCGGCTGCTCATATACAAACGGATAGATCTCAGCCAAATCCCGCCGCAACTTACTCTGCTGATAAAATGCATCAATCTTCTTCATCCGGCTGTAGTTCAGCCAGCAACGCGCCACAAACACGGCACATCTACGCACCTCGCGCGGATTGCTCATATCATAAATCTTTTTTCCTAGGGAAATAAAACTTTCCACACTCATTGCCTCCAAAAATTACACGCGCTTTTTCCATAAGTCTACAACATGCGCAATATCTTGTTTCACCTGTTGGAAAATCGTTTCGTAGGATAATGTTTCCAATCGGTCTTTCCTGCCAGCCACCAATTGCGCCAATATATCCTGTGATGCCAATGTGTCATGGATAACCTGCGCAACCTGCGAGGGTGTCTTGTCTTGCAAAATAATTCCAGCCTTACCTACTGTCTCCGGCACCGCCGCCGCAGCATAGGCAAAGACTGGTTTATCAAATACCATTGCCTCTACTAATGGCACACAGAATCCCTCATGCTCACTCAGGCATAACAACGCATCAGCTACCCGATACCAAGTACAAAGTTCATCGTTGGATACACTGCCCGCAAATACGACGTCATTTTGCATCTTATATTGATCTACCATCCGATGAAGTTTCTTGGCAAAGGATGGTTTCATATTCCCCACAATAATCAAACGGACTTTGGCATCGATATGCTCCTTGTAATATCTTACAATCTCGATTGCTTCATCCTGTTTCTTATGCGGGACTCCACGCCCCACAATCAAAAGATTCAATCTTCCATCATGGTATTTATCGTAGATAGCCTGCACCACGGGGCGTTCCAAGAACTTTTCCGGTTCAACGATGGCCGCCAATGGTTTTGCCTCACGAATCCCCAAAGCACGCAGTTCTTCACAGGAATATTCCGAAGCCCCCCACGCATAGAAGGTATTCTTCACAATCGACTTGAGCTGTCGCCTTCCTTGGATACATTTCAACCATGACCCCCAGGCATTGCCAAAAAAGAATTTGGCTGGCGTAATGTTGTGATAGTATAGGACGATGCGATGCGGATAGTTTGCCACCCATTTATTGAACGACGTCCCCGTCGTCATATGGTAAATGACGATATCCTCTGCCGTCCCATCAAATTTGTCCATTGTCTGGATATGGTCATTCTGTATCCGTTCATCCAGCTTATGCGCGAATATTTCCGTATCATACCCCAATTTTTGAAACATTCCATCCAATTTTTGGACAAACTTACTCGCGCCATCGTGCAACGTAAGTGCATGGGCAATCTGTATCAAACGCAAAATATTTCCTCCATCAATTCTTTTCGTTTTCTAACCGATATAGGTTTTGCAGCTTCAGATATTTCATCATTGCTGCCACAGCCGCCAAGATTGACATAACCAACCCTAAATAGCCATCACGGAATCCTTGTTTCAAGATATACGATTTTATGAAAGCAAAAAAAGCATGCGATAACACACTTATGCTGCTGATTTTTTTACGTCGCGCAAACATGCTCTGCGCGGACAGTGAAGTATAATGATTGGTTTTCGCAAAATATTGCTGCCAAGTTGTATAGGTGTAATGATAAATGCAGTTTGGCAAATCCTTTATCGCCAAATCTGTATCTATCCCCTCATGAACGCGACCATGCCACTTTATCCCCGTACGCGGATAAAACCGTGCTACATAATCAGGCCGGTGTCCACCATGATGCATCATCTTTCCCATGACCACATTTTTCCGCTGCATCCGGTAAGCCATAGGAATATTTTCTGACACAATGCGGCCAATCGTTTCCACAGCACTCGGAACGATCCGCTCGTCTGCATCCAAAAACAACACCCATTCTGCCTCGGTCTGGGTAAGCGCGAAATTGCGCTGCCCCGCAAAGCCAGCTTCTCCCATGGGATGAACCACAAAGCGAGCGCCTAACGCTTCTGCTTTAGCCTGCGTCGCATCGGTGCTGCCAGAATCTATTACGACAATCTCATCGGCAAACGACGCGCTTTTGATACAATCCTCAATGTTATTCTCTTCATCTTTGGTCAGAATGATAACTGCAAGTCTCACCATCACACTTATTCTCCATACATTTCTTTTCGAAACCGATATCTTCCATTACCAGCCCCTGTTACAGGCTCTACAAGTTTTAACTCTTTCATTTTATCACTAACATCTAATTATACTATACCTAGAAAAAAAAATCCGCACTTTCGCGCGGATTTTATAGGTGGCTTTCGTTTTCCTTCTCCATTATGGCACAATCTTCGCACTTACATAGCGCTGCCGTGGACTTCTTGGCTTGTCAGGCATTGTGCGCAACAGAACCCCCTTATGAATCATCGGCGTGACAAAACGTGCCATGATGTTTTCTCGTGATGTTCCATATAAGTCTGCTATTTCCTGACTGCTCCGCGGCTGCTGGCAGAATGCCAACAACTGTTCTTCGGCCTTTATTTTTTCGGGACTTTTTTTCCGCCGGCTCCCGCCATATGCAGCCCCCACTGCTTCTTTTACGGCCAAAGGCTGGTTGTAGATATTGTTCCGGAACCGCACAATGAAATCCTCATGATTAACGGCAAACTCTGCCGGCGGCATATGGGCCTCAGCCAATTCTCGCTGTATCGTTGGGATTCCTGAATAACGATTTTCTGTAATCTGCAAGATTTCGAGCATATTCGCCAACGCCGCATTGCGCGTCTCCGGACGGACATGCCCCAGCGACTTCGTGGATATCCCTCCATACGGCACCCCACTGCTGCGTATTTCGAGACGATCCCGATACATTTCGATACGAACCGGCACCCCCTCGGTATATCGGCTGTAGTCCCGATGGATAAGTGCATTGATAATGGCTTCACGAACGGCTTTCAATGGATATTCATAGCGGTCACGCCGACGCCCATCCTCTGTGATGATCGTGCGAACGCGACTGTTCCGACGAACGAAATCCACCGCATCATCGATCATATCCGGAATAGCCCCCACAATCCGCTGATTATCGATAAATCGTTCTTCCTCGTCACCAAGCTCGCCCATCTGCACGCCCGGCAGTGATACTGCGGTAATACACAACTGCGGATAGTAGGCTTGCGGATATTGCGAAAAAACCAATGCACCTGCCAACGTATAGGCACCATTTTCGCATACCCCCATGAGTTCCAGCAATTGAGTCGTCTCGACATTGCGAAAGAGATTCGGCCGCTCCTGTCTGACCCGTTCAACATAGGCGTCCATTCGCTGTTGATTTAACAATTTCATTACGGAGCGTTCTACTGGGCGTAATTCTTCATGCATATTCCGCCGAAAAGCTTCAAAGCTGTAGATTTCATATTCTGTCATTCTTTCATCTGCATCGCCAATACGGATAAAAGAACCGGACAGCCTTCCTGCTCCTGTATAAAAAACAGGCCGAAGTGCATATTCTACCCCCGGAATCTCAGCTGCCAAAAGGACCTTTCCGTCAACCACCCCAACCGTGAGCAAAGGACGCACCTTCGGTTCCATTTGGTTACACGCTTCCATGATTTTCTTCTGAGCATCTTCTAAGTCATATACACCAACGACATTATAAGTCGGCTTATCCCCTACGCCAAAGATAATCACGCCGCCCATATCTTGGTTTGAAAACGACGACAATGTATCATAGATGCGATGAGGAAAGCCTTTTCCTGCTTCTTTCAATTCGATATTTTGGCGCTCACTACGCTGTTGACGAATTTCTTCCACTAATGCCACTAACTCTTCCGCCTGCATGTCATTCACCTCCAGCTTATAACCATTAACACAAACATATAACCTTTCACTTCACATTTTAACTGCTTATAAGTTATAAGTCAATAAAAAATGCCCTATCCTTCATCGATAGAGCATTTCCCTTACAACCATATTCGTCCAATATAAACCAAGCATCCCAACAGTAGGATAAATGGCAGGTAGATCTTGATTCCCAAAGCCAGCAGCCGGCTTTCACTGCCGCGGCCGGCGACGCCGATGGCGGCGACACCGATGGCGATGCTCTGCGGGGCGATGAGTTTACCCGCACAGGCACCCGTGGCATTGGCCGCCGCAATCCAGATTTGCGTATTATGCGATGCGCCAATAGCTAGGGCTGCATCCATCTGCAGCTTGCCTAAAAGGATGCAAGTGCTCGTTGCTGAGCCTGTGATAAATCCACCCACGGAACCGATGAATGCCGCGATAGCGGGATACATCAATCCAGTAGCGGCTACGGTATGATCGGCAATCGTAGTAGTCATCCCACTGTACCCCATAACCTTTGCCGTTGCGATGATACTGACAATGGTGATGAAGGTAAAGCGCAGACTCCAAAGGGTTTTGCGTAATACCTGAATCATCTCACGAAGCGGCGTCCGCTGCAAAAAACCACTCAAGAAGGTGGCAAAGAAAATCACCATTCCCGGTGTAGCAATCCAGTGAAACGTATAAGGGGTACCACCCTCGCCGCGATAGATGAGCACGGAAGTACGGATCTGTGAAATCGAATCATAAATCGCCGGCACTAATTTGCTCGTCAACAGGAGCAGAACAAAAATCAAGCCAAATGGCAGCCAAGCGAAAAAAGACTGCCGTCGACTTACTACTGGAGCCTCCTCACGCTGCAGCACATAAGCGAATTGTTGCGGGGGAAACAATCTTACCGCTGCGATGATAGCGCCCATTGTGCAGACAGCACCCGCTACACCAGCCAGCTCTGGTCCGAGAAAATACGATACCAACAACTGCGTTCCCACGTAACTTATCCCTGCAGCCAGACATGTCGGCAACATCCCCTGCAGTGCTTTATAACTACCACCAGCTATCGCCACCATCAGGAACGGACACATAAGCCCCAGAATGCCAATCTGCAGTGCCACATAGGTGGCCAACTGCCCGGCATCGGTTCCCATAATACTCGAAAGCGTCACGATAGGAATACCGATTGAGCCATAAGCTGATGGCACGAAATTCGCCACGAGACAGACCGCCACAGAACTCACCGGATTTATCCCCATCCCCGCCAACATACTGGCCGGAATAGCCACCGCTGTGCCAAAACCAGCCATTCCTTCGAGAAAACCGCCAAAGCCAAAGGCAATCAACAGGATAAGTACCCGATAATCACTGCTGACCGCTGTCAGCATCGCTTTTATATGTTCCATACCGCCAGTATGCACCGACAGATGATACGTATAGATTGTTGCCGTTATGATGAGCAGTATCGGCCAGCAGGCCAGGGCCGTCCCCTCAAGCACCGCACTAGCCATATAGGTAAGCGGCATTCTAAAATATACGACACTGGCAAACAGCGATAACAAAAGCGCTACGGCGCAAGCCCGCCAGGCTGCCATTTTGAATACCGATAACGCGATAATCAGCCAGAAGATTGGCAGGATAGCAAAACATAATAAGGTCACGAACAACCACCTCTTCTACTTCTTTCTTGACGGCTAATTCGACACACCTTATAGGAATTCCTCTAGGCGACCTAACAGACTGCCAGAGGTATATCGTATTCCCGTGAGATTAGCTCGCTTCGCACACTCCATATCCCCATCGCTGTCACCGACGAAAAAGGATTGTGACCGATCAATCTGGAACTGCCGGCAGGCTTCGTCCACCATACCCGTTTCCGGTTTCCGACAGCTGCAGGTTTTCGTATACAGGGGAATATTCCCCTGCGGGTGATGCGGGCAGTAAAAGAGCGCATCGAGATGCGCTCCAATCTTGGCAAGTTCCGCGTTCATCCAATCATAGACGTTCTTCACATCTTCTTCTGGATAATATCCACGGGCTACACCGCTCTGATTCGTGACGAGAATGGCCAGGTAACCCTTGTCATTGACGTATTTTATGGCCTCTTTCGCTCCCTCGATCCAGACGAAATCCTCTGGACGATGCAGATAATGGATGTCGACGTTGAGCGTACCATCGCGGTCGAAAAAGACCGCTTTAGGCACCTTCCCCTCTAGGGGAAGGTTATTAATTCTTGCCGTAGACAAAGTAACCTCCTGCATTGAGGAATTCCACATATTCTTTTACGGCATCGCTCATCTCATGGAAACCTTCGTCATAACCGGCAGCCAAGAGATTCGTCGGGTCCGCCTCGGTGTAGTTCTGGTATTTGCCTTTGAGCACTTCCGGGAATTCACGATAAGCGATCTCGCCCTTGCCCATCGCTTCGATAACGGCCTGTGCCACTTCGTTATAGGTATGTGCATGGCCCGTACCACAGTTATAGATACCGCTTTTCCCTTTATTCTCCCAGAACCAGAGATTGACGTTTACGACATCTTTGACATAGACGAAATCACGGCGCTGCTCCCCGTCTTTGACCGGAGTGCCGTTGATATCGCCCCAGCCTTTGAACAAGCGAACCGTGCCCGATTCATTAATCTGATTGTAGAGCTGATAGAAGATGGATGCCATCTTGCCTTTATGATGTTCCTGAGGACCGTAGACGTTGAAATACTTGAGCCCAACGATCTGGCTCTTAGCCTCCGGCATGACCTGACGGACGTAGCGATCAAAAGCCAGCTTCGAGAAAGCATACGGATTCAGTGCATCTTCGCACTCGTCTCCCTCGCGGAATCCGTTTTTGCCGCTGCCATAAGTGGAAGCCGAAGAAGCATAAAGGAACGGAATGCGGTGCTGCAGGCAGAAATGCAGCAGGGATTTGGAATACTCATAGTTGACCCGCATCATGAAGTTGACATCATACTCCATGGTATCGGAGCAGGCACCTTCATGGAACACCGCATCGATATCGGTACCATCAAAATCATCGTTTTCGATAGACTGCATGAAATCATCTTTATGCTGATAGTCGATGAACTGCAGTCCGCGCAAGTTCTTGTAGTTCTGCCCATCTTTCAAGTCGTCGACGATAAGGATATCCGTGCGTCCACGGCGATTGAGCTCCTTGACGATGTTACTGCCGATAAAACCGGCACCTCCGGTTACGATTATCATATTCGGTTCCTCCTAAGCTTACAATACTTCCAAAAGTTCCTCTTTGCTCACGGCATAAGTTCCGAGTTTAGCCACGACTACGCTGGCCGCCAGATTGGCCATCCGGGCACTTTCCACCGGCAAAATGCCGCCAGCAATCCCGGCTGTGAATACGGCGATAACGGTATCGCCTGCACCAGACACATCGTAGACCTCCTGGGCCTTGGTCGGAATATGCGTGATGCTCTCATTGGTCACCAGCGTCATACCATTTTCCGAACGCGTTACGATGATGTTCTTCAACTGGTATTTTTCCATGGCATAATGTGCGGCTTTTTCGACGGCTGCATCTTCATTTTTGATGCGCTCGGGCAGTATCTCATTGATTTCCTTGAGATTCGGCGTAATATAATCTGCTCCAGCATATTTATTCCAGTCGCTACCCTTGGGATCGATAACGACCGGCACATTCTGTTCGTGCGCGGCCGCAATGATCTGCTGGCAAGTCTCCGGCGTGCAGCATCCCTTACCGTAATCCGAGATGATGATAGCATCCACTCCATCGGACAATGCCCTGCGGACATAGTCATGCAGCTTAGCTGCCTCACTGCCAACCACAGGTTCTGCCTCTTCAAAGTCCAGGCGCATCATCTGCTGATGACCGCCAATGATGCGCAGCTTCGTAGTAGTCGGCCGGCCCGTACGAACGAGGCCTTTATGCGAGATTCCACGTTCGTCAAATTTATCCAGCAGGCTTTGGCAATGATAATCCTCACCAACAAAACCCGTGATGTCCGTAGCACAGCCCAACAACGCTAAGTTATGTGCCACATTTGCGGCACCGCCCAATGTCTCCTTGGACGACAGCACATGGGTGATTGGCACCGGTGCTTCTGGCGAAATCCGCGTGACCTCGCCATAGAAATATTTATCCAGCATGACATCGCCCACGACCAAGATCCGGCATGACGGCAGGCCAGTCGCGACAAAATCATGTATTTTCTGCTTGTCCATACTACACCTCTTTTATGCTTCCACAATCCGGCACTGATACTCGCCATAGTGTCTCGGCAATTTATATGCCGGTCGGCCCTGGTATTTATCCAGCAGTTCATCCACATACTTCATGACGATGGCAGGTTTTATCTGCTTCATGCAGGCGAGGTTTTCCTCGCCCTGATGCGGACATTCGTGAATGCCGCAGGGATGGCAGTCGACCGGTGCCTTTATGAGCACGGAACGCGCATCATAGGGATAAAACCCTGGCACTGGACTTGCGCCAAACATCGTGACGATGGGCACGTTCATGGCCACGCCAACATGCATAGGGCCGCTGTCCGTCGTCAGGAACAGACAGCAGCGGCGCAAAAGGCCAGCGAGTACGGAAAGGCTTACTTTACCGGTAAAAATATGAAGTGCTCTGCTATCCCGATTTTCCATCTGCGCGATACACGTTTCGACAATCTGGCAATCCATCGGACCGCCGAAGAAAGCGATTTGATAGCCACGGTCGATAAGTTCATCGGCGCATTGCGCGAAATAACTATCCTGCCAGCGTTTCGTCCGCCAGCTGGCGCCGATATTGAAGGCAATGACCTTGTCCTCGGAGGCAAAATGCTCAGCCCATAAAGCATCCGCTTCTTTTTCCGCTGCTTCCGGCAGCCACATTTCCAGCCCGCCATCGTCGATTTTCTCCACGCCAACTGCCTGTTTCAGCACCTCCAAATGAGCATGTACCTGATGTTTCCAGCCCGGCACATACCGATATGGCGGCAGCAGCTGAAACGGCCCGCGGCCGATGTGATGCGCCACCGACGGATTCTGCATGACCTCGTCAAACAGCAGAGAAAATCCCGGTTTGCTGTACCCGACGATGCGTTTCGCACCACTGAAGGCTGCGATAGCCGAGGCCCGTTCGTTGCGATGCAGGTTGATGACCAAATCGAATTTTTTCTTGCGAAGGCCCGCGATAAACTGCCAAAGAGAACCGAAATGGTCGTCCTTGCCCTTTTTGTCGATTAGCAGACATTCATCGATATGCTTATTGTGCTCCACGAGGTCGCGGAGCTTCTTGTCGGCCAGCAAACTGATGCGGGCATCGGGATAATTCGCCCGAAGGGTACGCAAGACTGGAGTTGCCAGCATCAAGTCACCGATATGCATCAAATTGATTACCAGGATATTCTTGTATTCCATGAGATTCCTTCCCACTTAATTCATAGTTGTTCCTTTTTCGAGCAGCCACCAGGATAGCGTACGCATCATCGGCAGGTAGGTATCCAGCTGTGCGCGTCCGGCGGCAGCATCGCCACCAGCCACTCCCGGCAGGGATTCCGTCTGGTCATTTTCTACCTGTCCCATTACCTGATTGCTGAGCCAGTAGCCACGATTAAACGCCACTGGCGCCTCACCGATAGCCGGGGCAATCGCATGATAGGTGAACCCCTTCGGTGCAATGAGGTTGATGAGCGTCGGCGCAATCCCCGTATGCCCACCCACTGCATTGGCCGGCAGAATGTCTTTGGTCACGCCTTGCCCATACAGAACAAACGGCACGCTCTGGAACTCGAACATTGTCGGTTTGGGGCCAGGGTTCGTACGGACCGCATGGTCACCCGTGATGACAAACAGGCTGTCCGGGTATTTCGCCATGGTTTCGCGGACAAATTCTGTGACCACTTTGTCCATGTACCAATAATGCCCGATTTCTAAAGCCAGCGTATCCGGATCCGAGGCATCCGGGATGATTTCCTGCACCACGGCCTTCGCTTTCTCCAGATCAAAGCCTTCCGCTGCCACATCGACATTATACGGCGGATGGTTCGACGTCGTCATGATGAGATGCACCGTCGGCGGTTCATCCCCCAGGCTCTTTTCCAGTGCCGCAAACAGATTCCGGTCATTTGTTCCCCAAGTATTCGTCTTAGGCGCCTGGAAATCCGGATACCCATAGAAATGGTCGAACCCTTGCGCCAAGGCCAGCTTCCGGATATTATCCCAGGAAGGCGTACCACCATACCAGAAATCGACCTGATAACCCAGTTCTTTGAACTGCGGCGCCATCGCCGTCGGATAGACTTCCTTGAAGCTTCGCGGCTGGTAATTCGCCCGGACATTGACCTCTGACAGGCCGGTAATCATGCCCGTGATGGCGATAGAGGTAAAATCCCCATTGGGCATGAACGACTGCGTGTAATATCCCTGCGGTGAGCTGGCAAGACTCTTGATGCCATCGGCGGCATGAAGCTGCTCGTATTTTTCCAGCATCGGCCACTGAGCCCAAGTTTCCCCCAGGATGATGAAGATATGCTTGGGCTTGGCAATTTTCGCACCTGGAGCCTGGCGCACAAGGTAGGCTCGGATATCATCTCCCGAAGCCGCTGTGTTGCCATTAAGCTTAGCTTCCTGTTCCGCCATTTCGCGAACATGGTCTTTGTTCACTCCGTAGATGGCACCGGCCTTCATCCGTTTTTCGGACTGGATGGCCCGATACATTCCCTGCACATCATCCAAAATGCATTCATTGAGAAATTCATCTTTCGTCACGCCAGCGTTTTCCCAGTTGATTCCCGTCGCATAGCTGACACCGCCACCGAAACGGGCCACAAAGGCAAAGGACACCGTCACCAGAAACAGCATGAGCATCGTCAAGATCTGCCGGCTGCGGGCAAGGCTAGGCAAAGCGGCTGTGCCAACACGGGTCAAAAGGGATCTGAGCACATACCAGCTGATACCCGTAAGGACGATGGCTATCGCCAGCCGCCAGGGCAGCCCGTACTCCTGCACCATCGTCATAAACAAAGCACTGCGATCATCGTGAACACCCTGCATGACCTGCAGTCCATACGTCATATGGAATTCTTCATAATAGGGAAACCGCGCTTCAAAAAGCACAGCCAGCAAAAACGAAGCGGCCGTACCAATCCCAAGGCGGATTTTCTCCAAGGACCAGCGCGGGTTCAAAATCCCCGGCAAAGTGACCAGCACAAAACTAAGCAAAGTGAAACCGCCGGCACTTTTGAGCGACAGCCGCAGCCCTGTCCAATTCGCCTGCAGGATGTCTCCTGTCCCCACATCGCTTCCCATGAAATTGGCCAACAATCCCATAAACGCGACACGGTAAAGGCAAAGCAAGAACAGCAGGAAGAAGAAGAGCTTCAAATCCTGCTGGATGTTGCGAAAATATTTTTCCAATCGCCCCTGCGGGCGATTTCCATTCGTATCATAGCGACTAATCCGCATCGATAATCTCCTTACCGTCAAATCGTCAGTAATTCCTTGATTTTCTCCTCAACCTGATTCACCTGGATATTGGCCAGGCAGTCGAGTTTTTTCGGGCAGGCCCGCTTCCAGCAGTATTTGCAGGTGCGGTCAACCTCGATGGCATTAGCCAGCTGTCCATAGGGGCCGTTGCGATTGGCGTCGGTCGGCCCCATAAGCATGATGGTCTTGGTACCGACACCTGCCGAGAGATGGACCGGTCCCGTATCGCCACCTATCACCAGCTGGGCATTCTGCAGGATGTAGGTCAGCTGTTTGAAATTCGTCCGTCCAACCAGATTGATGGGTGGGATCTCCGTCTTGGCACAGATTTCAGCCGCCCGTTGCTCATCGACAACACCGCCGCCCACGATTACGGGAATCAGCCGCTGTTCATAGAGCCAGTCGCTAAGCCCAGCAAAGGATTCCACGGGCCAGCGTTTATTCGGCCAATTGGCGCCGATGGCAAACACCACATAGGGATTTGCCATATTGGCACCGGCCTGGCTGAAGATGCGCTGGGTCAGTTCCGCTTCGCGCTCTGGCACCTCCAGGGGAAATACCACCTTATCCACACGGCAGCCGATGGCCCGGGCCACATCGAGATAACGCTCGACGATATGACCATTGGCATTAGGGCCGATGACCGGTTTGGAGATTTTATCGCTAAACTCGCGCATGTTGCACATGCCAAGCTTCACCGGCGCCTGCCCGAGGCGGGCAATTGCGGCGGATTTGAACAGCCCCTGCAGGTCCAGCACCGCATCGTAATGACGCTGCTGAATCTTGCGTTTCAGGGGCCCGTAATTTTTAAGGAAACCGCCGATGGATTTAAATTTCTTCTTCTCAAAGAGAATAATCTCATCGATATAGGGATTCATCGTGAGCAGGTCGTAGGCCGGCGGCTCTACCACCCAGGTCAGATGGGCATCCGGATAGGTTTCCTTGATGGCATAGGCCACCGGCAGGGCATGGATGACATCGCCGATGGCGCTTAGTTTTACTACAAGTATATTTTTCATCGAGGCCTTAGTCCTCTCCCTGCTTAATTTTCTGGATCACATTCGTCGTCGAACGGCCCTCCACCATGTTTACGAATTCCACTTTGCCGCCATAGCCCATGACAATCTTGGCCTCCGGCAAAGTGTCGAGGGTATAGTCGCCCCCCTTGACGTAAACGTCAGGCTTAACCTTGGCAATCAGTTTTTCCGCAGTCTGCTCACCGAACAGAACCACATAATCCACGGCCTTAAGGGCCCCTACGACTTTGGCCCGGTCCAGCTCGCTATTGATGGGACGGGTTGGTCCCTTATTGGCGCGAACCGAAGCATCCGTATTGAGCCCCAGCACAAGGCAATCGCCAAAGGAGCGGGCCTTTTCCAGGTACGTAACATGGCCCGCATGCAAAATATCAAAACAGCCATTGGTAAAGACAACCTTTTGGCCTCCTTTGCGAAGCACTTCGCAAAAAGCGGCGATATCGTCACGCGAAATCAGCATATCATTTCTCCAATACTTTTTTCAATTCATCCTTGCTAACCGTACTCGTTCCCAATTTGCGAACGGCGATGCCGCTGGCGATATTGGAAAGTTCGGCAGCCTTTGCCGGCTCCACGCCAGCAGCCAGGGCCAGAATGACCGTTGCCACGCAGGTATCTCCGGCACCGGATACATCGAATACTTCACTCTTATCCGACACAGGGATGTTGTGGATAGCACCGTCTTTTTCCAGCAGTACCATGCCCAGTTCCCCGCGGGTGACCAGAACGCCATCGGCATCCAACTCTTCGAGGAGTTCCTGTCCGGCCGCGTAGATATCTTCTTCCGTCGGCAGTTCCCGGCCCACAGCCGCCGCAATCTCAGCATCGTTCTGCTTGACATAGCCAATATCCTTGAACCGATGGATATCATAGCGCGAATCCACGATACTCGGGATATCGTGGGTCCGGCAGAAGCTTATGAGCTGCTGCTGTATCTTCGCAGTTACCGTACCAGAGCCATAGTCGCTGATAACGACACCGTCGATATCCGGCAGCAGATTCTTGATGTACTGCATGATTTCCGCCTCAAAGGCCGGTGCCATGGGGGCATCGCTTTCTTTGTCAATACGCACAATCTGCTGGCTGACCGTCGCCCGGCCGCCAGCGATGACCCGGGTCTTAGAAATCGTCGGACGCTTCTCATCGCAGAAAAGGCCCTCGGTATTGGCACCGTTCTGCTCTAAGGCCGCTTTGAGTCCCCGGGCTGCATTATCGAGGCCCAGAAGTCCCACGGCAAAGACGTTGCCTCCCAGCGTCGCCACGTTGTTGACGACATTGGCCGCACCGCCGGCGACAATTTTCTCGCCAGCCTGCTGCAGCACCAGTACCGGCGCTTCCCGGGAAATCCGGGAAATGCGCCCATCAAGATATATGTCGGCAACCATGTCGCCAATAACCAGGATATTCTTGCCTTGAATTTCCTCAAGGATAGGTTCTAGTTCTTTTTTCATCGTATTAAACCTTCTTCGGAAATATTTTCGCGGTCTGGGGAATTACCACGGCGTAAACTGCCAACGGACACTCCAGCGGTTCGACATGGACTTGTACCGCAGGATGATTTCCGAGCAGTGCAGGTCGTGGAACCAGTAATAGTCGACATTCTTCCATTTGCTATGGTCAAGGTCGTACTTCGTGCCAACGGCCAGACGATTCCGGTCATCGATACGATAGCTGAAACCGCTCTGCAGCTTCTTGCTGAAATCATCGGTATCGTAGTTAAAGAGCGTATTCTGGGAGTTCTTCTTATCATAGTGGTAACCCGTATAAGCCGCCCAACGATCATTGAATTCCTTCGTCAGTACGGCTGCCCCCTTCATGCCCGATACCCTTGATTTATCATAGGACTCACGGGTAATGGAATAGCCCGTATTGAGATAGAGCGTATAGCGATGGAATTTAATCGGGTCATAGCCAAGGCCTGCCCCGTACTCGCCATGATTGCTGTGGATTCCATTTTCATACCAGCGCCCATATTCGCCCCCGACATTGTAGGTAAAATGCGTGCCGGCCAGATGGTCACTGTAATTCAGGAAATACGACGGTTCTTTCTTGAGCCATTTGTCGTCATCGTCCTCAAAATAGCCATAACTTACGCCAGTGCGCAAATACCCATTGTTGAAGGTCAAATCGTAATTGCTGCGCCAGCCGTCAGCGGAAGTCACCAATACGTTAGCATTGGCACTCAGATTTTTCTGTAAGGGGAACTCCAAGTCCCATTTGAGGTACAATTTATCATCGTTGTTGTAGCCGATTCGCGGCAGGAAGTTCTCTTTTCCCGCTGCGCCTGGGGTGATATCCTTCTCATAGTGCTTGCGCGAAAAAATCGGCGTCCCTTTGAGATAGAGCTTGACATTATCCATCATCATTTTCTGCTGCGGATAGATGGTAATTTTCTTCGCCGCAAAATGATAATCCGGCTTCTTCGCACTACACTCCGTCTCCGTGGCATCATAGGCCACGAAATGATCCGGATAGAACTCAAAGCGCTTAGCCGTGATGAAATGCCCATCGGCCTTTCCCTTGACATCCACCATCGTACCGGTCTTCTTGCCATAGTTATAGTGTGCCTTATATCCATCGAGGGTAATCCGCATCTGCCCCGGCGTCATCTGCAGGACATGGGCCTTCTCGGGAATCTCAACGTCCTGGGTCTTTACGTTGCCCGTGACATTCTCGCCCTGAAAGCGATGGGCATCCAGCTGCAGGATGTCGACCTTGCCCTTGGCGATAAAGCTGCCATCGCGTTCATCATAGGTGAGGTCATCCCCCTCAAAAGCCACTGGTGACGGTTTCGTCTTATCCAGCGGATGACGCAGATGCTTTTCCATGTCTTTGGCATCGGCCAGCAGTTTTTTCTGCTCATCGGTCAGCCGGTTTTTGCGCGCCTGCCGATGCTCGTTTTCAATGTAATCCAAAACCTGGATCCCCGTATCCGAATCCGCATGATAGGTTTTCGCCGATACGGTGCCAGAAGCTGCCGGCATTACCACAGCAGCTGCCATAAGTCCCGCCAGGATTTTCTTCTCTCTATTCATCAAAAGGTGCTCCTTCTGTATAATCTCTAGCTAAAACCAACAAATCGCTTTAACTTTACTATTATAACGCCATTGCCGAGATTTTGTCGACAGACAAAATCTTATCGGTTGTCGTCAACTGATTCAACCATAAGAGAAGCCTTCCTCGAAGAGGAAGGCTGATACTTTCTATTTACTTTTTACTGAACCGTCGTGGCCACACCGTAGAGAACCGTATCCGACTTCGTCTGCACGTAGAATTCCGTACCTTCCGGCAGCTCGATGTTCTTGCCGTTGATGAAAGCACCGCCGATGATGCCGATTGGTCCCAGCACCGCGATGCCGGCCAGACTGGCTCCAGCAGCCATAGCCATATTCTTCATCTCTTTCTTGGATTCCTCACCGATAAGCGTCTCGACATAAGTACCATCGATTGCCTTGGTCTTTTTGAAGTCAATCTGAACTTCCGCGTTGCGGCCAAAGTTCTTCGCCTGTTTCACTTTCGTGACCACGCCCTCGCCCGGCTCACCCTTGGCAAAGACCAGACGATTGTTGACAATAACGTCGCTTGCTACCTGGAAGCGGATCGTATCGCCCTTTTTAAGTTCTTTGGAGTTCACCGGGTCAACCAATGCCACTTTGATCAGCGTGTTGGCCGGCACCTCTACCTGCGCGATGGGCAGCGTCTCGGTTCCAAAGGAGACCTTGGACAGGCTGGAAATGCGTTTCTGGTACGTGCCCTCGGAAGTCTTACCGCTAATCGCCATCTCCATATCGGCAATGCGCTTTTCTACCGAATTCATGCTGACCTTATGATCGACATTCCACTCGATTGCATTGAGGTCTGCCATAACCGACGTCTTGCCATTATTGGTGTAAAGCTCATCATAGATGGCATCGACGCGGGTCATCATGCTGCCCGTGCGATGCGTGCCAGTATAATCTTTCTCCAATCTATTGATGCGGTCGGTCAGCGCACCAGTCTGCTCCGTACCATAAGTGTCCTTCTCGATTGCGGCCAGTTTATCCTGAACCGTTGCCGGGGTAGCTGCCGCCGCCATGCTTACCGACGATGCCAGCATAATCGTGCTAAGGAAGACACTGCACAATTTCCGGAATTTCATGTTTAATCTCCTCCGTTTCATTATTTGACTATGTTCCCTATTGTATCATAAAAATTCTTTCAATACTTGAAATCCTGCTGAAATACAGATTAAGGAAATCTTATTCTTCGCTCCGCCGATGCGAATCTTCATATTGACTCGATTTGGTCTCCGGATCGTGCGCCCCGGCGGGTTCCGGATGAATCAAGATATCAAATGTTCCCAGTTCCGCGCGAATCTTTTCTTCCAACTCATCGCAAACGGCATGAACGCGGGAAAGGTGCATATTGCCATCAAAGAGGACATGAACATCGAGCAGCTTATAAGAGCCCGATTTCCGCGTTCGCAGGCAATGACAGCTCTCCACCTCAGGAACGCTTTCAATGATCGCAACAATACGGTTCTCCTGTTCCTCCGGCAGGCTGGCATCGGTAAGTTCCATTGCCGATTCCATAACCATGCGCCAGCCAGCCCGAAAGATAATGCCCGCGACAAAGATGGCGATGACCGAGTCAAGCCAAGCCCACCCCGTAAGCTGCATCAACGCCAGTCCCACGAGTACACCCACCGATGTCCAGACATCCGACTGCAGATGCAAACCATCGGCTTCTAATGCCTGAGAGCCCGTGAGCTTCGCCACGTAAATCAAGCGCCGCGACACCAACACATTTACCACGATGGATACGACCATGATCGCAATACCATATTCCAGGCTCTCGGGCACCTCCGCCTCTTGAAATTTCAGTACCGATTCATACAAAATGCCGCCAGCCGCGCCAACGATCAACAGCGCTTCCACGGCAGCCGAAAGGTTTTCATATTTTCCATGACCGTAGTCATGCTCTTCATCCGGCGGTACCAAAGACTTTTTTATCGCCCAAAAGGCAATGAGCGCTGCCACCAGATCCACACCGGAATGCAATGCCTCCGATACCAGACTTACAGCCCCGACATAGAAGCCAACGATCAGTTTTAAGATTACCAGCATGGTATTCGATATAATCGAAAAATAAGCGGTCCGTTTTTTTAGTGCTGCCTGTTCCATCACAACCATCCCTCTTTATACGATAAGCCTTCCCCAACAGAGGAAGGCTGTCATTTTCCTATTGCTTTTTCTGCTCATAAATGAAGTCGACAATTGCCCGATACGCAGACTCCGGCCCATACTTCATCACGGGCTGCGGTGTCTCACTTTTGTCCAGCTGTTTGCGCGTATCATACTGCTGCGTCTTCGACGCTAAAATCTGGTACTCACTGCGAGCCGGATCGAATTTCACATACTGAAGGTACCGCCGATTCGTATACGCTTTGACAACGGCAATGCGTGCCTTGACAATCTCACGGGTCTCTTCCCGCGGGGGCAATATCACCGGCGGTTTTGACGGGTCATCCGACAAAATCGGTTCGGGATAAACCTTTTCCGTAACCTCTGAAAACGCGATGGAATCCACATCGACATAATAGCCGGTGCCACCGTCTGCATCGACGAACTGCATATTCTCCTCCTCTGCCTGGCAAATACTACTAAACAAAAGCAGTGCCAGCAGGCAAAGGGATAACAAGCGTTTTATTTGCATTGGTTTCGCTTCCCTTTATATAACCATAACTCGTCTAAACGGTTACTATTATAAAGTAGGACATCCTCTGACGCAAGCAATTTAACGGAATTCTAAATCAACAGATACGCGGAACGATATTGCCCAACGGCATGTCAACGACGCGGATACCGCCGATAGCCGTGCGCAGTCCAACCTGCCCCTTAGCCTGCTCCGTGACCTCGCCGATGATGCGGGCATCACGGCCGTATTTATTCGCCTGCATGACCGCGAGCACGCCCTGCGCTTCATCTGCCGGTACAAACGCCACGCATTTGCCCTCATTGGCCAAATAGAGCGGGTCAAAGCCAAGGATATCGCAGACGCCCTGCACTTCTTCATGAATGGGGATTGCATCCTCATCGATGAGGATGCCACAATTCGAAGCGGCCGCAATCTCATTGAGCACGGCGGCTACGCCGCCGCGGGTCGGGTCGCGCAGCACGGCGATATCCGGCGCCGCTTCCAGCATCGCCTTCGTCATATGGCAGAGCGGTGCACAATCCGTCTTGACCGTATCGGGAAGGGTAAGTCCATGGCGCCCCGCCAAAATAGCCGCTGCATGGTCGCCAATATAGCCTGACAGGATGATCTTCATGCCTGGCTTGACATTCTGCGGTGCGATATGCGTTCCGCGAATAACATCACCGATACCAGCGGTATTGATAAAGATGCCATCGGCCTTGCCCTTCTCGACGACTTTGGTATCGCCCGTGACGATATAGATGCCAGCCTCATCGGCCATCTTGCGCATCGTTGCCACGATTTCCTTGAGATCTTTGATCGGAAAACCTTCTTCGATGATGAGACCCGCCGACAGATAGCGGGGCACCGCGCCAGTCATGGAAAGGTCATTAACCGTCCCGCAGACTGCCAGTTTGCCAATATTGCCGCCTGCGAAGAAGAGCGGCTGCACGACATACGAATCGGTGGTAAAGGCCACCTGCCCGCCCATCTGCACCTGCGCGCCATCATGAAGTTCGTTGAGCAGCGGATTGCCATAGGCCGGCAGAATGACTTCTTCCATGAGTTCCTGACTTAATTTTCCGCCAGCACCATGCGCCAGCGTTACTTTATCACTTACCATATTCGAATCTCCCCTGACCATATTTGTACCAAGCGGCACATACTCCTTCCACCGAAACCATGCAAGGTCCGATTGCATGGGTGGGTACACACGCTTTGGCAAAAAGTGGGCACTGCGGCGGCGTCACGATACCGCGGAGCACTTCGCCACAGCGGCAGGCCGTCTTCTTCGGTGCCGGAAGTTCTGCCACCGCCAAGGGCATGACCGCTTCGATATCGTAGGACTTGTACGCTTCCCGCATCTTGAGTCCAGAACGCGGTACAACGCCCATACCACGCCAGCCTGTGTCAACCGGTTCATATACCGTATCGGTAATGCGCTGAGATACCGGATTCCCCTCCGGCCGCACGACCGCTTCATATTCATTTTCCACCTTCGCCTCACCGTTTACCACCTGTTTGACCAGCCGGTAAAGCGCCCGCAGGATCTGCAGCGGTTCAAAGCCCGTGACAACGCCCGGCACATGATACTTGGCGACGATTGGCTCGTAAATTCCCGTCCCGGTCACCACCGAGACGTGTCCCGGCAAAATGAAACCGTCCACCCTCACCTGCGCATCGCTGAGCAGTGCCTCCATAACCGGCGGCACGAGTTTTTGCGCCGACAGCATGAAGAGATTCTTTACGCCCTGCTGCTCAGCTGCCAGCACCGTGGCCGCCGCCGTTGGAGCTGTCGTCTCAAAGCCGACGGCCAGGAATACGACTTTTTTGTCCGGATTCTCTTTCGCAATCGGAATCGAATCCAAAGGGGAATACACGATGCGGATATCTGCGCCATTCGTCTTGGCTTCCCCCAGGCTTGACTTCGTTCCTGGGACCTTCAGCATATCGCCAAAAGTCGTGATGATGACATCGGGATGCTGAGCATAGGCGATAGCCTTATCCATGTAATCATCGGGCGTTACGCATACGGGGCATCCTGGGCCTGAAACGAGCTCCACATTATCCGGCAGCAGCTGACGAATGCCCGCCCGGAAAATGGAAACCGTATGCGTTCCGCAAACCTCCATAAAACGAAGTTTACGCCCCGCCTTGTCGGCCATTGTTTTTATTTCTGTGACCAGCTTTTGTGCCAGTTCACGTTCCGCATTCTTATTCATGAGCCACCGACTCCTCAATCGTATCTACAGTCCGTGGCGCGCCCTTCATCTCCGCCAGCAGGGCGTTGGTTTCCTCCGCATCTTTCTCATCGACAATCTGCATGGCAAACCCCGCATGTACGAGAACGAAATCACCGACCTTCGCCTCGGGCAAAAGCATCATGGAAACTTCACGGCTGACCCCTGAAATTTCTACCTTGCCAATGGCATTTTCTATTTCAAGCACTTTTGCTGGTACTGCAAGACACATATTACCGCTCCTTATCCTCTAGTCCTGATAACCTCTTCCGCTACGACGCCGAAATCCATCGCATCGGGAACTTTCTTTTTCACCGGCTCGATTCCCCAGCCGCGAAGTTTTTCCAAGGCCGTTTCCACCACCTGTGGCAGCAGTTTTTGCATGCCTGCCGACAGCTCTACTCCAGCCTCAAGGTCAAAGGGCTGGGCACCGATTACGATTACCTCGGGAATCTTATGCCCCGTTACCGTCAGCAGACCGAGGACATCTTGAATCCCCACTTCATGCGCTGACAATTTATCCTGAAAATGTTCCATGACGTCGTCGTTATGGAAGCAGAACAGCGTGCCCGGTTCGGCCCCGCCATTGATGGAATCAATGACCAACAACTTGTCCGTTCCTGTTACATACTGCGTAAGTTCAATGCCCAGCGTCCCGCCATCGACCAGCTGGACATTCTCCGGAAATTCATAATGGGCATCGAGATATTCCATCACGCGGACACCGAATCCTTCATCGCGCAGGATTACATTGCCTACCCCCAAGATCGTTACTTCCGACCGGTGCAGGACGTTATCAATGCTCGAAACGCCGTCCGAGCCATTACCAAATATATCAGCCATTTTTCTTCTCCGCCACTTTTTCTTTCAGCCACTCACACCACGCATCGATTCCCTGCTCCGTCGTGCAGGAAACCTCCAGCACTTTCATTCCTGGATGAAGAGTCGTAATATCCTCTTTGGCCGACTCCATATTGAAATTGCAATACGGCAGAATATCGACTTTATTTAGTATGGCAATCGCCGACTCTTTGAAGATAAGCGGATACTTCAACGGCTTGTCATCGCCTTCGGTAATCGAAAGCACCACTGCTTTGTCATCCTCGCCAACGGCAAACTCTGCCGGGCAGACCAGGTTGCCGACATTTTCGACAATCAACAAATCCAACTGGTCCAGATCCATCTGCTGGGCAACCTTCTGTACCATTGGCGCATCCAAATGACAGCCGCCCGCGGTATTGATCTGGATGACTGGAACGCCATGGCGTTCGATGCGGTCCGCATCTTTGCTTGTGAAAAGATCGCCTTCAATGACTGCCATCTTGAGCACATCTTTGAGTTTTTCCATCGTCTTTTCGAGCACCGATGTCTTGCCAGCGCCCGGCGAACCCATTAAATTGACGACATATACCCCTTTCGCGGCAAACATCGCCTGGTTTTCCGCTGCAATGCGGTCGTTCTCTCCCAAAATATTTTTCATGACCTGAATCTCTGCCATGTCAGTCCACCTCCAAATACTCTACCTTCATTTCGCGGCCGGAAATCGTCGTCAGGACACCGTCCTTGCATTCCGGGCACCAGAAATCATAATGCTCGATATGAAACGTTCTGCCGCATTTGCTACATTTCCCCATCAGAGGCACATCCTTGATGACGAGTTTTGCGCCTTCGGCAATCGTCCCTTTCACCAGCATATCAAACGAAAACCGCAGCGACTCCTGTTCCACGCCAGACATCTCGCCGATCAGCAGGCCGACTTCAGCGATCCGCTTGGCTTCGTTTTGTTTGGCATAATCCAGGGCAATATCTAAGATGCCCTCCGCCAGCGCCATTTCATGCATAGTTTTTCCTCCTGCACCTCAAGGCCTCCTGCAGCCTATCTGTACATAACAAAGGGACCGCCGCAGTATAGCAGCGGTCCCCCTCATACTAACGCATCAATTACAAAGCAGCCTCAAGACCACGTGCGCTGAATACACCGATGATATCCATAAGCTTCGTCTTGGCCGGTGCATAATCTACCACCGTTTCGCCATCATGTGCATGGATATGGACAAAGAGCACGCCCGGAAGGCCCAGCAGAGCTTTCTCAACCTCTTTGGCGTTTTCTTCCGTATAGCCTTTTACAAAGAACTGGAGACGCGTATTGCCATTCGTCTCACCACAGCCGCATTCTTTACACATAATCTGATTCTCCTTTTGTCTGACTGATTGGTTACGTTTTATTTTGCCTCTTTCGGTGGCTCTACCTCATTGGCATCCTTCGGAACATGCTCCAGGAATTTCACCCCAGAGAACATCGACGAAGCTTCGCCCTCGGCCTCCATGATATCTGCCCGCAGTACCATGTAGACATGACCGATGGCAAACAGCATGATGAGCCATGCGACGATATGATGTACCCAATGGGTCATCATCTCACCGCCCAGAACCACATTGACCCAGCCGAAAAGCAGGCCGCCGATTTCCGACGGTTCCGTCATATAGTACATAGCAAAGCCCGTGAGGATCTCCACCAGTACCATTGCGTAGAGGCCCGCATACGAGGAGCGTGCCAGCGGGTTGCGCAAAAACGGCGCATGCTTCGGTTTCAAAAGCATGTAGTGAAGGGCCACATCAATGGTTTCACTATAAAAATGACCTTCCCATACGCGTGGGAAAAGACGATCTCCCTTGTTCACGATGAAGCCATAAATGCGCAGGATAAAAGCCGCACAGAAGGCAAATGCCGCGATAAAGTGGATATTTCTTACCCAGTCCATGGACATGGATGTGTAGGTCGGTTCAATGCCCAGCACAGTCACCGGTTTTGTGACCAGTAGCCCCGTGATGAACAGCACGACGATAGCCAGCACCATGATCCAATGGAAAATCCGCAAATACGGACTGAACAGGTAGTAGATTTTACGCTTTTCTTCTTTCATTCTACTGTTCCCTTCCTTTCCATCCGGTATCCGGCTTATTTCTCAACGTGCGTGCCAGAATACGGATCCGTGGTGATGACGTTTATCTTCTCGCCTTTCGCATTGAACATATGCGTTGCACAAGCCATGCACGGGTCGAAGGAACGGACGACCTTGACAATCTCCAGCGGTTTATCCGGTACTTTGACCGTCGTGTCCATCATAGCCATCTCATAAGCGCCGTGGCCGGCCTTATCATCACGCGGGCAAGCACTCCAGGTCGTCGGAACGATGCACTGGTAGTTGTCCGTCTTGCCATCCTTGATGGCAATATAGTGGGACAGTGCCCCGCGCGGAGCCTCGTAGATGCCAACGCCTTCGCACTCTTTCGGCCAGGTTGACGGGTCCCATTTCTCGTTGCTCGCGACTTTCGTATCGCCAGTCTTGAGGTTGGCAATGAGCTTGTCGAAGAAGTACTTGTTGATCTCGGCAGCCAGCTGGCAGTCGAGTGCACGGGCAGCCGTACGGCCGACCATCGTCGGGAGCCAGACTTCCGGAGCCAGGCCGAGGACCTTCGATACGGCATCGATCTGATCCATCATCATTTTCTCCGCCCAAGTCAGCTCGCCGAGCAAGCCCTTCTTAGCCTTGACATAGATAATGATATAGCGGGCCAGCGGACCGACCTCGCAGAGCTTGCCATTCCATTTCGGCGTCTTGAGCCAGGAGTACTTGCCCGTCTCATTGAGAGCCTTCCACTCGGTAGCCGAGCCCTCTTTCGGCCCCGTGTATTTCGGCGAGGTGACGCCATCCCACGGGTTCAGTGCAGCTTCGCTCTTAGCCGGATACTCGTACCAAGAGTGATCGACGCTCTCGGTAAATACCTTGCGGTCCGCAAAATCCTCGCCATTGACCTCGGTGACTTTGCAGCCAGCGAGCCCCTTACCGAAGTCTTCAACAACACCATTGCAGCGGATCAGCAGGTTCTTGAAGAAGCCACCGTTCTTCGTGCCGCTGAACGGCTCTTCCGGATAAGCACCATAGCCGAGCACGCAGGTCTTGGCCATACCACCGCCATCGACACGGCCAGCTTTGACGTAAGCAGAGCCAATCGCCAGAAGATCCGGCAGATAATAGTTGTTGACCAGCGAACGGCCCATGTTGATAGCACGATCGACGATGTCGAGGCGGGCCGTATTGACCGGTGCATTGCCGTCCTCCAGCGAGATGGAGCACGGCATACCGCCGACAACATAGTGCGGATGCGGGTTCTTGCCGCCGAAGATGACGTGCGGCGTAACCAGCTCACGCTGCTTGTCGAGCATCTCGAGATAGTGAGCCACAGCCATGAGATGAACCTCAGGCGGCAGCAGTTTGTAATCCGGATGATCCCACCAGTTGGCCGAGAAAATACCGAGCTGGCCGCTCGCAACGATGGCTTTGACCTTTTCCTGGATTTGCGCAAAATACTGCGGCGTAGCAGCCGGGAAATCATGTTCAAAAGCCTCCGTTACCGACGTGCCCGGAGCACGGAAGGGAAGCTTATAGGTATTCAAGACAGTATTCTGCAGGTTAGCGGTAGCAATGGGGTCAGCGGCAGCTGCCTCCAGCGGACTTACCCAGTCCAGGGCATGCAGATGGTAAAAATGGACAATGTGGTCCTGTACCGTCAGCGTAGCTGCCATGATGTTGCGGATATAATGAGCGTTCTTCGGAATCGTGATGCCCAGAGCATCCTCCACCGCGCGGACAGCCCCCAATGCATGGGCCGTCGTGCAAACGCCGCAAATGCGCTGGATATATGCCCAAGCATCACGCGGATCACGGTCCTTCATGACGAGCTCAAGACCGCGCCATGCTGTACCGGACGAAAGGGCATCGGTTACCTTGCCCGTTGCTTCATCTACCTGAACCTCAACACGAAGATGACCTTCGATACGGGTTACCGGATCTACTACTACGTGTTTCATTTATTCTTCACCTGCTCCCTCGTTCTTCTTTTCATCAGCAATGCGTTTTTTCTTCTGAACAACGCTTGCCGCGGCATGACCGGCGACACCGACTGCCGTAGCGGCAGCCATGACAGCACCGATCTGATCGACATCACCGATTGGCTGGCCGAATTTCGGCAGACGCTCGGTCATCGCACCATCATCCCAGAAGTGCGCGTTGGAGCAGCCGATGCACGGAGCACCGGACTGGATGGGATAGCTCATGCCCTGGAACCAGCGCAGATTGCCGCAGGAGTTGTACGTCTCCGGGCCACGGCAGCCCAGCTTGTAGAGGCACCAGCCAGCCTTAGCGCCAGCATCATCAAAGCTTTCTGCAAACATGCCGGCATCAAAGAACGGACGGCGATAGCAAGTATCATGAATACGGTTGCCATAGAACTGTTTCGGGCGGCCTTCGCCATCAAGGGGCGGAACCGTCCCAAACAGGGCGATATGCATGACGACACCCGTCATGACTTCCGGAATCGGCGGGCAGCCCGGAACATTTACCACCGGCGTGCCGCCAGTGAAATACCCGATCCCCGAAGATCCCGTCGGATTTGGTTTTGCAGCCTGGATACCGCCAGATACGGCACAGGTGCCATACGCGATAACTGCTTTCGCATTCTGAGCCGCATGCTGAAGCAGATGCGTGAAGGTGTGTCCGCCGGACATGCAGTACACCCCGTTGTCCTTCGTGCAGGCAGCACCCTCAACGCAAAGGATATAGTTTCCTTTGTACTTCTCAATAGTCTCCTCAAGATGCGCTTCAAACGGAGCACCGGATGCAGCGCTCAGCAGATGGTCATACTCCAAAGCAATCTGGCTCAATACCAAGTCAGATGCCAGCGGTGCACCGGAACGGATGAACGATTCATCACACCCCGTGCACTCATGACCATGAATCCAAACGACTACCGGCAGCGGTTTCTGTTCCGCAGCCTCAACGACCTTCGATACCTGATCTGTGCTGAGTCCCATTAGCGACGTCAGCGCGACGCAGCTCTTGACGAACGTGCGGCGGCTCATGCCTTTTTTGAGATATAAATCCCACATACTCTCCCGTTTGTCCACTTTTTTACCTCCTCATTATTATCCGTATGGATACTTGCATATTGAATCCCTCAGGCTGATGGCTCAATATCAGCCGGCAGAAGGCACCCCACAAGATACTTTCATTATACGCTTATAGCAAATAAAAAACTATAATATATAGCTTATAGCCACTATAGATATTATTAATCTAGTTATAGGAAAAGCTAAAGAATTACCCTCCCCGGGGGATCCATACTTGTTCTATCTATTTTCGCCATTCCGGATAACTTCTCCTGCTTATAGCAATAAGAAATAAAAAAAACCGCACATAAAGAATAACTCAATTCGTCCCAGGAATCAGCGTTTCCCCATCGACGGTCTTGCCATCCAAAAGGACTTCCACCAGAGCTTCGCCCGCATAACGAAGCTTTAGTGAAAAACAATCCTGCCGCGTTTCAAGCAGGCGAAAGAAAATCTTATCCCCTTCCCAAACGGGGAGTTCATAGACTTTGCGTTTATCAATCCATTCCAAGGTTCCCTCGTCGCACTCGCCAACTTCGCCTTCAAAACCAGTGGCCGTATAGAGAAACATGTACTCCGTCTGCCAACGGTCGGAAATAAAGGTGATGATGCCACGCAATTTATAGTCGGTCAGCTTGAGACTCGTTTCTTCCCGACACTCACGCAGCAAGCATTCCTCAGGGCATTCATCGGCCTCGAAATGGCCACCGATACCGACCCATTTATCCTTGTTGATATCCTTTTCTTTCTTCACGCGATGCATCATGAGATACTTTCCCGCGCGTTCAATGTAACATAAAGTAGTCTGATTGCTTTTTGCCAACTTATTTTCCCCCAACCTTCAAGCTTTCATTCATGCTTCCTGTCCGATACCCTTGCAAATCCATAGTCACATAGTCAAACCCGATTTCTTGGAACGCGGCTGCGATTTCACGACGAAGCTCCGGCTCCATAAAGCGGCAGATTTCCTCGGGCAGCAATTCGATGCGGGCCAGGCTGCCATGACGACGCACGCGGAATTGCCGGACGCCCTTGCTCATGAGATATTCTTCCGCCCGATTGACTTCTGCCAATTTCTCAGCCGAAAGCTCCTCCCCATAGACGAAACGGGATGCCAGGCAGGCAAAAGACGGTTTATTCCAGGTAGGAAGACCCATTTCTTCGGACAGCTGACGAATATCCTGCTTGGTCATCCCCGCATAATAAAGTGGGCTCTTTATCGCCAGCTCTCCTAGCGCCCGCCGTCCCGGCCGGTAATCGCCATCATCATCGCGATTGGAACCATCCACCACATAGGCCAGTCCATTTTGCTCAGCCAATTCCTTAAACTGGTGAAACAGCGCATATTTGCAGCGGTAGCAGCGGTCTTCCGGATTCATGCGAATGCCCTCAATAGCCAGGACATCAAACGTTTTAATCACATGCCGCACGCCCTCTTTTTCGGCAAACGCCTTGGCCTCCTCCACATCACGCCCCGGCACAAATACCGAAGCGGCAGTGACGGCTACGCACTTATCGCCTAGGGTTTCATGTGCCACCCGCAGCAAAAACGTCGAGTCAACGCCGCCGGAAAAAGCCACCATTACACTGCCTAATTCCTGCAAATATGCCTTCAACTTCATCAATTTGTCGTTCAAATCATTTTTCATAAATCGTCATCTCCTATTCCATCGTCATTCCATTACCGAAAAATCCCGCTGAACCTGCTGCAGGAAGTCCTTGAAATCATGTGCCGGCCAAAGACGCAACTTACGGTCACAAATCATACCACGCACCTCCGGCGGCTGATTGTCTAGGAATTTTTGTCCTGCTTCCGGCCCCAATACAAAGACTGTAGTGGTCAACAAGTCCGCGATCATGCCAGCATCCGGCAACCTGCCATCTACCACAATCGTGTCACTGACCGCGCCGTTATCCGCCGGTCTGCCCGTCCTGGGGTCAAGGATATGATGGTAGCGAACACCGTCCTGTTCAAAAAAACGCTCATAATCTCCCGATGTGGATAGCGCTGCATCGGAAAGTGATACTACCGCCAGCCGATCATCCTTTTCCTCACTGCGCGGATGGCGGATACCTACCCGCCAGGCTTCGCCTTTGGCATTTGCTCCCAATGCATAAATAGAACTTGCCCCAAGATTTATCAGACCATTTTTTACGCCGTATTTTTCATAAATCTTCCGAACTTCATCAGCGGCAAATCCCTTAGCTATGCCGCCGAGGTCAAGCTCCATCCCCGTCGCACGCAAACGCGCGCACTGTGTTTCCGGGTTCAATTCCAATTTCTGCCAGCCAACTTTCGCCTTAGCGCTTGCCAGCTCCTCCGCAGTTGGTACTTTTGCCCGCTCTGTCCCTATGCCCCAAAGCTTTACGAGCGGCCCCGCAGTCACATCCCAGGCGCCATTGCTGCGCTGACTGTATTCCTGCGACACCTCCAGCATGTGAAACACTTCCGGATGAAGCGGGATCCAGGTCCCATCGCCAGCGGCATCCGCCAGCTTTTTTAAATCGCTCTGCTCGCCCTCCGTGCTGGCCATCGCATCGATTTCCTTGAGGCGTTCGATGCTTTCCCGTACGGCATCATCGGCCTTTTCTCCTGACGCGGTCAACGTTACCACGGTATCCATGACCATGACCGTCTTTTGGACCTCCTCCGTCCGTCTGCAGCCTGCCGGCAAAGCCGTAAAAAACACCAACAGCAAAATAATTCCTGCCGCCGCACCAAAGCTCCGCATATCCATTTACCTCCTAAGCCCCAGATTCTGAGTCAATATTTTTATTATAACGCCAATGCTTCATTTTCGTTAATACAAAATATCGCAAAGAATCTTATCTGCATCGAGAAATGCGGCAGGATTTTCCTCATAGCGAGCGAAATATTAATACTATCATAAATAATAATATAAGGAAGTGATGATATGAATGCTCGCCTGCACGCTGATAAATTAGCTTATTTCTTTATCGCCTTTGCGATTTATCTTTTGATTCGCGCGTTTGCTACCGCACTTATAATTCCGCTGGTCAATGTACTCTTATATGTCTCAATTGCCACGTCGCTGCTCGCCAGCAATGTTCCTCGTGTCATCGATATCCCTTTGCATTACGCCTATCCGATCCGTTGCGTTGAATTTTTCACCTTTGGCATAGCAATCGTCTGCTTCATCGTACTTTGCCTAAAACATATTTGGACGTAACAGCCTATGCATAAATAATAGTACGCCCCGTTGACTCCAGTTTAAGTCAACGGGGCGTACTATTATTTTATGCGTTATGCCTTTGCCGCGGCATCCCAGCCCACCTGCAGAGCCTTCATATTCTGCTCTACCGTATGCGGCGGTACGCGGTTAGCAACCGATTTCTTGATCGTGTCAAACGATACGATTCCGGTAAGGTGCACCAACGCTCCCAAAGCTACGATATTGGCAAAGAGTGGTTTCCCCACTTCTTCGACAGCCAGTTTCGTAATGGGGATACGAACCACCTGCGGAAAGTCCGGCGTTTCTGGAACCAGACTGTCATCTAATACCAGCAGTCCCTCGGGATTGAGGTCCTGATAATATTTATCCGCAGCTTTCTGCGTCATTGCCAGCACCAAATCCGGCACCAATACATGTGGATGAAAAATCTTTCCATCATCGATGATTACCTCAGACTTCGAGGCTCCGCCACGCGCTTCCGGTCCATAGGATTGTGACTGAACCGCCTCTTTCCCTTCCATAACCGCAGCTTCCGCCAGGATGATGGCAGCCGTAATGACGCCCTGTCCGCCGGAACCGGATAATCTCAGCTGTTTTCTCATTTTGCTGCACCTCCTGCCCGCTCGATAACCTGGTCATAGGCCGTATCATAATCCAGTGCTTCTGCTTGGTAGAAGCAGCCGATGGGGAATTTCTCACCGGTCTTCTTGTCCGCCGGCAGCTTGTCCCAGGCCGCCTTCATCACGGCATTGTCACGCATCCACATCATCATGTTGGCAGGGCTTCCCAGCTTATTCTTGCGGCCATAAGCCGTAGGACACTGAACCAACGCCTCGATGAACGAGAAACCTTTATTGTCAAAGCCACCGGCAATCATATCCACTAGATGTTTCTCATGAAAAGCCGTCGAGCGGGCGACATAAGTCGCTCCCGCCGCCTCGGCCAGATGGCAGGCATCGAAGGGACGATCCACCGAGCCATACGGCGCTGTGGTGGCCTTCTTGCCCAACGGCGTCATCGGGGATGCCTGACCACCGGTCATACCGTAAATATTGTTGTTGAAAAGTACCACCGTCAAGTCGATATTCCGACGGCAGCCATGGATAAAGTGGTTGCCGCCAATAGCCGTGCAGTCGCCATCACCTGTGATAACCACGACGTTGAGATCCGGATTGGCCAGCTTGATTCCCGTCGCGAACGGAATTGCACGGCCATGGGCCGTATGCAAAGTATCAAAATCCATGTAGCCCGAAGCACGTGACGAGCAGCCAATGCCAGAAACGATGACGGTATTATCCTGCGACAGCCCTTTTTTCTCGATAGCCTCTACAATGGCCTTCATAGCGATTCCATTGCCGCAGCCCGGACACCAGAGGTGTGGGAGACGGTTCTGACGGAAATATTTTTCGTAACTTCTCTCCATAGTTATGCCTCCCCACAAAGTGCATCGATACCAGCCTCAATCTCCGCCGGCTCAAAAGCCTTCATATTGTATTTGCCGCAAAGCTCTACCTTGCACTGTCCTTTTGCTGCCCGGCGAACTTCATGAACCACCTGCCCGTAGTTGAGCTCTGCTACCATAATCCCCTTGACCTTAGCAGCCAGCCGTTCAATCGCTTTATCGGCAAACGGCCAGATGGTCATAAGGCGGAGCAGGCCAACCTTCTGCCCTTTCTTGCGAGCATTTTGCACCGCCTCATAAGCGGTACGAGCCGTACCACCAAAGGAGACAACAGCATATTCCGCATCTTCCATGAAGTATTCTTCCGTATGGATGATTTCCTCCCCAACGCGGGCAATTTTCTCATGCAGGCGATGGATAGAATGTTCCGTGACTTCCGGGCTGCCTACGGGGAACCCGGTATTATCGTGGATAAGGCCCGTCACATGAATGCGATATCCCTTGCCAAAATCAGCAACATTCGGAACGAGGTCCTCATCCGGTTCAAAGGGCTGATAGCCCTCGGCGCGGGTCTTCTTGGGCGCACGGCGCGGATAGATCTCAAGTTCACCGGCCTCCGGCAACTCTACCTTTTCGCGAAGATGACCTACTACCTCATCCATCAGCAGAACCACGGGGGTGCGAAAGCGTTCCGCGTAATTGACCGCCATTACCGTCGCATCATACGTCTCGCGAACGCTCCACGGGGAAAGCGCAATAACTGGGTGATCTCCATGTGTTCCCCAACGAGTCTGCATGACATCTCCCTGTGACGGTGCCGTCGGCTGTCCAGTGGAGGGACCGACACGCTGAACATTGACCAGTACACAGGGAATCTCCGCACAAGCCGCATAGCCAATAAGCTCCTGCTTCAGCGAAAAGCCCGGTCCGGAAGTAGCATCCATTGCCTTCTGCCCAGCCAGCGAAGCACCGAGAATCGCCCCCATGCTGGCAATTTCATCTTCCATCTGGACAAACTTGCCCCCAACTTTCGGCAGAAGTTTTGCCATCGTCTCTGCCACCTCAGTAGACGGGGTAATCGGATACCCTGCGAAGAAGCGGACGCCAGCGGCAATAGCACCTTCTGCGCAAGCCTCATTCCCCTGCATCAATCTTGCCTTGCTCATGCTTCTGCCCCCTTATCCACAAAAATCGCATAATCCGGGCAGCGCAGCTCGCACTGACCACAGGCGATGCATGCATCGCCATTTGCTACCTGTACCTTGCCGAGCTCATCGAGCGCCAGCACCTGTTTGGGACAAAATGCAACGCAAATTCCACAGCCTTTGCATCTGCCCATCTTGATGGTGATTTCTGACTTCATCGGGGTCCCTCCTAGTAACAACACACCATAGGGTCATCAAATACACTAATATGCCATAAATATATAGAAGCTATATATAATTGCAATATACTTTTACATCATAGCAGATACCCGTATAAAAATCCAGCTTTTATGTAAATTAAATATATGTATACAAAAAACACCATTCTTTTCCATCTCTGTTTTCGCGCATCAACCGCCCCCTGATATCCCACGATACAAAAAAGGAGTTCGCCACAAATGGACGAACTCCTTTTTTGTATCGTATAAACAGACCTATCACGCTTCTGCCGTCTGTTTTTTTCCCACTCTTCCCGACAAAATAACTCCGGTCAAAACCAATACCGCCCCTACAAAGCTGCTCAGGCTAAACGGTTCGTGAAGATAAATTACACCAATCATAGCTGCAAAAACCGGCTCCAGGCAAAAGAGAATCCCCACCCGTTCCGCAGAAGTGTATTTTTGCGCCACCATCTGCGCAATAAATCCAAACGCCGAGCAGACAAGGCCAAGATAAAGCATCGCAAACCAGCCAGAACCACCAGCCGGCAAAGCCGGCGTCTCCAACAGGATTGAGAGAATCACGCCCCAAACTCCTGCTACGCCAAACTGAATAACCCCGAGTGGCAGTGGATCAAGTCTTGTGAGCAATCGACTCATATAGCAGACCTGCCCAGCATTTATCACCGCGCCGGCGAGACATAAAACATCGCCAGGATTGACCCGCAGCCCATCGTGCAGCGTCAAAAAACCTATTCCCACAACCGAAATCGCCGATGTTCCCAATATCTCACGCCGAAGCGGACGCCGGTAAACGTATCGTTCTACAAAGGGAATAAATACGACCATCAAACTCGTAATGAATCCCGCATTGGAAGTCGTCGTCGACTCCAGTCCGATAACCATAGCCCCAAATGACACCACTACAATCGAACCAATAATAAAACCAGCCTTCAGCAGTTCCCAATTGACATGACGCCAGGCCTTCCCCAAGAACAGCGCCGATGCGGCAAAGGCGATGAGAAAGCGATAGGCAATCAAGGTGAAAGGACCGATCGACGCGAGTCCTTCCTTCATAAATAGATAAGAAGAACCCCAGCAAAAGGTTACCAATAACATGAGCATCTCTGCACGTTTTGTATTCATTCAGAATTCTCCCTTTTCCTTACTAAGATTTCAAACAGCCAGCCAGTCGTTCTCTCCAAGGAAATCGACGCCGACAAAACTAGATTTTAACAGAAAGGCTTTTCTTTGGCTACACCTTCGTAAAATTTTGGTGAACACTATTACAAGCGGCATCGCGCAATTTATCTTTGGCAAAATTAAAACAATCGCGTTATAATTAAAAGCGAATGAAAATTAAAGGAGGTTCTTCCATGCAGAATTTCAATTTTAAATGCCCAACCGAGATCGTCTTTGGCCGCGGTGCCGAAGAACAAGTTGCCGATAAACTGCGCGCTTATGGCGCCAGCCGGATTTTCGTTCTCTATGGCGGCGGCAGTGTGGTAAAATCCGGTCTGCTCTCCAAAGTGGAGCGCATCCTGCTCGCCTCCGGACTAGCCTTTCAAGTTATGGGCGGTGTTCAGCCCAATCCCCGCCTGTCATTGGTACGTCAGGGCGTGCGCATGGCCACTGCGTTCCAGGCAGATTTTATTCTGGCTATCGGCGGTGGCAGTGTCATCGACTCCGCCAAGGCAATCGCTCACGGTACCGCCAACCCCGGCATTGACGTTTGGGATTTCTGGAGCGGACGCGCCCAACTGACGAAATCCATGCCAGTTGCCAGCATTCTGACCTTGGCAGCCGCTGGCAGCGAAACCAGCGACTCCGCAGTCATTACGAACGAAGAAACCGGCAAGAAAGCTGGCCTCAACACGCCGTTCAACCGGCCAGCCATCGCGTTCATGAATCCGGAACTTACCTATACGGTCCCCAAAAAGCAGTTAGTATGCGGCAGCTGCGACATTCTCATGCACACGCTCGAGCGCTACTTCACCAATGTCAAAGAAACCAACGCCTTCACGGACATGGTGGCTGAATCCCTCATGAAAAATATCATCGCACAGACAAAAATAGCAGTCGAAGATCAGACCAACTACGATGCCATGAGCGAAATCATGTGGTGTGGCAGTGTTTCCCATTGTAACTTCACCGAACTCGGCCGCTGCAAGGATTTCACCTGCCACAAACTCGGCCATGAGCTCAGCGGCAAGTTCGATGTCACTCACGGCGCATCACTAACCACCATCTGGCCAGCCTGGGCAAAGTATGTATGGCAGGATGACCCGGAGCGCTTTGCCACCTACGCAGAACGCATCTGGAATATCACCACCGGCACTACCGCCGAGAAGGCTAAAGCCGGCATTGAAAAAACGGTCGAATACTTCCGCTCGCTGGACATGCCGACCAACTTCACCGAACTCGGCATCGGCATCCAAGACAAGCGAAGCATCGAATACTTGGCGGACATGGCTACTGCTGAAGATACCAAAAAACTCGGCAACTTCCATCCTCTGGACAAAGCTGCCGCCATCGAAATCTATCAGTTGGCCAATCACTAAATATGCCTTGTAAAAGGGACTGAGAAATTACAGTTTGCAGGGGAGTATTACCCAGTTCGTGTTCGAGGTAAGTCGCCGGCGGCGGGGGCCCCAGTACCAACGCTCCACTCGGTGACAACCCGCTACAAGAAATTTTTGCCTTTTAATTAAGAGTTGGAAAACAGTTAAACGCGCTTCGCTTGGACGAAACTGCTTTTCCAACGAGAACGCAGGCAAAAATTTCTTGCTTCACGCGGAACGTCAAGGCTACGCTTATGGTACTGGGCC
>NZ_JNKI01000015.1 GCF_000702005.1 Selenomonas sp. ND2010 | reverse complement strand
AAAGCATCGCCTTCAAGCATTCAGTGTTGAAAATCTGCCTCGTTCGACTTGCATGTGTTAAGCACGCCGCCAGCGTTCGTCCTGAGCCAGGATCAAACTCTCCAATAAATTATATTGAAGAACTCAATCAAGCTCTCAATTATTCTATGGTTCACAAATTACTGAAGTAATTTGCGTAAGCGACTCACAAGCAATTAAAATTGCTGTTCGCTGCTTAAAAGAAATTGCCGATTGCTATGTTGTTCATACCAATCGATGTTTTATTTTACAGAGTCGCTATGGATGTTACTCGCTTGTGCTCGTAACTAAGCGATTCGCACATTGCTAAAGCAATGGCTCTCTGCTTAAACATCTGGCTTAAATCATGTTGCATGATTTCATTTTACATTGTTTAGTTTTCAGAGAACAATCTACATCGTCGGCACATCTCAAAAGTGCTGTGCGCTGATGACTTGTATTATATTACACGTCATCAGCGCACTTGTCAACACTTTTTTCTATTTTTTTTATGAAATTACCAAATTTCTTTCATAATCGGACGATAGGACTCGTTGAGGAAATTTATAAGCACATCAAACATCCCATAGATTTCGTCGCCCAACTCACTGAAATCCTCACCAGGAGTAAGCAGACAAACATCCAAAATCAAAGACCCTGCTGCATCGAAATAAAGTTTAAACGGCTTGTATTTAAGATTAAACTCATTGGCCATTTTCAACACCTTGAGTTCATTCTCTTCCGTCTTTGCCTGTGGAGATACCTGGATGCGAATCATGGAAAATACACTGTCATCCAGAATAACCAATGTAGGAAGCTGCTGCCCTTCCACTACGATATGGGATCGAAATACCACTGTCTTTTGTGTATCTTCTTTCACTTCTTCCCGCTGGAACGCAGTTTTTTTGTTTTCGTCCGCATCAAGATAATTCTGAAATGCCTCTGCTTTTTTGTTCATAGCTCCGTCTCCTTTAACTTTTTTTACCATGGACTTTTTACTACATGTCTTTATTCTAGCTATATATAAAGAATCCTCTTTTTCAGCAGGAAATTTTATTTTCTTCACGAATATCTACGACAGACCTATTCTAAAATCCATATCATGAGAGGCAGATGATTTTATGATCAGCGTTCAAGACCGGACGTTATCCCGTGCCGCTTATCTTTGCCTCATTTGTTTATTTTCCTTATTTCTTATTCAAGCGGCAGGGACATACGCCCTCTATCAGAATGCACTTAACTTCCAAAAAAATTATATTCAGCATACCGTCGATAACCTTCTTCTATCTATCGATGCAACCCGCAATACAATTATTGCCAGCCATGAAAAGCGGGGCCAACCCATTTCCGAACAGGAAGTGCATGATGTCGTTGAAAATCTCTTACGAAAGACCCTTTACTCTGCTACCAATACCGATGGCACTTATCTTTGGATCAACGAAGTAATTGACTATGATGGCGGCAATGGCTATGCCAGACGTCTTATCCATCCGAATCTTCGCAACACCGAGGGAATCCTTTTATCCACAGAAACACCGGATGCCAAAGGGAACTATCCCTACCGTACCGAACTTGATGGCGTTTGCACACAAACTTCGTTATTTTACAGCTATTACTTCAAAGATCTAAATTCTAATGAGCTGTCCCGAAAACTCACCTACGCTCGACTCTATCCCGACTATAATTGGATTATTTGCATGGGGATCCCCTATCATTCCATTTGGGAATATATCTTTGCCGGAAAACCATGGCTCAAGTGGCTGCTTCTTTTTAGCTATCTTTTTTCCATAAGCGGAATTATCTTTACTTCCTTTTATCTCTATCGGCTGTACCGCCGCCAACGTCAATCGCAAAACGAAGAAATCAAAGATCTGCAACTTGTCATCAACTACGACGCTCTTACCAATGCACATAGCCGGCACTATGGGACGAAACAGCTAAAGCAAGCCTTACAAAAATACCAAGAATTCAATCAAAATATCACCCTCGTGATGTTTGACATCGATTACTTTAAATCGGTCAATGACACCATGGGCCATGATTTTGGTGACAAAGTCCTAACAGAGACTGTAAAAATCATCAACCAAAGCATCCGGCAAAATGATTCCCTTATCCGTTGGGGCGGGGATGAATTCATCCTGCTGCTTCCTTCCCTAAATCCAGAAGCTCTGCCTTCCTATCTGCACCGGCTTAACACCTGTATTCAAGAACACAATTTTATCACCAATGAGAATCAATCGATGAATATCTCCATCTCTATCGGGGTAGCCCAATTTATCCCCAGTGATACTTCCATTGACACCCTGATTAAACGAGCGGATAAAGCCCTTTACAAGGCAAAAGAAACCCGCAATACCTATCACATCGATGAATCTTTTCACTGATTCGATAGCAAAAGGCCCTGCCTGAGTATCCCCCAGGCAGGGCCTTTTATTATGGAATCATCGATTTAAAATTTGAACTTGCCAATTGCCGCCTGCATATCAGCAGCCATCTTCGCCAGAGACTGAGATGCCGCTGCAATTTCTTCATTAGACGCCGACTGCTCTTCCGTAGCCGCCGAAATAGATCCCGTATTTTCCGCAGTCTTGCGGCTGATGGAATCAATGGAATCCACCGCTTTGACAATATTGTCGGCACCGTCGGCCACCTTCTTCACCGAGCTGGTGATTTCTTCCATCTGACCATTGATGCCATTAACCATCGACAGAATATCCGCAAATCTTGCGCCAACTTCGCGAATTGCCGCCGTTCCCGATTTTACTTCTTCCGTACCTGCATTCATGGATTCCACGGCTTCCGCAGTATCTTTTTGAATCGAGCCAATACGTTCCTTGATCTGTTCCGCCGATTCCTGCGATTCTGCCGCGAGTTTGCGGACCTCTTCTGCGACAACAGCAAAGCCGCGGCCATACTCTCCCGCACGGGCAGCTTCGATTGCTGCATTCAGTGCCAAGAGATTTGTCTGCTCAGCAATCGAGGAAATGGCCTCGACAATCTGACCAATCTGCTGGCTGTTCTCACCTAATTTTGCCACCACATCAGCTGATGCCATGACACTTTTTTCAATATGCCCCATGCGAGCAATCGCATTCTCCATCAGTTCCGAGCCTTGCTGTGCCGCCTTAGCGGTATCGGTGGAAGTATTCGAAACCTTGCGCGCTTTGTCTGACATAGCCGTAATGTCGGTAAACACCACATCAACATTCTGCTTAGCGCCATTGATATCCTTTAACTGATTTTCCATCGCCAACGATACTCCGCCCACCGTTTCTGCCACATGGACCGAAGCTTCTGCTGACTGTTGCGCATTAGCCGTAAGTTCTTCCGACGAAGCAGCCACCTGCTCCGAGGTTGTAGCCATCTGCGTGATCAAATTGCGCAGATTATTGCTCATCGTATTAAAGGCCCGCGTCAGCTGGCCAATTTCATCATTTGACAACACCGGTATCTGCTCCATTTTGAGATTGCCCTCAGCCAACTGGGTCGCATGATTTTCCAAACTGACGATCGAATTGGTAATCTTTTTGGAAAAGATCATAAATACCGCCATGGTAATAAGAAGCCCTAAAACCGTCAAAAAGCCATAAATAATCTTCAACTGGTTCAAAGAAGCAAATACAAAGGATTTAGGAACGGCAATTCCAATAATCCAACCAGTTGTTGGGACCGTCGTATAAGAGAAGAGCTGTGTTTCCCCATCGAGTTCAATTTCAAAATAGCCGCTTTCCTTCTGGGTCATCTCGCCAAAGTGCTCGCCAACGCCCTTCACGTCTTTGACGTTCTTCATGGCTTCGCCAATCCCATTGGTTGCCAGGATGTTACCGGTCTTTTCCATGATGATGCCCTTGCCCTCACCATGATATTTCATAGACTCTGCCTGCTTCTCTAAAACATCCAGCGCAATATCGGTGCAGGTTGCGCCAATAAACTGCCCTTCATTTTTGATCGGGGTTGCCACCGACACGACCAATTTTCCTGTGCTGGCTGCGACATAAGCTTCCGTAAAGACCGTCTGGCCAGCAGCTTTCGCTTCCTTATACCACGGGCGTTGCGTGGGGTCCTTCTTGCCTGTCTCGTCCGGCGAATAGAACACACCGAAATATCCATCTTCTAAACCGATGGACATTTCAAGAATCTCTTTATCCGAAACGATGGTTCCCATCGAAGCCTTAGTTTTTATACGACTCATATCCCCTTTCGCTTCAGTCGCTGCATTAGCTGTACTGACATCGACAGCCTTCTTTTCACGCAGCCAGCCATCGAGGTCCGAAGCCTCATTGGATACTGTCGCCGAAAGCTCCGTGTCTACACTTTTCTGCAAGTCTGAACTTGCTACATAATAGCCAACCACAGACATGATTGCCATCAACAATCCCACTACACCGGCTAGGACCAAAAATTTTTGTTTTAATCCCATACTACATCTCTCCTTACCTAAACTTGTAGTGAAAATCCCTCCTCACTACAAAAAACACTCACTGTTTCTATATTCCACATGAAAGCAAAACAATCCTCTATCATAACATAAAAAGTTCCCCTGACTTTTTTGAAAAGTCAGGGGAACTTCGTGTAAAACGAGCTAGCCATTACAGCACAAGGAATGAATGCTTATTCTACTTTTACTTGAAGCCACAGACGGGTGTAAAGCTTATCCAAAGTCTTTCCAAGATAACTATAGGTTTCCTGTCCACGATAGACTTCTACTGGCGGAAAAGCGATATCAAGGTAGTCTTCCATCTCCTCATCATCCTCTTCCTGTTCCCGTACCGATACATTTGGTGTCGAATACCCCAATGCTTCAAAATTTTTCGCAGCGATATCCGGACGGCAGAGGAAATCGATAAATTTATGCGCATTCTCGACATGACGGGCATTCTTCGGGATGACCCAGGAATCAATCCAAAGATTCGTCCCCTCTTTCGGTGCTGGGCAAAAACGCAAATCCGGATTTGCTTTCATCAGATTGATTGCTTCGCCCGAAAAAATAACGCCCAACGCCGCCTCCCCCGAGCTCAACTTATCGCGGATATCATCTACGCCATAAGCCTGCACTAAAGGTTTCTGCTGAATGAGCAAGTTACGAGCTGCTTCAAGCTCTGCAGGATTTTTCGTGTTCATCGAATATCCCAGCAAGCGAAGCGGGATCATAAACGCATCCCGAGCGGAGTCCTGCATGAGGATCTCCCCCTTATACTTCGGATCCCAAAGAATCGACCAGCTGTCTACCGGCTCTTTTACCATCTTGGTATTGTACATAATACCAACCGTTCCCCAGCAATAAGGAACATTATACTTATGCCCTTTATCAAAAGCCTCCGACTGCCGAAAGAAATCTTCCCCAATATATTGAGTCGCGTGAGGAAGCTTCGCAAAATCGAGTGGTTGCAACAAATCGTTCTCAATAAGTTTTTGAATCATGTAATCCGAAGGACAGAGCACATCGTAATTTTCAGCTCCTTCGGCAATTCTAGGATACATGCTCTCATTCGTATCATATTCGTCGAGAACCACATGGATACCGGTTTCCTCTTCAAACTGCTCCAATACCTTTGGCGATAAATAATCGCCCCAGCTATAAACATAAAGAAGATTATCTCCCTCTTCCTGCTCTTCGGCAAACATGTCACACCCGGTAAAAAAGAGACTGCTTGTGAATAACAGCAGAACCATCAGGCTGCGATAATACCTCTTCATTCATCAGCCCCCCTTTTCTCCGCTTTGCGATAGCGACGGATGACACGGTAATTGAACAACAGCAGGGATACCAGTACAACCACCGCCCCAAAGAACAAGGTAGAAAGGGCATACATCTCCGGATGGATTCCCAGCTTCAATTCCGCATAGATTTCCGTCGTCAACGTCTCAATCCCCGCGCCCTTCGTGAAGTAGGTCACGATAAAATCATCTGCCGACATAGCAAAGGATAAGAGGAATGCTGCCATAATACCAGGTTTTAATTCCGGCAGGATTACGCGGGAAAAGGCTTGTGCCGGGGTTGCTCCCAGGTCCAAAGCAGCCTCATAACAGACGCGGTCCATCAAAAGAACTTGCGGCAAAATGCAGAGCATTGCATAGGGAAGGTTAATGACCACATGTGCCATGAGAATGGTATCGTATCCCAACCGCAAGCCGAGCCCTAGGAACAACAGCATCAGCGATATCCCCGTAACGATATCCGCATTGAGTAACGGAATATTGGCAAGCCCTCGGAAAAAGATACGTCCCCGGCTTCCCATGCGGCGCATTCCCAATGCAGTCAACAACGCCAGCAAAGTTGCCATAACCGCCGACAAGATACCAATCGAAAGCGTATTGAGAAATGCGTTCATGATATCTTCGTTCTCAATCAGCGCAGTATACCATTGAAACGTAAAGCCCGTCCACTGTCCGCGATAGCGGCTGGCATTAAAGGATTGTGCAATCAGGACCGCAATGGGCGCATACATGAACAGCACGACCAGGCCCAAATAGAACTTTTTGAGTTTCTCCCTCATGCTTTCACCTTCTTCCGCGAATCCGTATTTTCCGTAAAGGCTTCCAGCAGGATATTCAAAATGATGAACACCATGAGAACCATCGACAAAGCACTGCCGAGCTGCCAATCATAGGCTGCCGTAAATTCCTGTTCGATAATATTGCCGATAAGCAGTATCTTATTTCCACCGAGCAAGGCGCTGATAACAAATGTCGTGAGCGCCGGAATAAACACCATCGTACAGCCACTAACGATGCCAGGCATGGACAGCGGGACCATAACATGGCGGAACGTCTGCCAGCGATTAGCACCTAGATCCCAAGCCGCCTCGATGATGTTGTGATCAATACGCGAAATGGAAACATAGAGCGGCAGCGCCATGTACGGCAAAAAATTATAGACCATGCCAATGATGATGGCCGCCGGCGTATTGATAAGCGTTAAATCCGGCAATCCGCAAAAACGAAGAATTTCGTTTAAGATGCCATTTTTCTCCAAAATCGTCTGCCAAGCCATTGTCGTAAGCAGGGAATTCATCCAAAGTGGCAAAAGGAACAGCAAGAAAATCATAATTCCCTTTGCCTTGCGAAGCCCTTGAAGAATAAGGCAAAGCGGATAGGCCAAAATCAGACAGATAAGCGTACTGACCAGCGCCAGCTCCACCGACAACCCCAGAGCTTTCAAATACTCCCATTGAAGCACCATCTTAATATTTTCCAGCGAAAGCGCACCACTTTCATCGGTCAGGCCATGCCAAAGCACAAAAAACAGTGGCAAGACAATGAAAAGGACGGACCAAATGCCAAAGGGAACGGCAAAGAATTTCTGCAATACTTTTGAATTACTCATCCGATACGGCCTCCTCATCTTCCGAGGCCGGTTTTGCCATAATCTGTATATTCGATGCAGCCAGGCGAATGCCAACTTCCGCTCCCTGTTCATGACCCGTAATCGTCTGAATCAACCAGGAAAAGCCTCCAGCTTCCACGGTAATATCATAGACCGTACCTTTGAATACCACCTGACGAATGACGCCGCGATACTGCCCTTCGTCTGGAGAACAAATCTGAATATCCTCCGGACGAATCTGTACATCGACTGGGACATTTTCCCCAAATCCCGTATTGATACAAGGAATATCTTTGCCCAGCAAATGCACGAGCTTATCGCGCACCATAATGCCATCAATAATATTGCTGTCGCCAATGAAATCCGCAACAAAGGCATTTTCCGGCTCATTGTAGACGCTCTCCGGCGTGCCAATCTGCTGAATCCATCCCTGATTCATAACGACGACCGTATCCGACATCGACAGAGCTTCCTGCTGGTCATGCGTAACAAAAACGAAGGTAATGCCCAACTCTTTCTTGAGTTTGACAATTTCCCGCTGCATACTCTGACGGAGCTTGAGATCCAAGGCAGAGAATGGTTCATCCAATAAGAGGACCTTCGGCTCATTAACGACGGCACGAGCAATTGCAATTCGCTGCTGCTGTCCGCCGGACATCTGCGTAACCATAGCGTGTTCATAGCCGTCCAAATTAACGAGCTTCAAGGCATATTTTATTTTATCCCGAATGTAACTTTGACTCTTGCCCTTCAGTTTCAAGCCAAAAGCAATATTTTCCGCTACATCCATATGCGAAAACAGCGAATATTTCTGGAACACCGTATTGACCTGGCGCTTTTCCGGACGCAGGCTGGTGATATCTCTGCCATCAAACAGGATGCGGCCACTGTCCGGTGTCTCGAAACCTCCTAGCATGCGCAAAATCGTAGTTTTACCACAGCCAGATGGCCCCAGCAAGGTCAAGAACTCATTCTCATGTATGGTGAGATTGAGGTCTTCCAAAATCTGTCTACCCTCATAAGATTTATTGATATGTTCAAGTTTCAGTAATTCTCTTGCCAATTCTTCTCATTTACCCTCCTATAGTGTCAATAATGCTAAAATGAACGCCTTCTATTTTATCATGAAACCGTTTAATACAAAAGAATCTTTTTCACCAAAAAATCCCGTCCGTATCTACGATACGAACGGGATTCTGCTACTACTATCCGGTAACAGCTTTTCTGTTTACTCAACCGTAACGGACTTAGCCAGGTTACGCGGTTTATCGACATCGCAGCCACGCGTGATAGCGGCAAAATATGCCAGCAGCTGCAACGGTACAACCGTAAGAATCGGAATCAGCAATTCATCCGTCTCTGGAACCTTGATAACATGATCAACATATTTCTCCAGTTCCTCATCACCTTCCGCTGCAATACCGATTACCACAGCATCGCGTGCCTTAACCTCTTTGATGTTGGACAGCGTCTTTTCATAGACACTCTTCTGGGTGGCCAGCGCAATGACCGGAACACCTTCAACAATCAAAGCCAACGTACCATGTTTGAGTTCCCCCGCTGCATAAGCCTCCGCATGGATGTACGAAATCTCCTTGAGCTTCAAGGAACCCTCGAGCGCTACGGCATAGTCCAAAGAGCGACCGATATAGAATACGTCTTCGTTGAAACCATACTGTTTCGCAAAAGTCTTGATTGGATTTACATCCTCCAAGGTTTCGCTAATCTGCGCTGGAATCTTCTGAAGCTGGCCGATAAGTTCTGCCAAGCGTTCAGCCGGCTGGCTCTTTTTAATCTGAGCCATGTACAGTGCCAGCATGAAGAACAGGACAATCTGCGTCGTATATGCCTTCGTGGAAGCAACTGCAATTTCTGGGCCAGCCCAAGTATAGATGACCTGATCTGCCTCACGGGCAATCGAGGAACCTACGACATTGGTAAGCGCCAACGTCTTTGCCCCCAGGCGTTTTGCCTCTTTCATAGCAGCCAGCGTATCACTGGTCTCACCAGACTGGGAAACCACGATGAACAAAGTGTTCTCATCGATGATCGGATCACGATAACGGAATTCCGATGCAACATCAACTTCTACCGGCGTACGAACCAGTTTCTCGATATAGAATTTTCCGACCAAGCCGGCATGATAAGCCGTACCACAGGCAACGATATAAATCTTGTTGAACGAATTGAGATAATCCGCATCCCATTTGAGCTCATCCATGACAATGCTCTTACCATCTTTGGAAATACGCGGACTCGTGGTGTCACGAACGGCTTTCGGCTGTTCATGGATCTCCTTGAGCATGAAATGCTCATAACCGCCCTTCTCAGCAGCTTCAGCATTCCAGTTGACTTCAAAGACCTTCTTGGTCACCGGTTCACCCTGACGATTGGAAATCTTGATGGAATCCTTCGTGAGGACAGCCATCTCCCCATCATTTAAGATATACGTACGGCGTGTATACTGGATAATAGCCGGAATATCGGATGCGATGAAGTTCTCACCATCACCCAGACCAATAACCAGCGGATTATCCTGCTTAGCACAAATCAACATTCCCGGATGCTTGCTGCACATAAACACGAGGGAATACGACCCCTCGACACGGCGCAGGACTTCACGTACCGATGCCACAAAGTCACCATTGTAGACTTCTTCGATAAGATGTGCTACAACTTCTGTGTCTGTCTCCGATTTGAACACATGACCCTTTTCAATGAGATCCTCTTTTAACGTCAGATAGTTCTCAATGATGCCATTATGAACGACAACGAAGTCACCGGAGCAATCGGTATGCGGGTGCGAATTGCGATCCGACGGACGTCCATGGGTAGCCCAGCGGGTATGGCCAATGCCCATCACACCCTGCGGCATATTATCCTTGATCTTATCTTTCAAAGATGCCAGACGTCCAACACTTTTCTCCACGCGGATGCTCTCGCCATTGAACACAGCAATACCAGCCGAATCGTAACCACGATACTCGAGCTTAGCAAGACCTTCGAGCAGGAAATTTGCTGCCTGCTTGTCACCGACATAACCTACGATACCACACATAATAGTACCTCCTATGAAATTGTACGATTCCTGTTGTGTCCTCCATCCGCTCTACCTCTCAGGTTCACACCCAAGCTTTAACAGATTTCTATCGACCGGGCCGGCCGGAAGGCATCCGCTGACTATTCGACAACCTTCTCCTCGTCTTCTCAAAAGCAATACGACCACTCTTGAGAACTTGCGCTAGAAATGATTCATTTCTTTTGTTACACCAGAACAACAGGATATTCTCTTCTGGATTTTCTTCTTTTTCAAGCATTGATGAATTTTTCAATGCTTGAACATTATAACCAATTTATTGAAGCTAGTCAATACCAGTCGTCCTCCCCCGTCAAGATAAAAAGACAGGCTATGAAGTTTCCCTCATAGCCTGTCTTATCTTTTCCTTCAAATTGTGATATAAGGAACCCCTTACATCATACCCGGCATGCCCATGCCCGGTGCAGCTGCCGGAGCAGCCGGTTTCTCTTCCAGTTTGTCAGCGACGAGCGTCTCCGTCGTGAGGACCATCGAAGCAATCGAAGCAGCATTCTGCAGGGCAGAACGCGTAACTTTAGCCGGATCGACGATACCTGCTTTAATCATATCAACATACTCGTTCTTGAGTGCGTTGAAGCCGATGCCGTCGCCAGCCTTCTTGACGTTCTCGACAACGACCGAGCCCTCGAGGCCAGCGTTATTGGCAATCTGGCGAACCGGCTCTTCAATAGCGCGGCGAACGATGTTTACGCCGACTTTCTCATCACCCTCAGCCTGGATTTTATCCAGAGCCGGCAGGATGTCGATGAAGGTCGTGCCGCCACCTGCGACGATACCTTCCTCAACCGCAGCACGCGTAGCGTTGAGTGCATCCTCGATGCGGTATTTCTGGTCTTTCATCTCAACTTCCGTTGCCGCGCCGATTTCGATGACAGCTACGCCGCCAGCGAGTTTAGCCAGACGCTCCTGGAGTTTCTCTTTATCAAAGTCAGACGTCGTCTCAGCAATCTGTTTCTTGATCTGAGCAACGCGAGCTGCGATAGCATCCTTATCGCCAACGCCATCAACAATCGTCGTCTCCTCTTTCGTGGAGCGGATCTGACGAGCACGACCGAGATCTTCAATCGTTACGCTGTCGAGTTTACGGCCGAGTTCCTCGCTGATGACATTACCGCCCGTCAGGATAGCGATGTCCTCGAGCATAGCCTTGCGGCGGTCACCAAAGCCCGGAGCTTTAACAGCCAGTGCCTTGAACGTGCCGCGAAGCTTGTTGACAACAATCGTCGTCAGAGCTTCACCGTCAACATCCTCAGCGATGATAGCAAGCTGTTTGCCCTGTTTTACAACCTGCTCGAGAATCGGCAGGATGTCAGCGATAGCGGAAATCTTGCGGTCCGTGATGAGGATATACGGATCGTCAAGGATTGCTTCCATCTTGTCCGTATCCGTTACGAGGTACGGGGAGATGTAGCCGCGGTCGAACTGCATGCCCTCAACAACGGAAAGGTTCGTCGTCATGGACTTGGACTCCTCAACCGTGATAACGCCGTCCTTGCCGACCTTCTCCATAGCCTCAGCAATCAGCTCGCCCGTCTCTTCGTTAGCCGAAGAAATGGAAGCGACCTGAGCGATATCAGCCTTGCCATCAACCTTCTTAGCCTTCGTCTTGATTTCCTCGACGAGAGCTTTGACCGCCGTATCGATGCCCTTCTTGATGATCATCGGGTTAGCACCTGCAACAACGTTGCGCATACCTTCCTGAATCATAGCCTGAGCCAACAGCGTTGCCGTCGTCGTACCATCACCAGCGATATCGTTGGTCTTCGTAGCAACTTCTTTGACGAGCTGTGCGCCCATGTTCTCGAACGGATCCTCGAGCTCAATATCGCGGGCAATCGTCACACCATCGTTCGTAATCGTCGGTGCGCCGAATTTTTTCTGCAGAACAACGTTGCGGCCTTTAGGTCCCAGCGTAACTTTTACGGCGTTAGCCAGTGCATCAACACCGCGGCCCAGTGCGCGGCGTGCATCTTCATCAAACAGAATCTGTTTAGCCATTTCTATTACCTCCAAGGAAATGTATAACGTCTATTACATAACAGCCAGAATGTCGCTCTCGCGAACAATCAGGTATTCTTTATCGTCTACTTTAACTTCCGAGCCCGAATATTTCGAGAAGACAACCACATCGCCTTCTTTAACTTCCATAGCTGCGCGCTCGCCGTTATCCAGCAGCTTACCGGAACCAACAGCAACAACGGTGCCCTTCTGCGGCTTCTCTTTAGCCGTATCCGGCAAAACGATACCGCTGGCAGTCTTTACATCGCCCTCAGCAACTTCAATAACAACTCTTTCGCCTAATGGTTTAATCATAGGTATTCCTCCTATAAAATAAAATAACAAGGTTGGCTTGTTAGCACTCATCAGACCTGAGTGCTAACTGCAATTCTTATAATAATGTTTCTTAGTCAAAATGTCAAGTTGCAAAGCCAAAAAAGTCAAAAAAACAAAGAGTCCCTTTTGACTGGTCAAGTTGACTGGTCAAAACAGACTCTTCGTTTTATACCTTTCCGCCGGCCGCCCGCACAATAGCTTCAGCTACTTCCTTAATGCTAAGCCGTTTCGTCATCGCATAACGTTGAATCCGGCGATAAGCTTCCTGTTCACTAAGCCTATGGGCCGCCATCAAAATCCCCTTTGCTCTATCCACCGTTTTTCGCGTTTCCAGCGAATCTTTGAGCTTTCCCAACTCCTCTTCCATCCCTTGCATCTCTTCCCAACGGGAAAGTGCAATCTCCATGGCGGGAAAGAGATTACTTTCCTTTACCGGCTTTACCAAATACCCCAACACACCGGAATCTTTTGCTTTCTCCACAATGTCCGACTGACTAAACGCTGTCAATAAAAGCACTGGTGCCAATTTCTCCGCAGATATCTTACGAGCAGCAGTGATGCCATCCATTTCTGGCATCTTAATATCCATGATGACCAAATCCGGCTTATGCATCCGGGTAAGCTCCACAGCCTTTCGTCCATTGATGGCTTCCCCCACCACTTCGTGTCCGGCATCTTCCAACATTTCCCGAAGATCCAGGCGAATAATCGATTCGTTATCAGCAATCACCAATCGCAGGCATTTCTTTTTCATAAATGTCATTCCTCCAGACTCTGAACTACTTCGTTGGATATTTCCTGTTCCGGCTTTGGCACGCTGATGCGGGCATGAGTTCCATACCCCCGGCCACGTCCATCATTTTCCAAGGTAAAGCTTCCTTCCAAATCCCCCTCGATCAAAGTGCGGACAATAGAAAGCCCCAAAGAACGCGTCTTGCGGAGATCGAAATTTTCCGGCAAACCACAGCCATCATCATATAAATCAAGGTTCCAATAATTTTCATCCGCTTGAACCGACAAACCGATTTTCCCCGAAGGACGGCCGTTAAAAGCATGTTCCATGGCATTTAAGACCAATTCGTTCAGTACCAATGCCAAAGAACTTGCATATTTAGAAGGCAATACCACATCGGGACCGCTATACTCAGTCCGAATGATAAATTGACTGTCAGCCATATTGCGTCCTACCAAATCGAATATCTGCTGCATCACCTGTTGCACATGAATAGCCTCCTCCCCCTGCTGGGAGAGGAATTCATGTACGACCGAAATCGACAGAACACGATTCACACTCTCCTGTAAGGCTTGACGCACCTCTTCCGACTGGCTGCGCCTAGCCTGCAGCCGTAAAAGACTGGCAATCGTCTGCAGATTATTTTTGACGCGATGATGGATTTCCTGGATTACGGCAGACTTGATGCGAATTTCCTTGTCTTTCGCCCGCACCTCAGTCACATCCGATAATATGACAATACGTCGTACCAGTTGCCCACCTTCCTGCAAATCAATCTGACGCCGAATAAGCGTCAAATTGCCCGCAGTCAATTCCTTCTGCCAAGGCCGCTCTCGCTCCATAGTCTCCCGGCAGATATGACGGGTCAACTGACGGTCAAACAAGTGGCATCCTCGCAAACTGCCGACCCCAAGGACCCGGTATATCCGCTGAGCCGCTGCATTGGCAAACACAATACGGCTAAACTGATCCGTAATCAGGATGCCATCACTAGCCGAAATTCCCCGATACTGTTCCAGCTCTACTCCCTTGCGTGCATGTCCTAACACATCTACCGCAGTTGCCAGCAGGCAGCGATACCCATCAATCTGCAGACGGTCTCCGTCCACTTCAAAACTTACCACCCCGATAACGCGATTCCCATCGCGAATCGCATAGGTATACATATCAATCAAAGAACCATACGTCCATTCCCGCTTGCCTTTTCCGGGCATTCCCGTTGTCATCGTGTCCTGCACTAATGGCTCTTCAATGGCAGGCTGCAGTTTTCCATAATCAGACTCTCGCTTTGACATATAAATAGTCCGCGGACGCTCTTGAGCAATAATCACAAAACTTCCTGTTTTGGCTGCCGGTACATAAACCGTCAGTTGTCCATGGACAAGATCGGCCAAAAACGGAAAAACAATCTTCATCCGCTCCAACAAACCAATCTGCTTTACCGTCAAATTCGTCTGTTGACGACACAGCTCCGCCATATCCATCCACAATCATCTCCCATCCGTTCTCCCTAACAACTACCATAGCGCAAACTTCCAAAAAAAGAGACTGCTCCCACGCATTTCTCATCGTTGAGCAGTCTCACATAATATTATACACTTAATCGTCACAATCGGCTAGTCCCAATCCTGGAACTGCATTGAGATATAAATCGCTGAAACGCCCGGATAGTGACTGATAGTAACCACGGCAACCAATCATAGCCGCATTATCCGTACAAAGAATTTTGCTCGGATATAAGAATCTTACGCCATGTTTTTCTGCCTCTTCACGCAGTCGGCCTTCCAAGCCGCTGTTAGCAGCCACACCACCAGCTAAAACCAAAGTATCACGGCCAGCTTCCTTAACAGCCTGAAAAGCCTTCCCCACGAGTACTTCGATTACCGAGTGTTGGAAGGATGCGGCAATATCCGGCTTATTTAGTTCATGCCCTTTCATCTTCTCACTATTGATATAGTTAAGAACTGCCGATTTCAAACCACTGAAACTAAATTCGTAATTTCCCTTTTCCGTCAACGCCTGCGGAAAATCAATCGCTAAGGGATTCCCCTCTTTTGCCAATGCATCGATGCGTGGTCCTCCTGGATACGGAAGCCCCATAACGCGAGCGATTTTATCAAATGCTTCTCCAGCGGCATCATCTCGTGTTTGGCCCATCATATGGAAGTTATTGTAGCCGCGGACATCTACCAATGCAGTATGCCCTCCCGATACCACCAAGGCCATAAACGGAGGCTCAAGCTCTGGCGAAGAAAGGAAATTCGCAAAGATATGCCCTTCCAGATGATTTACCCCGATAAGTGGTACGCCCAGGGAAAACGCCAACGACTTGGCCGCCGATACCCCCACCAGCAGAGCCCCCACCAATCCAGGCCCATACGTGACTGCCACTTGATCAATATCCGAAAGTTTTACCTTCGCCTCGCGCAGACACTCGTCAATAACCGGCATGATATTTACAATATGTTTCCGCGAAGCAATTTCCGGCACAACACCACCAAACTTCTGATGAACGGGGATCTGCGTTGATATGATATTGGAAAGTATCGTACGCCCACCACGAAGTATTGCCGCGGATGTTTCATCGCAGCTCGACTCAATCGCCAGCGTCAACAATTCTTCTTTTTTTTCCTTCTCCATAAGTATCTCCATCCATCAAAGTTTTGTATTCCACATGATAATTGCATCCTCACCATCATCTTGATAATAATGCGGACGACGCCCAGCATCCTTAAATCCATAACGAGCATAAAGCGCACGCGCCGGCGCATTGGAAGGACGCACCTCAAGGGTCATTGCCGTCACACCTTTGGCCTTTACCGCATCGATAATCGCACCAAACAATTTCGTGCCGATGCCCTGACCACGGTATTCCGGTAAAATTGCTACATTCGTAATCTGACATTCCTCAAACGAAATCCAGCAACCAACATAACCGATAACCCGCTCACCATCCAGCGCCAGCAGGTAAACCGTATTTTCATTGGCTGCCTCTTTCCAAAAGGATTCCCGTGACCAGGGAATCGCAAAACAGGCTTTTTCTACAATTTCGACAGCATCGGCATCTTCCGGCGCCATCTCACGAAAGCTCAGCGATTCTACCTCCATCACATTTCCTCCGTCGGAAGGGTATTCTTGGCCGCTTCCGGATGCCGTTTCTCCCAAAGTACCTCGGCCTCACTGCGGCGGATATAAACCGGCTCAAGCTCCATGATATTATCCGTCCGGCCAGATGCTAGGTCTTCCAATCCCAGCATAGCGACACATGCTGCCCGTGGCATCATAAGATGCGCAGGCGCTGCTGTGACATTTTGGGGAAGATCCATCTTACCAACGATTTTTTTCTGCACAGCATCGCCCAGCAATACTACGGGTTCCTCCATGCGGGCACACCAAGCAACCACATCAGCAATCTTAGCGACCTGTACCTCATCAATAACGTTCAACTTTCCGTGTTCCCAACGGTAAGTCTCTACATAAGCATTGCCCTTCTGTGCATCTAATAGACATACTAGACGCACGCCCTGGACTGGATAATGATAAGCGAACGCCTTCAACGTCGATACGCCCACTAACGGCAAATCCAGCGCATAAGCCATAGCCTTTGCCGCTGCCAAACCAATCCGCAATCCGGTAAAAGACCCCGGACCAATGCTAACAGCAATTCCTTCCAATTTATCTTTTGCAACGGATGCCATTTTGAGCACCTGTTCAATATGGGGCATCAAAGTTTCCGAATGGGTGAGTTTAGCCTGCATGGTAAGCTCCGCAGACAATCGTTCCTTTGAAGCAACCGCCACACTCGATACTTGCGTCGAGGTATCAATGGCTAGTATGGACAAATGTCTCCAACTCCTTTATGAATTCCTGATTTTTCTCGCCTGCACTAGAGAACATAAAGCGGCGGCTGTTCTCAGTCTCCCCCGTCCGCTCAATCGAGATTTTCACATAATCCTCTGGAAGTGACTCCGGAAACTTATCCGGCCACTCGATTACTACAATCCCCTCTGGTTCCTCCGTGTATTCATAGAACCCAATATCCTCTAACTCTTCTTCTGTTTCCAGCCGGTAAAGGTCAAAATGGTAGATGCGGCAAATCCCTTCATATACATTCATGAGATTGAACGTCGGACTTGTCACTTCTCCCTCAACGCCCAGGGTATGCGCAAGACTCTGAACAAACAGCGTCTTCCCCGCCCCCAGATCGCCCTCCAGGCAAAGCACGGTTCCCTCCCGGATCTTTTGCCCCACCAGCTCGGCTAGGTGTACAGTTTCTTCGGGAGAACTTGTCATACAGGTAAACATTCGTTATTTACTCTCCTATATACATTGCGTTTAAAAAACATCATTCAGTCTAATATTATAGCACGAAGCTTCATTGCTGCCAAATTAAGTAACGGATAATAATTATTAATTGATATTTTATTTAAAAAACTACGTTATGCTGAGAATTGTGAAGATTTTAGGTGTTACAGCTATATAATCTTATTTTTTGACGATATTTAGTTATTTATATTTCCCTCTAGATAGCCTATAATAAAAGCGTACCAATCAAATAGCACCAATAATAAATAATTATTGGTTCATGTGTTTATATAGGAGGTTTTTCATTATGAAAAAATTTGTATGCACGGTCTGTGGTTATGTTTATGAGGGCGAGCAGGCTCCAGCAGTATGTCCAATCTGCAAAGCTCCAGCTGACAAATTCGTCGAGCAGAGCGGTGATATGACCTACGCCGATGAACATCACGTTGGAACTGCCAAAGACGTTGATCCGCGCATCATTGAAGGTCTTCGCCAAAACTTCACCGGCGAATGCTCCGAAGTTGGCATGTATCTCGCTATGGCCCGTCAAGCTGACCGTGAAGGTTACCCAGAAGTTGCAGAAGCTTACAAACGCTATGCATGGGAAGAGGCTGAACACGCAGCCAAATTTGCTGAGCTTCTCGGCGAAGTATTGACCAATAGCACTAAGAAAAATCTCGCTATGCGCATCGATGCTGAACATGGTGCTTGCGCTGGCAAGAAAGAGCTCGCTACTCTGGCAAAACAGCTGAACCTGGATGCTGTTCATGACACGGTTCATGAAATGGCTAAGGACGAGGCTCGTCATGGCCGCGGCTTCAAAGGCTTGTTCGACCGTTACTTTGGCGAATAATCCAGCCCATCTATCTTACGCTTCCAATTCAACATAATATAAAGAAAAAAGGTGCGGCAAAATACTTTCGTATTTTGCCGCACCTTTTTATGCCCATTTTAGAAAAGATCCGTTAAAAGAATGTACAACCCTTTGAGGGCAATTATATACCACTATCAGATATCCTCATGTTCCCGCAACCACTGTGACCACTTTAAGGAAAAACCATCCTTATGGGCAGCCTGCACATAACGATAGAATTTCTCAATCATTCTGGCCTTTTGGTGATAGTAATCAGCTTTCCATTGGCCCGGCACAGCCTTGGCTGATTCATAAGCCACATAAGCGCCTCCCAGCAGATACTGCCGGGAAAGAATATCACGCAAGGGTACCTCAGGATTTTTCATCATATCATACATAGCCATATAAGCCGTGGTCCTGCCTTTCCCCGCCTGGCAATGAAAATGCAGCCAAGCATCCTGGGGCAGTGACTGAGTAAACGCAATAAACTTCTCAATGTTTGCAGCCGCCGGCCATACATGATCCGTATCCGTGAGACGCAAATAATGCCAGCCAGCACCTTCCACCAGCTGCTGCTCACTCATGACTTTGTCTATTTTCTCCTTATGCGGATTAGCCGGCAGCTTTTTCTTATCCAATTTTGCCAGCAAAAGGCTCTTCCCCTTAGCTTGGTGAAGCCGTTTGCTCTCATCGCATAAAACTTCCTGCCGTGTCTTGCCCACATTTCCCCAATCGCGGTCGCCATACCAACTGACCGCATGACCATTGAACAGTCCATGGGATTCCTGGCGCAAATCCAACACATAAACAGGACCTTGCGTTTTGGCCTTTAGTGCCTGCTGCAATGCCTTGAATTCTCCAGCAGAAAATTCTGCACTACCGGACATAGCTAGGCTGTCAAGCCCCTGGCGGGAAGGGGTCTGTGTAAAGCCTTTTCCCACTTTATCCGCAGGCATATCCTGCTTGAACGGGCCATCTGCCGTGCGGAAATTTCTGGGCAGACTCTCCTTGTTTTCTGCATCGATCCGCCAGATATAGCCGCTGTAGTCCGGCTCCCACAGATTAACCTTATGTTTTTTTGCCCAAACGCTGTAGGGGACTTCTAGTTTCGGGTTTTCCTTGACATAATCATAGAAGTGCGCCACAAATTGATAACGCTCAATATATGCCTTGCGCCCATAATTACGCTTTTTTTCAGGTATATCACTCAAATCAACTATGCCGATGAGTTTCTGCCGTTGAATGATATCATCAAAGCTCACCGATCTGGCATTTTTCAAAATGTCATGCATGACAAAGAAAATTGTTGTACGCCCCATCCCTGCATAGCAGTGATAATGCAGCCAGGCATCCTGGGGCAGCTGCTTGTAAAACGCCACAAAATGGTCAACATCCGAATCCTCCGGCCGGAAATGATCTTGAAGGGTCAACCGAAAATAATTTGCTCCGTGCTGGCGTACCATTTCTTCCTCTGTACGCACTTGGCTGTAGGGCTGCAAAACCGGTTCTAATAACACATTCTTATTGTCATCGAAGCGATATACCTGACAAGCTTTTTGCCCAGCTAAAGCCCCTAACTGTTCTTTTTCCAACGGCAGAATAATATCCGCCTTGCGGTCATCATTCCCCCAATCATGATCAGCATACCAGCTTACAGCCGTACCATCTAAATAACCATGGGACTCGCCACGCAGGTCAATATCATAAAATTTATCCGCACTTACAGGCACTGCTGCCAAGACAGCCTCCAGTTCTTTCTCGGAAAAGCAGCTGGACGCAGAAGCGTGCAGTTTTTCCAAGCCCTGTCTAGTGGGCATAATGCCCGATTTAGTCATCCCCTTGTATTCGTCTGTGGCCATACGAAAATTTCTGGGCAGCTGATACACATCCGCCCGATCTACTTTTAACCCCAGCACTGGTGGATTTTTTACAACCAGCGGGGCCTGTTGCATCGCCTGAATTACTTTTGCCTGCTGCTCCTGCGGACCAGCGAAAACCGTACACGGTAATCCAGCCGCCAATAACGCCACCAAAAATGACGCGCCTGTTTTTCTGTTAAAAAGCATTGCCATGACATAACATCTCCTTAATTTTCTTCTATTAGTTATACTCGCATCAAAAAATTTGTCAACTTCAATACAATTTTTCTATCAGCTAAAACTTCGCTGTAAATTTAAGATAGGTAAAGCCACGTCCTTCTTTCGTTAAAGAAGAACCTGTCCCCCCTTTGCGAGCTACGCCCTCCGTATCGACCGCTGCAGCCACTTGCCCTGGCGGCCACCACAAACTACCAGCTGCCACTGCTGCCAATACTTGTTTGCTTATTTTTTCCACACGTATCACCATCCTAAGTTACTATATTAAAGCAACATTTCCTTGATTCAGACACATTATATAAGATTGTTGTTTATTGATTTCTCTTGTATTTTGCTATTCTTAACGCAAAAGTACATATTATTGCTTTTACGCTCATTCCTAAAAAACACGCCTCCGCAGTATAAACTGCGAAGGCGTGTTACTTCTTCCTTACCCGTGGATAACATCCGTGTATTCAGGAAAATCCCGCAACCTATCTGCCGGCGCAAAACCAGCCGCGCCAGTAAAGATTCCTTTTTCCCACTGAGAACGGGTCGACCAAAACATATCGGCAAAATCATTGCCATTCGTGGCAATAACCTGGTACTCCTGCAATTCCGGCACAAAGGTACCTTCAGGCCCCACTTCCGCAAACATTTCAGTGCGTATGCGCAAGTATTGAGCTTCCGGCAACGATGTCAGATCCGTATAATGCGTGCCATCTTGAACAGCTATCGTCAAAGCCCCCTTTACCGTAACACCATCATCGGACACCTCCACTACAGCCTTTATCCCCGCCTGCAAAGGTACATTCGCACTAGCCTTTATTTGCTTAAATTGCCAATATTTCTTTTCCGTCTTGAAGGCTGGAGCATAAATGGCAGGGTGCCGCCACTCCGTAGTATGAGTTCCCACCTTGAGAATGTTACGAAAATCCAGCCACAAAGCCAGCTTTCCATCCTGAGGTCCAGCTTCCAACGGAGCATCCAGTACCGCCTTGTTCTCTTCTGCAGAAAAGCCTCGTCGATAAAAGCGCACTTGACTTATCCGCCCCGGCAAATGCGTGAAGTATTTAGGGCGACCGATTTCCTCAATCACATGTCCAATATAAGAGTAACCGATAAAAATCGGCTCCTGCCCCCATTGGCGCAGCTCCGCCTCTCCGGGAATGGCACCCACATGAGCCACCTGATTGCCATCACAATAGGAATCACCACCACAGGATTTATCAAAGGTCATGGTATATTGCGCCCATTGCCCCACCTTGGCTTCGCCACCTTGCCAGGAATATTCCGTAATCCCATGGCAGGTCCCCCATTTAAGGCCTCCGGCACGCTCTACCACCATACGCATAAAGTAGGTGGCTCCCCAGCCCACCGATTTACCTCGTACCATCAGCGGATTATGACCCATTTCATTTTCATGAGCCAATCTCTCGACCTTAGCCCATACCATCCCAGTAAAGCCCTGCTCTGCCAACAAATCCGGAGCTGGCAGCACCTCTATATAATCCCCATAATGCTCCAGACAAACCTCAATATGTCCTCCCCGCTCCAGAACTTTCGGGGTGCCATGCATAAGCGCCGTATGTCCACAGCCAGATTTATCCTGTACTCGGGGAATAATGCGGATTCCCTTTTCAATACACACCTCCTTAGGCAATCTGTCAGCTAAGCTAATTTGATAATCTCCCCCTTGATCAAACTTGTATCGGAACTCAATATATTTTTTCTCGTGACCTCTGAAAAAAATAATCTTAGATTCCATCAACCGCTGATTTATATAAAAGGGAATCGAGGTATATATTTCATGATCTAGGTTATTGGTGGCCTCAACCCCCGCTGTTACACAATCCGACATCCTGCCATGTCCTGCCTGCAGCCGCATGTGTGCAAAGGACAACTGGCTGGGTTCATAGACCAGCAACTTTAACTTTTGCCCACCGTACTCCAAGATGTGCTCCCCTGGCTGCCGAGCTTGATAGATAGCCGTTAACCGCCTTTTTTCCCCCGGTTCTAACAATACCGACTGACTGTTTTCCTCACTACCAAAAAGATTCAGTACCTGTTCCACTCCGTTGTCTGACAAAATCACCCGGGCATCTGCCACACCAGCCCCTTGATTATAGGCCTGGACACGCACCTCCACATGCCCGTTGTTATCCAAGCGGCGCAATTCTGCAGCCGTATATTCCACCTGTGGATGTGCCTGCTCAAGGCGCACACAGTCTACTAAAGCACTGCCACCATCTGGTGTATACCCATAGAGATTATAAACGATAGTATCAGCCGTAACATCCAGGACCCCATAGTTATTCCTGCCCATCGCTGTCACTTCGGGAAAATCTTCCAACAGTCTTCTTTCCCCATCACTGCGCGTCAACTGAACTTCTGGGTCCTGAGCACTCCCCTGGCAAACATAGACTGTCTTGGCGCCAATTGCAGGATCACTGGAAATGGCTTTCACATAATAATGCAAATGACCGCCGATTACCAATTCGACCCCACACCTCTCTGCTAAAGGCACCAAATATTTATTATTAAAAGCATCAGTATAGGGATGATGCGCCACCAATATCCGCCACTTAGCATTACGCGCCTGGCTGCTTTGCAACTCATCCTCTAACCAGGCAAGTATTTCCGCTATATGCCGATGCTCCTTCTCCGGCAGCTGCACACCGGAATTAACTGCATTCATCTCCAACAGCCCCCAGGGATTGCTATCGGCAAACAGGAAGAACGCAGGCCCTGCAGCAAAGGAAAACACACGTCCATCTGGCATCGCATGCAGTATTTTAGACTGGGGCCTAGCGAAGAAACTATCGAAAAAAGGACCATCGTCGTGATTGCCAGGAATATAACAAACGGGCACTTCCCGAAGGATATCGGGAATTTTCTGGAACCAGTGACGAGCATAGTGCTCATGCTGATAGCCAGTTCCCGGAGGAATATCTCCGCCATGGATGATAAAGTCCGGTTTTTCCCGTCTGACAACATCTGCAAACTGCGAAGCCGCATTAAACAAATGCGAATCCGATAAGGTAATGATATGCAGTGCCTGAGGTGACTCAGCTAACGAGCAGAAACTCCCCTGGGAAAGAATCTGCTCCTGATAACAAATCCGATAACTGACTTTAGTTTCCGGCGATAGCTCTGTGAGCTTCGCCGTATATAGACACCCCCCATCGGCATTTTCCCGATATGACGGTTCCCGTTCAAATACTGCCGAAACCTTTCTCTCCCCAGTTTTGCTGTCATAATATACCGTGTAATTCCCCGGTTTTTCTGTTTCCCAAGCCAGCAAAACATGCGTTGCGGCCAGCCCCATTAGATAGGGGCCATTGCTTATCTTCATCTGCTGCTCCATAATGATCTGCCTCCATTACTTTGGCCTTGGCATAGCTGCCTTGTTCATAAATCTCCTTAATCCTTTTCGACTGCTGCCTAAAGTCCAGCCTTAAGCTGCAGCGTGATGCGTTTCGTGTACCTCCTCGCTCCTGTTTTTCTTTGCCCACAAGGTAGGTACGATAAGTAATGTCATCAACACTACTGAACCAATCCAAAAAGTGGTGATCGTACCGAACTGATAAGTAGTAACACCATCTACCACTACCTTAGCAGAATCCATCAACATGCCGTTTACAATATCCTGCAAAGCAGCACCACCATAAGCCAATAGGCCAATAACTCCCATAGCTGCACCTGTTGCTTTACGCGGGCAAAGGTCAACAGCCAGCAGTCCACCGACAAAGCAAAGAATGACCCCCAAACCAAAACCAAATACAGCGATACAAACTGCGGCCAACGTAGTGTTTCCGGCAGGCACAAAGCAAACGCCAATAATTCCCACCAGCATGACCAAGCCAAACACAATCGTAGTAACAGAATGACGCGATTTAAAAATCTTGTCGGAAATGATTCCCGATAAGAAAGACCCTACGCCCCCCAGAATCGGCGACAAGGACATAATACTCCCTGCCGTAACCAGGTCCAATCCCTTGGCTTCCTGCAGGAAAATAACGCCCCAGCTACTGATGGAATACCGTGAAATTCCTAGACAAATAGCTGCCGCTGCCAAAAGCCAAACATAAGGATTTTTGATAACCATCATCTGGGCTTCTTTCGTTGAAACTTCCTGCTCCTTCTGTTCCTGAACAATCTCACCTTCAAATTCGTTGGCAGAGGGCAAACCGTAAGACTCTGGCCGATCACGCATAAAGCGGTACATGATGAAAGCCAACACGATGCAGGCTACACCTGGCAAAAAGAATGCAGCGTGCCATCCAAAAGCTACGATAATCATGGCCGTTCCCAGATAAGTAGCACCTTCACCTACATAATGGGCAATACTGAACACCCCATAATAGGTTGCCAGCTGACTCTTGGAAAACCATTGAGACAAGGATACAATACAGGGCGCTGACCCCATGGACTGGAAGACACCATTGACAATCCACAGCGCCAAGAATACCCAATAGGCATTGCTAAAGCCCAAAATAGCATTGACGATAGCCGCCCCCAGCAGTCCTAAAGGAACGATTTTCTTGATATTACAATGATCCGCAATAAAGCCGTTGGCACATTTGCCAATGGCGATGGCAACCATCATACCTGCTCCCATGGCACCCAATTCCGTAGGGGTAAATCCCTCTTCAATCATAGGTTTTTTAGCCACGCCCAGTGTCATCCTCATCACATAGTACATGCCATAACCCAGAATCATCGCTGTGACAGCTTGAAGCCTGGCCGAGTGATACATCTTCTTAACCAGTTCCTCATCATGGATCCTTGGCTTATCCGGATTGGTCAGAAACCATTTAAACATAAGCACACTCTCCTTCTTTGTAATAACGGAATCTGCCAGTAATTCTTTTTCTTTTCTGAAAATACTGGCTTTTGTGGTGATTTTTTGGTATAATAATTAGGTAAGTATTGAGTAAATGATGTCCTACTCAACCATAACATAATCATTAACCACCCTTGATGATTATTATATTACAGTTATTTCAGATTATTCTTCATTATTTTGCTTTGTTTTTATTCCTATTACATTTTCTTGCTATCATTGGAAAAGGGCGATTTTATGTCACTACTTACTTTTAATCCTACGACAAATCCGCGATTTGCATCCGAACAAACGGTACAACTATCTTATCTCTGTCTCCTGTCCTCCGATACTCTGCCATTGCCAGCCGATTGCTGTGATCAGGCAGAAATCCTCTTCATTATGAAGGGCAGCGGCACCTGTACCATCCACAACACTTCCCATCCGGTAAGCAGGGGCGATATTGTCCTCGTTAATCAGGGCTGCCTGCATTCCTTTTTGCCCCAAAACGGCACCGCCACACGGGCCTTAGCGCTAGGTTTTAAGCGTCTGCAGATCAAAGGGTTACGCCCAGGACAGTTTCTCCCCTCAGAAGCCGTCCCCATCATCCACACAGGGCACACCTATCCATTAATCGCCCAATTCTTTCAGCAGACAAAGAAAATAATTACCAGTCTTCCCTCCCAACTTCATCAAGAAGCATGCAATCATCTAGCTCAGGCTCTGATACTGCTGATATTAGAACAATATAATCACACTACCGTTGCTAATCGCGATGCTGCATATACCTTAGGGCAATATATCAAAACCTATCTGGACAATCACTATCTAGAAGAACTTTCTCTGTCGCAAATTGCACAGAACCTACACATCAGCCCATACTATCTGTCACATATTTTCAAGGAATGCACGGGCTGTTCTCCCATGCAATACATCACTCAATTGCGTATCTCGGAAGCCCAGAATCTGTTGCTCTCCACGAAACAAAGCGTCACCACCATAGCCATGCAATGCGGCTATAATAATTCCAACTACTTCCAGTCTGTCTTCAGCAAATTCGTAGGTATGCCACCTGGAAAATACCGCAATACTTGGAAGCAGACATAAAAAAGAAGGTGGACAAAATGCCAAAGCATTTTGTCCACCTTCTTTTTTATGATCATTTTCCTGCTACGGTCAAATGATCTTGGTTGACCAGTTTTCAATATTCCAAACCGAATCCACGATATCCTCGTAAAAATCTGGTTCATGGGAAACCAACAAAACTGTTCCCTTATACTCTTTGATCGCCCGCTTGAGTTCTTTTTTGGCCTCCACATCCAAATGATTCGTAGGCTCGTCGAGAACCAGCAGATTGACTGGCTTCTGCATGATTTTGCAGAGACGGACCTTGGCCGCTTCACCACCCGAAAGTGCCATCATCTTCGTGGTGATATGCTCATTGGTCAGGCCGCATGAAGCCAGTGCCGCCCGGACTTCAAAGTTGCTCATACCTGGGTAATCCTGCCACAGCTCTTCCAATGCCGTATTCGAATTTCCCGAAGCGCTTTCCTGCTCAAAATAGCCAACCGAAACAAACTCGCCCAATTCCACATTGCCAGAAATAGCAGGAATCATCCCTAACATGGTTTTGAGCAACGTGGATTTACCTAAACCATTCGTTCCCCGAATCGCAATCTTCTTGTTGCGCTCCACCCGGATATCCACTGGATTCGTAAGCGGAGTATCATACCCCAGCACCAGTCGCTTGCCCTCGATGACAAATCGCGATGGAGTTCGATCCGATTGAAAATGAAAATGCGGTTTCGGCTTTTCCTGACGTTTCGTCAGGACTTCCATTTTATCGAGACGTTTTTGACGACTGTTTGCCATCCCGCGCGTTGCCACCCGCGCCTTATTACGCTGGATAAAGTCCTGTTCTTTCTTGATTTCTGCCTGCTGGCGCTCATACGCAGCTTCTTCCTGCCGGCGTTTTAACGCAGCCATTTCCTCAAATTTCTCATAGCTTCCCGTATAGCGGTCCAAGCTCAAATTATCGACATGATAGATTACATTGGTAACCGCATTGAGGAACGGCACATCATGGGAAACGAGAATAAAGGCATTCTCATAATTCTGCAGATAATTTGTCAGCCAGTTGATATGCTCCACATCAAGATAATTCGTCGGCTCATCGAGAATCAGGATTTCCGGATTCTGAAGCAAAAGTTTTGTGAGTAGCACCTTCGTGCGCTGTCCGCCCGAAAGTTCATCAACGGTACGATCAAGGCCAATGTCACGAAGGCCGAGGCCCGCAGACACTTCTTCAATCCGCGCATCGAGCGTATAATAACTGCCCGCCTCCAGCATATCCTGGATATCGCCGACATCCTTCATGAGCTTATCGACTTCTTCTGGCGTCGCATCTCCCATCTTATCATAAGCAGCCAGCATTTCCTGTTCCGCCTGTACCATATCTTCAAAAGCCGTCCGGAGGGTATCGCGAATCGTCATGCCGGCTTTGAGTATTGCATGCTGGTCAAGATAGCCAACCTTAACGCGTTTGGCCCATTCAATCGTTCCCGCATCTGGCGTAAGCTGACCGGTGATAATGGATAGAAACGTAGATTTTCCCTCTCCATTAGCGCCCACCAAGGCAACATGTTCACCTTTCAATAAGCGAAAACTAACATCCTCAAAAATCTCACGGCCTCCATAGCTATGCGATAAATGGGATACGTTCAATATGCTCATATATTACTTCCTTTCAAAGTTTTTCCCCGACATCAATGGTTTCACCATCACTCAAAGGTTGATTTCCCGACCGATCCTTCAACTCATTACGAGGTTCTGGATTCTTTTCTTTGGATCCCTCAGGGACGCTCTGTTTGCCATCGATCAGCACCGAACCGCCCGAAGTATCGTCTTCTGCCTTGCCATTTCCCTTCGAATTTCCCGGATGGAGTTTCTCGTCATTGGAATCATACGATGGAGCAGGAACATACGCAGGGTTATTGCTTTCCCGCGATCGCTCCTCTACCGCTGGATTTCCCTTCAAACTTTTGTAATGTACTTCATTATCATCATCAGTCCCCCAAAAGAACCACACCAAAGCCCCACCTAAAAGCACGATTAAGCCGGCAAGAACATATTTGATTTTGCCCGCAGCAAAATTATGCAAATTTTCATCATGATGCTTCTTGCTTAAATGTCTACGGGCTGAGCGCGGCGGAATTGTTTCCTGATGTACCGCATGATGCTCTCGTGGCAGTTCCCGCACCTTGTGCTGTTCCTGCAGCCTTGCCGCATCATATTGGCCGCGCGCTGCCGGATCCGACAAAATCCGATAGGCTTCATTCAGCTCACTCATATGCCGGCTGGCTTCTTCCGGCGGCAGCTTCGATAAGTCCGGATGATATTTTTTTGCTAAAGTCTGGTAGGCTTTCTTTATAATATCCGCTGACGCTTTCGGATGTACCTGTAACAACTCATAGTAATCCTTAATCACCCGTATCACCTCATCCTACATGATTCACCATTCGAAAAAAGTGATTCAGCCAAGGCTGAATCACTTTTTAATATCATATAATGGTCGGAACGACGGGATTTGAACCCACGACCTCTTCCACCCCAAGGAAGCGCGCTACCAAACTGCGCTACGTCCCGAACAAAATATATTATACGGCATTTTGTTTTATTTGTAAAGGGGTTATCATTCAAACTCAATCGTTGCTGGCGGTTTGCCCGTGCAATCGTAGAGAACGCGGTTGACGCCCTTGACCTCGTTGACGATACGCGTCGTGGTCTTCTGCAAGACTTCCCAAGGAAGCTGTGCGCTCTCTGCCGTCATGAAGTCACTCGTCATAACCGCACGAAGGGCAATCGCATAGTCATAGGTACGGCCATCGCCCATGACGCCGACACTGCGCATGTTCGTAAGCGCTGCAAAATACTGGCCAAGGTTCTTGTCAGCTCCAGCTTTTGCCACCTCTTCGCGATAGATGGCATCAGCCTCCTGGACGATCTTGACCTTCTCCTCCGTCACCTCACCGATGATGCGGATGCCAAGTCCCGGGCCTGGGAATGGCTGGCGGTTGACGAGATACTCGGGAATGCCGAGCTCGCGGCCAGCAGCACGGACTTCATCCTTGAATAGCAACCGCAGCGGCTCGACGATTTCCTTGAAATCGACGAAATCTGGCAAACCGCCAACGTTGTGGTGCGATTTGATGACAGCCGATTTGCCCAGACCACTTTCGATGACATCCGGATAAATCGTTCCCTGTACGAGATAGTCGACAGCACCAATTTTTTTTGCCTCTTCCTCGAATACGCGAATGAATTCTTCACCGATAATCTTGCGTTTCTGCTCTGGCTCCGTGACACCAGCCAATTTAGCATAGAAGCGATCTTTCGCATTGACGCGGATAAAATTGACATCATACGAACCATTCGGGCCAAATACCGCCTCGACCTGATCGCCTTCATCCTTGCGCAGCAGACCGTGATCGACGAATACGCAAGTCAGCTGCTTGCCGATAGCCTTCGAGAGGAGAACCGCTGCTACCGAGGAATCCACACCGCCCGACAGGGCACAAAGCGCACGGCCATTGCCGATTTTGGCCTTGAGCTCTTCGACCGTCTTCTTGACGAAGGAATCCATCTTCCATTCGCCAGCACAGCCGCAAACTTCATAGACAAAATTCTTGAGCATCGTCTTGCCTTGTACCGTATGCATGACTTCGGGGTGGAACTGGGTCGCGTAGAGCTTCTTAGCTGCGTTTTCCATAGCCGCCACGGGGCATACCGGTGTCGAAGCCGTTACCACGAAATCTGCCGGTGCCTCTGCAATGTAGTCCGTATGGCTCATCCAGCAAATCGTTTTCTCGTCAACGCCCTGGAAAAGTTTCGAATCCTGCTTCGCAATCGTGACTTCCGTCTTGCCATACTCACTCGTCGGTGCCGTCGCGACCTTGCCGCCCAAAAGATGCGACATGAGCTGCGAACCATAGCAGATGCCCATGACCGGAATGCCCAGTTCGAAAAGTTCCGGGCTGCAGCTGGCCGAATCTTCTTTGTAGACACTGTTCGGACCGCCGGTCAGGATGATGCCCTTCGGTGCCATCTCGCGAATCTTATCCAGACTCAGTGTATGCGGATGAACCTCACAATAGACATGGTTCTCACGGACACGGCGCGCAATCAGCTGGTTGTACTGGCCACCAAAATCCAGAACCAGAATCATTTCATTGGCAGGCTTGCTCAAAATTTGTTCCTCCTCTAAGTACATAGACGTGTAAAGCTTTTTAACGATTATATCATAAGCGACTCTATTTTAAAAGCCTTGGGCGCTTTCCATAGGCCCAAGGCTTTTTTCAATCCGATATGTCTTCTTGGCAGAATCGATCAACGGCAGCCCGAATTGCCGAAGAATCAAACCCCTTGCGATAGAGATTTGCCATCATCTTCTGCCGGTCCGCCGATGGCTTAAACTTTAGCGACAATACCCGCAAGGCCGCTGCGGTTTCACGTTCAAACGTATCCGCAGGGATACAGGATTTCACCAACGACGACTCAAATCCTCGCTGCATCAACTTGACACAAATCTGCCGCACGGAGCTGCGGCTTTCCTCGTAAAGAAACGCAAACTGCCGGGCACAGGCATCCGCATCATTAAGGTAGCGCATTTCCACCAGGCGCGTGATTGCCTGATCGATCTCCTCTGCTTCGTACCCCTTTCGCGTCAACTTTTCGCGCAGTTTATTTTCACTTTGCTCCTGACGGGCTAACAAATCGACCGCTGCCATAAGCGCTGTCTTCTTAGGCTTGCGAGGACGCTTTTTTTCTTCTGCCGCCTCATCGTCGCCGCCCTGTCTATAACGCCACACGATTCCTTACGCCTCAGTTTCCGGTGTTTCGGGCTGCTCCTCCGCCTCTAAAATCTCCTGAGACGCCAACAGTTTCGCGCGAATCTTCGCCTCAATCTCTGCACAGAGCTCTGGCTGCTCCCGCAAAGCCTGTTTCGCATTTTCTTTACCCTGGCCGAGTCGCGTGCCCTCATACGAGAACCAAGCACCACTCTTATCGACAATATCCATCTCAACACCCATATCAATGATGCTGGACATCTTGGAGACACCTTCGCCATACATGATATCGAACTCTGCCATCTTGAACGGCGGGGCAACTTTATTTTTCACGACTTTGATGCGCGTACGGCTTCCCACGACATCCTGCCCCTGCGTGATCTTATCGATTTTGCGTACATCCAGTCGAACCGAAGAATAGAATTTCAGTGCGCGGCCACCGGTTGTAGTCTCCGGATTGCCGAACATAACACCAACCTTCTCACGAATCTGGTTGATGAAGATAGCCACCGTCTGACTTTTGCTGATGATACCCGTTAATTTACGCATTGCCTGGCTCATGAGGCGGGCATGAAGACCTACATGGCTGTCGCCCATCTCTCCTTCAATTTCTGCCTTCGGTACCAGCGCAGCTACTGAGTCGACAACGATAATATCGATGGCACCACTGCGTACCAGTGCATCGACAATGTCCAATGCCTGTTCCCCAGTATCCGGCTGTGAAATCAGCAAATCATCGATATTGACACCAAGTTTTTGCGCATAGACTGGATCCAAGGCATGCTCTGCATCGATGAATGCAGCAATACCGCCTGCCTTCTGAGCTTCAGCAATCATATGCAGCGTGACCGTCGTCTTACCAGACGACTCCGGCCCATATACCTCAATGATACGGCCACGGGGAACACCGCCTACACCCAATGCAACATCCAATGGCAAAATACCTGTGGAAATAACCTCCACATTCATATTTGCCTTCGCATCACCAAGGCGCATGATGGATCCCTTGCCGAAATCTTTCTCAATCTGTTTCAGCGCATTGGCCAATGCTTCCTTTTTATCCGTTGCCATCCGTATATCCGCTCCTTTCACGTTCACGTTTTATCTCTTTAGCTATTATATAAAACAACCGTTCTTTTTGCAAGGACTATTTTCGAACCGATAACGAAAAAACTTCCCCTCTCCAAGGAGAGGGGAAGTAACAATTCCTGGCTGGATTACATGTAATCGGCCGTTGTTTTCTTTTTCTGTTGTTTGAACATTCCCAGCTTTGCTGCGATCCATTCCATAGCGACAAAGAATACCGGAATCAGGAAAATTCCCAAGACCGTCGCAAAGAGCATACCGCCTACAACGGCTACGCCCATACCATTACGCGCTGCCGCACCAGCACCGCTGGCAACAGCCAACGGCAAACAACCAATGATGAAAGCAAACGACGTCATAAGAATTGGACGCAAACGCAAGCCTGCAGCTTCAATCGCTGCCTTTACCGGCTCCATACCACGGTCCACACGAACCTTCGCAAACTCAACGATCAGGATAGCGTTCTTAGCAGCCAGACCGATAATCATGATGATACCGATCTGCATGTAGACGCTATTCTGAAGGCCAGCATTTACATGGCCAAACATTGCCTCCAGCATGGAAAGACCATACTCGGAAACCAATGCGCCCATGATACCAGTCGGTACCGTAAGCAATACCGCAAACGGTACGCTCCAGCTCTCGTAAAGTGCTGCCAAGCAGAGGAACACGAACACCAAGGCCAAACCTAAGACCTGAAGCGTTGAACTCGATGCCTTCGATTCCTCACGGCTCTGACCGGACCACTCGATATTGAAACCATTATCGGTATTCTGCTTAACGATTTCCTGAATCGCTGCCATAGCCTGACCGGAAGAATATCCCTGGCCAGCGTTACCCTGAATCGTGACCGAACGTGCCCCATTGAAACGGGAAATCGACGTCGGTCCCGAGCTGAGTTTCGGTTTCAATAGCGTATCCAGCGGAACCATCGTACCACTGCTGCTCTTGACGAAGATAAACTTCGCAGCATCTGCTTCACTGCGATACTGTGTATCGGCCTGAAGCATTACCTTATACGAACGACCAAACTGGTTAAAGTCATTGACCTGCGTACCACCAAAGTTGACCTGCATCGCAGTGAATACATCCGAAAGCTGTACCCCTAACTGTTTGACGCGTTCGCGGTCAATTTCAAATTCATAACTCGGCGCCGTCATCTTAAACGTCGTACGGACACCTTGAAGTTCCGGCCGTTGATTAGCTGCTGCTACAATCTTGTTCGTGATATCCGAGAGCTCTTTATCCGTATGACCGGACATATCCTGAAGTTCCAGCGACCAACCGCCTACTGAACCAAGGCCTGGCAAAGCCGGCGGATTCATGGCGATGACCGTTGCCTCCGGAGCTACCTTTGCCCCCAGGCCAAACATTTTTCCGACAGCGGCATCAACCGAGGTTCCCGGAGCCGTACGCTGACTCCAGTCTTTCATCCCCAGGACGACCATACCTGCACTTGGCTTAGCGCCGCCAGACAAGATATCAAAGCCTGTGATAGCCATGACGTTCTCTACCCCATCGACATTTTCCATAGCTGCTTTCGCTACCTTGTCAATGGATTTCTGGGTTTGGTTCATCGACGTGCCCTCAGGCAATTGGACTACCGTAAAGAGATAGCCCTGGTCTTCGCTGGGAACGAAGGTCGATGGCATAATCTTGTACACGGCACCAGCGGCAATGCAGACGATGACCATGAATAAAATCGCCAACCGCGTACGGCGGATAAACTTGGCAACGATCCCCATATAACCGCGTTTGGTGCGTTCAAACCAGTTATTGAACTTCACAAAGAATCTTCCCAGCGCACCCTCATCGTCTTTTTCTTCATGACGTTTGAGAATCATCGCACAAAGTGCCGGCGTCAGCGTCAAGGCGACGAAAGCCGACAGAGCCATAGAAACAGCAATCGTTAACGCGAACTGTTTGTACAGCACACCAGTCATGCCACCGAGGAAGGCGACTGGCACAAATACGGCGGCAAGAACGAAAGCGATAGCCACAACCGGCCCCTGGACTTCATCCATTGCCCGCTCCGTTGCATCAATCGGTTCCAAGCCTTCTTCCATATGCTTCTCGACGTTTTCGATTACGACGATAGCATCATCGACAACCAGGCCGATCGCCAACACCATAGCAAACAGTGTCAACGTATTGATAGAGAAATCCAATACGATAAAAGCAGCCAAGGTACCAATGAGGGATACCGGAACGGCCAACAGCGGGATGACTGTCGCCCGCCAATTCTGCAAGAACAAGAAAATAACGAGAACGACCAGTGCCAAAGCCTCGAGGAACGTCTCCAAAACCTCTTTAATCGATGCCTTGATGTAATTCGTCGAGTCGAAAATCTGCGACATCTTGAGGTTTGGCGGCAAGTTCGGCTCTGCCTTTTCCAAAACTTTGCGAACGCCAGCTACTGTCTCCATCGCATTGGCATCACTGGTCAGGTTAATACCGAAACCTACCGAAGGATAGCCGTTGAATTTTGAAACAATCGAACTGGACTTCTCCCCCGTCTCAACGCGGGCAACGTCCTTCAAACGGACAAACTTTCCATTATCCGAACGCAGGATAACATTGCCAAACTCCTCTGGCGTTACCAAACGGCCAGCAATTTTACCAGTATACTGCTTCTCCTGACCGTTGTTGACTGGCATTGCACCAACCGTACCAGCCGGAGCCTGGACATTCTGTTCTTTGATTGCCGACGTGACATCGGCTACCGTGAGGTTGAGCTCTGCGAGCTTATCCGGATTAAGCCATACCCGCATCGCATAGTCCGAACCAAAGATCTGGACGTCGCCGACGCCTGGAACGCGCTTTAACTCATCCAGCAGATAAATATCTGCGTAGTTCTTCATAAAAGCACGATCGTAGGTGCCATCTGGCGAATACAGCGAAAGCATATAAGCCATATCATTGGAAGACTTACGCGTCGTAAGACCAACCGTCTGTACATCCGAAGGCAGGCTGGCGGTTGCCGTTGCCGCATTGTTCTGTACCTTGACGGCATCCATATCACCATCAGTACCTGTCTCAAATACGACTTTCAGGCTATAGCGGCCTGTATCATCCGAATTCGAGGACATATAATCCATGCCCTGCGTACCATTAATCTGTTGCTCGACAATCTGCGCTACCGTCTCATTGACAACCGAGGCATTCGCACCCGTATACGTGGTACTTACCGATACCGTCGGCGGCGAAATCTGTGGATATTGGGCAATCGGCAGCTGGAACGCTGCCAGTACACCAACAATGACAATGATTATGGAAATGACGATAGCAAATATCGGGCGGTGTATAAAGAATTTTGACAAGATGCCGCCCCCTTACTTGTTCGAATCAGAAGTTGCAATCTCATTCGCATCAAATTTGCTATCATCCGTAGTCAAGGAGAAGCCCATATCATCTGGCGTGACCATGGTAACCGCAAGCGTGATGCCCTCCTGCAGGTTCGACAAGCCCTCGACAACGACAACATCGGCCGCCGTCAGACCATCTTTAATAATGTAATAACTGCCGACTTTATCGCCCAGCGTTACCGTGCGCGCTTCCGATTTGCCGTCTTCGCCAACCACCATGACAAAAGATTTGCCCAAAAGCTGCTGTACCGCACGCTGCGGAACGAGAATTGCGTTAGGAACGATCTCTCCCGACAAGCGAATGCGTGCAAACATTCCCGGCAGCAGCAATCCATCTGGATTATCAAAAAGTGCCTTGACCGTCAGCGTGCCAGTGTTGGAGGACAGCGCGCGGTCTGTCTGGACAATCTTTCCCTCAATGGGATACTGGGTACCATCGGAAAGTGTGATGGATACCGTCGGCGACATACCATTGCCATTCTGCGAAGCAGCATAATTCGAGAACTTCAGATAATCGCTCTCGGAAATGCTGAATTGTGCAAACACCGGATTCGAAGAACCAATCGTAACCAAATTGGTACTGCCAGCAGCCGCAAAAGTGCCCACGGCGACATCATCGACGGACAACTGACCACTCATCGGTGCATAAATCACCGTATCGGCAAGATCCTGTTGGGCCTTGCGCAACAGCGCGTCATTGGCAGCTGCCGCAGCGCTATAGGCATTGACATTTGCCTGCTGATTGGCAACCGTCTGCTCAGAAATCGCCTGGGCAGAAAGCAGCTGCTGATAGCGGCCCAAGTCCGTTACGGCATTGCTGAGCGTTGCCTGGGACTGCGACAGATTTGCCTGGGCCTGCAAAACAGCGGATTCGTACTGACGCGAGTCAATCTTGTAGAGGGGCTGCCCCGCCTCTACATATTGGCCGCCTGTCACATACTTGTCGACGACATTGCCCGATACTTTGGACTGGACCTTTACTTCATCTTTCCCCACGATTTGACCGGCAAATTCACTAGTCAGCGGCGTATCCTGCTGAATCACTTGCATGGCCTTTACCTGGGTTCCCTGCTGCTGTTGCTGTTTATTCTGCCCGCAGCCCGCCACGATAAAGCTTGAAGAAATGGCTAGCGAAATGCCAATCATCAATGCCTTCGTCTTCTTGTTTTTCGCAAAAAACAAAGTATTAACCTCCTTTTAGCACAGACAACAAAAGAGACAGTTTCTCCTCCACTGCCTATGAAACATTCCATTCCCATCTCTACAGAAGCATGGCTTCAATGAAATAGTAAATAAATGTTTACTATCGATGAAATATATAGTATATTATATCTAAGAAAAAGTCAAGAAAATGACTTCGTCTAAGCCTCCATTCTCCAAGATTTAATGATTATTTAATTAAAGGGGTAATTTTTCGATTATGGAAACGATATCGACGCCGAATGTATCACAAAAATTCATCGAAACGTTGATGCTCATACATAACAACTTCTATCGACAGACTAAAGTTCCTATTCCGTTGAATCAATTTGGTGTTCTAATGGTCGTATTAACCGAAGAAGCTGTCTCGATTACTGAAATCAGCCACATTCTCAAGATTTCCAAACAGCAGATGACCACCGTTATCGACAAACTCGTAAAAAACAAGCTCGTTCAAAAGCAAGCCGATATCAATGACCGCCGCCGCTTTGTCATAACACTGACTCCGGCGGGAAAACAAATCATCGATGACCAAAACGAAATTGTCCGCAAACGCTTTACCGAACGCATCCAACACCTCACCGCAGCCGAAAAAGCCAAGCTCGGTGATGCAATTTCTAATTTCAATTCACTGGTTGAAAAAATGTTTGCGAACTAAAAGAGCTGCAACAAGAGTTCCTCACTCTTGATGCAGCTCTTTCTTATAAGGGAATTACATCCAAATCATCAGGAACATAGACATTGCCATGATAATATTTTCCAGCCTCAGCCGAATACTCCTGTTTACGGGTATCTAGATGCTTATCCTCCGTATGGTAGAGCACCAGATTTTTAACCCCTAGTTGTTCTGCCAACTCACTGGCTTCTTTTACCGTGCTGTGATTTTTTTCATAGGGCTTGAAAATCTCGCGGTCCTTGTACTGACAAAAGGCCTCTGCGAGCAGCCAGTCTGCCTGCTCCGCATATTTCCGATCATGTTCATTGTACGGCTCATCCCCCAGACAGGTAAACTTCATCCCATCGGAAAAATTCAAGCAATAACCAAACTGCTTCGCCTTCGTCGATAAGATATCAAATGCCGTGAGCTTAAACGTCCCCAGCTCGACACTCTGACCATCCTTCAGTTCATGAATCAAGATATCTGTTCCGACCCGAGCAAAATCTTTTTTCTTCAATGTCATCTTTGTCATGGTCTGTAACATTTCTTTGACGACATCATGGCAATAAATATGAAACGAACCGCTATATTTTCCCTTATTCATGAGATCTGCCACTTTGCGTATGATCCAAATAACCCCGAGGACATGATCCGTATGCCCATGTGTCACAAACATATGATGACACTTCTGATAATCAAATCCAGTAACTTCGAGTTGCCGAAGGATACCGTTGCCACCACCGGCATCGGTCAAAAACAAGCTGCCATCCTCCAGCTCTAAAAAGAAACACGTATTGAAGCATTTTGTCGCCATAGCGAATCCAGTACCAAGGATTGTCAATTTCCGCATAAAACTCCCCCTTCCATTTTCTTCATTATAACGCTGCTGACCCGCTTTTGCCATAGGCAAAACGATCGCGTAACCTTTATTCTTCTCACAAGAAAAAAGGCGCAAGCTTTTGCCTGCGCTTTTTTTATTTCAGCTTGAGTTTTTCTAATGCTTCACGGGCTGCGTGCTGTTCCGCTTCTTTTTTGCTGTGCCCCGTTCCCTGTCCCATTACTCGTCCAGTAATACGGACCTGAAACGTAAAGCTCTTATCATGATCTGGGCCTTCTTCTGCTACCAGTTCATAAACAACACTTTGCCCCTCGTGTTGATAGACTTCCTCTTGAAGGATAGTCTTGTAGTCTTTTAAAATTGCCCCGTGTTTGACAAGTTCAAATTCCGATTCGAGCTGACGCAATACATAGGCCTGAGCTGCTTCCCAGCCCTGATCAAGATATATTGCTCCGATAACGGATTCAAATGCATCCTCAAGATTTGTCTGACGCGTACGCCCGCCACCCATCTCTTCGCCATGACCTAAAAGCAGGTAATCGCCTAGATGAAGCCCCGCAGCCAGCTTAGCCAGCGTTGCTGAGCAAACGATGCTGGCTCTGGTCTTGGTCAACTGACCTTCCGGCATCTGCGGAAAGTGCTGATAAAGATAAGTGCTGGAGGCAAGCTCCAGCACAGCATCTCCTAAAAACTCGAGACGTTCATTATGGACGATGTTTCCTTTGGATTCATTCGCGTAGGATGTATGAGTCAGCGCCTGCTGAAGGAAGTTTAAATTGTGAAACTCCACTCCTAGCCTCTTTGCCAGCTCACGAAGCGATTGTTTGCGCTCTTCCGACAGAATGTTTTCCATCGTCAGCCTCCATTACTCTGCGTACTTTTTCAGCAGCAGGCAGGCATTGTGACCACCAAAACCGAAGTTGTTGGACATAGCTGCACGAACCGTCTTAGCTTTTGCCTTGTTCGGAACGTAGTCAAGATCAAGTCCCTCATCCTGGGTCTCATAGTTCATCGTCGGCGGCAGCATATCATTTTCGATAGCCAATGCCGTAGCGATGCACTCAACACCACCAGCAGCACCGAGCAGATGCCCCGTCATGGATTTAATGGAAGAAACGGAAACGTCTTTTGCAGCTTCGCCCCATACAGACTTAATTGCCATCGTTTCGCCTTCATCATTCATATGCGTGGAAGTACCATGTGCATTGACATAGTCGACCTCCGAAGCCTTCATGCCAGCATCATCCAGGGCTGCCTGCATGCATTTTGCCTGATATTCGCCACCCGGAGCTGGGCTGGTGATATGATATGCATCAGAGTTAGCACCATAGCCAACAACCTCAGCATAGATATGAGCCCCACGAGCTTTTGCGTGTTCAAGGCTCTCGAGAACTACGAGACCAGCGCCCTCGCCCATGACGAAACCGCTGCGGTTCTTGTCAAACGGACGGGAAGCATGTGCCGGATCATCGTTGTGATCCATGCAAAGCGCCTTCATAGCGGCAAAACCAGCAACAGCAGCTTCAGAGATAGCAGCTTCCGTACCACCAGCAATCATGACATCTGCATCACCACGCTGGATAACGCGGAACGCATCACCAATGCAGTTGGACCCCGTAGCACAAGCCGTAACAATGCAGCTGGACGGACCATGCAGTTTGTACGTGATGGAAACCTGGCCAGCAGCCATGTTGGCAATCATCATCGGGATGAAGAACGGGCTGATGCGGCCTGGGCCTTTGGCAAAGAGTTTTTCATACTGGGAATGCATCGTCTCGATACCGCCGATACCAGCGCCAACGAAAGTGCCAATACGATCCAAATCCTCTTTTTCCAGATCGAGTTTTGCATCGTCAATAGCCATGCCAGCAGCTGCAACAGCAAACTGCGTGTAACGGTCCATGCGTTTAGCTTCTTTTTTATCGATGTAAGCAGCTGGATCGAAATCCTTAACTTCACCAGCGATCTGTGCACCGTATTCCGACGCATCAAAGCGGGTAATCTTATCGATACCATTACGGCCTTCCATCAGACCATTCCAGAATTCTTCCTTACCCATACCAATCGGGGTGATTGCGCCCAGACCAGTGATTACTACACGATTACTCAAAACGAATAGCTCCTCTCAATTATTTAGTCGTTTAGAAAACGTCTGCTCAGTTGGCAGCCTCAGCTTCAGCCTTGAGCTGCTCAAAGATTTCGTGAACGGTCATGATTTTATCAATCTTCGGCATATATTCGCCAGTAAATACCAGACCGGTCTCCACATCGCCCTGCTGTGCCCGCGTAAGCGCACGAATAATGCAGAAATTGTGCTTGCATGCCTTGAGGCAGGCATCGCATTTCGTCGGCGGGACAGGTCCCTCCATGACTTTTGCCGAGAACGGCGTGCGGACCGCACGTCCTGGAAGGCCAACAGGACTGTGGATTACCACGATATCCTCTGGTTTTGATTTCAGATAGTATTCCTTGAGTGCAGGAGCCGCATTAGACTCTTCGCAAGCCGCAAAACGGGATCCCATCTGGACGCCTGCAGCGCCCAATTTTATCAAATCAACGATGTCCTGGCCATGCAGTACACCACCAGCCGCAATGACTGGAATATTTACCGCTGCGCTGACATCTGCAATAAGGTCACGTACTGACGTATCCGTACCGAGATGTCCACCAGCTTCCTTGCCCTCGAGGACAATGGCAGCTGCACCAAGACGCTCTGAAATTTTAGCTAATTTAACGGAAGAAACAATCGGAACAATTGGCGTTCCAGATTCTTTACCGAGAGCAAACATATCACGGGAAAAACCAGCACCAGCTACAACAAGATCGATGCCTTCCTCAATCGCCGTATTTACAACGCCGGCGAAATCTGCTGCTGCTACCATGATATTGATGCCGATGATACCAGACGTAAGCGAACGTGCGAGCCGGATTTCATAACGCAGTTCGTCGTGGCTCATACCAGATGCGGCAATGAGGCCGATACCGCCCTCGTTCGCTACAGCTGCCGCCAGACGGGCCGTTGACAAGCGAATCGCCATACCACCCTGCTGGATAGGAACTTTTGCGATCTTATTGCCAATTTTCAGCTCTGGAAGTTTCAATGTTACTCCTCCAATCAATCCTACCTTGAGAAAATCCCGTGAAACAAGCTTCACGGGATTTTCAAACAGGTAAGACGCTCAAACTTATTTGTTCTGGTCTATGTAGGAAACTACGTCCTGAACGCTCTTGATCTTCTCAGCAGCCTCGTCCGGAATCTCAATATTGAATTCCTCCTCGAAAGCCATGATCAGCTCAACGATATCCAGGGAGTCAGCACCTAAATCATCGATGAAGGTAGACTCGAGTGCAACCTCGTCAGCCTCAACACCTAACTGCTCAACAACGATATCTCTAACTTTTTCAAAAGTCGACATGAAGTTTCACCTCCTTAAAATGAAAGTTCCTATATAGTTATATCACATAACCATGCCGCCGTCTACATTGACGATCTGACCCGTGATATAGGATGCATAATCCGATACCAGGAAGAGCACCGCATTGGCGACATCTTCCGGCTGGCCCATACGCTTGAGGGGGATACCTGCCAGCGTGGCCTCTTTCGCTTTATCCGTCATTGCTGCCGTCATATCGGTAGCAATGAATCCCGGCGCAACAACATTGACGTTAATGCCACGAGCAGCCAGCTCCTTAGCGGCCGACTTCGAGAAGCCGATAACGCCTGCCTTCGCTGCGGCATAATTGGCCTGACCGGCATTACCCATGAGCCCGACAACCGATGCCATGTTGACAATGCGTCCGCTGCGCTTCTTCATCATAAGCTTGGAAACAGCCTTCGTGCAGTAGAACACACCCTTAAGGTTGGTATTGATAACTGCCTCGAAATCCTCATCCTTCATGCGCATGAGAAGCCCATCGCGAGTGATGCCCGCATTGTTTACCAGAATATCAATCTGTCCAAAGGACTCTGTGACCTTTTCAATCATCGCATCGACAGCCTCAGCGCTCGAAATGTCAGCCTGAACGAGAATTGCCTCGCCACCGTTCTTTTCGATTTCTGCTTTGACCTCTTCAGCCTTAGCCGTATTGCCGGCATAATTGATTGCTACCTTAGCGCCCTCACTTGCCAGGCGGACTGCAATGGCACGGCCAATGCCACGCGAAGCACCAGTAACTAGTGCGACCTTTCCGTCTAAAAGCATATTAGCGGACCTCCTTGAAATAGTCAAGCGTTTTTTGCAAACTTTCCAGATTTTCTACGTTCATGCTCTTGAGAGCCTTGTCGATCCGGCGGTTGAAGCCACAGAGGGTTTTACCCGGGCCAGCCTCAACAAAGGTCTCTGCCCCGAACTCCTTCATCGTATTGACGCAGGCAATCCATTTTACTGGATGATCTGCCTGAGCTACGAGGTTTGCTTTGATCTCCTCAGCCTTGGTCTCGAGTTCACCCGTGAAGTTCGAAACCACTGGAATCTTGGCATCGCGAATCGTGACCTTGTCAAGCTCGGCAGCGAGTTTCTCAGCTGCCGGTTTCATCAGCGTGGAATGGAACGGCGCCGATACCGGCAGAATTACTGCCTTCTTAGCGCCAGCCTCCTTGAGGGTCTCAACTGCTGCCTCAACACCTGCCGTCGTACCAGCAATAACTGTCTGGCCTGGGCAGTTGAAGTTAACCGCCTGTACTTCACCAGCGGTCTTGGTTGCCTTCTCACAAGCATCGACAATGACTTCATCGGCAAGGCCAATGATAGCTGCCATGCCGCCCTGACCAACCGGTACTGCTTCCTGCATGAACTGACCGCGTTTGTGTACGAGAAGAACAGCATCCTGGAAATCCAGGACACCAGCAGCAACCAGTGCCGAATATTCACCGAGGCTGTGACCGCCCGTTACATCCGGCTGGATGCCATGTTCTTTGAGAATCTCATTAGCGATAACGCTCATCGTAAGAATTGCCGGCTGCGTATTTGCCGTCAGCTGCAAATCTTCTGCCGGCCCTTCAAAGCACATCTCCTTGATGGAATAGCCAAGTGCCTCATCAGCCTGCTGGAACAGTTTCTTTGCTACGTCATACTGCTGGCAGAAATCTTTACCCATGCCAACCGTCTGAGCTCCCTGACCGGGGAATACAAATGCAAGTTTACTCACCGTCAATTACCTCCAATTATTTGCAATCCTGCTGAATCGTGTCGATAACATTTGGCAGACCAGCTACGATTTCTTCAATAATCTGTTTTACCGGTTTAATATCATTGAGCATGCCCGAGATTTCGCCGATCATGACGGAACCATTCTGGACATCACCTTCGTGGGTTGCACGATGCAACGAACCTACGCCAAGCTTCTCGAGTTCTTCGTTGGAAGCACCAGCTGCTTCGAGTTCCTCAAACTTACGCGTGAGCTTGTTCGCAAGTACACGCGCTGGATGACCAAGCTTACGGCCCGTAACCACCGTGGAACGATCCTTCGCCTGTTTAACCATTTTCTTGTAGTCCGGATGGGCAATGCATTCCTCACTCATAACGAAGCGGGACCCCATCTGAACAGCCTGGGCACCAAGCGCAAAGGCTGCTGCTACACCACGGGAATCGGCAATACCACCGGCACCAATGACCGGAACATCCACCGCATCAACGACCTGCGGCAGAAGTGCCATCGTCGTAATCTCACCGATATGACCACCAGACTCCGTGCCCTCAGCAATAACGGCATCAGCACCGCTGCGAACCAAGCGTTTAGCCAATGCTACCGAAGCAACAACCGGAATAACCTTGGTACCGATTTCCTTGAGTGCCGGAACATATTCACCAGGGTTGCCAGCACCAGTCGTAACGACCGGAACTCGCTCATCAATAACGACCTGCATGACTTCTTTTACATACGGGCTCATAAGCATGATATTGACACCAAACGGTTTATCCGTCCAGCCTTTGCATTTCTGAATCTCTGCACGCAGAATATCTGGCGGCATGTGTCCAGCACCGATGATACCAAGACCACCGGCATTAGATACAGCCGAAGCCAATTCTGCCGTACCGATCCAGGCCATACCGCCCTGGAAAATCGGGTACTTTATGTTCAGTAGTTTACAGATTGCATTGTTTTCAAACATTAAAATTAGTCCTCCTCAGGCGTTATTTTTTCTCACCCTCGTCTGCCAGTACCTCTTCTTGAGTCAGTGCATCCCGAATATGTTCCAGGACGTTGCCGTTCACATAATCGTTCGCGACTCCGATTGCACTGCAGATTGACTTAGCATTTGACGAGCCATGGCTGATGATGCATACTCCATTAACTCCCAAAAGTGGTGCACCACCATATTCTGACGCATCCAAACGTTTCCCCAGCTTCTTCAGCGTTGGCATAAGCATAAGCGCGCCTAATTTCGCCAAAACGCCTCCATCTTTGATGGCTTCTTTTATAAGCTTCATGATGGTCTTTGCCAGTCCCTCTGCAAATTTTAGCACAACATTGCCAACAAATCCATCACAAATTACAACATCAAAGTTTCCCTTCGGGATATCACGGCCTTCTGCATTGCCGCCAAAGTTAATCGTATGCATTTCTTTTAACAGGGCATACGTTTCCTTCGCCTGTTCATTTCCCTTAGTCTCTTCTTCTCCGATGTTGAGCAATCCTACCTTCGGATTTTTCGTTCCAAATACGTATTCCGCATAGATTGCCCCCATCATTCCGCTCTGTACCAAATGGATGGGTTTGGAATCAACATTGGCTCCAGAATCCAGTAGAAGCGTTGCTCCTTTCGGCGTCGGAATCGGCGTGGCAATCGTCGGACGTCCAATGCCACGAATTCGTTTCAAAATCAACTGTGCAGCTGTCACTGCTGCACCAGTGCTGCCTGCCGATAAAACAGCATCACACGCGCCATCTTTTACCAGGCGAGTCGCCACGACCAGGGAAGAATCCTTTTTGCTGCGAACTGCCTCAGCAGGATGCTCATCCATCTCAATAACTTCCGTTGTGTGATGAATCGTAATGCCCAAGTTCTCCCAACCATTTTCATGTTTGAGCACCTCCCGGATTTTCGGTTCATCCCCCACTAGTACAATATCACAATGATATTTTTTCGCCGCACGAACGGCGCCGAACACAATCTGCTCCGGTGCAAAATCGCCGCCCATGGCGTCAACTGCAATTTTCAAGAGTCCTTATCCCCCTTACTTCTCTCCCCACGAAACCATGATGAATTTCGCGCGGAAAACTTCCTGGGTTTCATTATGGGTCTTTACCCACACAAAATACTTATTGCCGCGAACTTTTACGATTTCCGCCTTAGCAATCAATTTTTCCCCGACATGAACTGGTACCTTGTATTTTACATTAGCGACACCTGTAACGGCCATCGGTGCATCAATTACAGCTAACGCTAAGGAATTTGCCTGAGAAAACATATAATGCCCTTTGGCAATCTGTGTTTTGGCAAACACCATATCATCGGTTACCCGCAACAGGGAAATACCTGAATGACCGAGTTCCAAATCGATAAGCTCACCGACGACCTCACCGCTTTGAATGGATTTCACTTTATTCTGCGCCTTTTCCGCCATATTCCGTATGCGTCCCCGCAATTCCGGTATGCCGAGCTCCAGGCGGTCCAGCCGAATCGTCTGCACACTGACTTCCAGATATTTTGCCAATTCTTCATCTGTCAAAAAAGGTTTCGTCTTGACCTGTTCCAAGAGCAGCCGTTGACGCTCCTTTTTTTTGACCCGTGCCATCCAAACACCCCCTTGCGTTTTTAGTACCTACTACTACAATCTCATATAATGGTCTATTATAAATGGTATGTCCTAAAAATGCAAGTACCTGAGAAATAAAATAAGCAGGACAACTCCGTCCTGCTTATACAGCTTCTAATTATTCTGCTGCCTTGACAACCTCTTTGCCATCATAATAGCCACATTCCGGGCATACATGATGAGGCATCTTCGGCTCGTGGCACTGCGGGCAAGAAACAAAACCCGGAGCCTCCAATTTCCAGTTAGCACGACGCTGATCGCGGCGAGCTTTGGAAGTTTTACGCTTTGGTACTGCCATGTCGGATACACCTCCTTAAGTCTTTGTGTTCCTATGGGGAACTTAGTCTTTTTTCAATAATTGCTGTAATGCTGCCATGCGCGGATCTATAACCAAACGATCGCAACCGCAATCGCCTTCATTCAGATTATGTCCACACACTGGACAAAGCCCTTTACAGTCGGGCTTGCAGATATTACTGAGCGGCTGGGCCGCAAGCAGGGTATCCCGGATCATATCCTGGATATCCAGCATATCTCCCTCAAACACATTGACTAAGTCTTCTGTTTCCGCTGCTTCCCGACTGTAATCCTCTGAAAAATCATACGACTGATCTTCCCGGCAATCCGTCAGGCACCGACCACAGACAAAAGTTTTTACTACCTTGATTTTTCCCGACACCCGCCAACAAGTGCCTGTATAGACCACCGTCCCCGTGACCTCAATCGGCCCGTCGAACGCATAATCCTCACTTATGGCATCTAGTTCTTCCGCAGTCGTCGTAAAGGAAAAGGGTAGTTCCCTGCCTAAGTCAGTATTTAATTCAGCAATATTAACATTCATCATTCAGCATCAACCTCAATCCATTATAGCGACCGGCCTATCGTTTGTCAAGAAATTCTCCTTGACTGGCCCCTCAGAGCACACGTCTTATTTTACCGGAACACAGTGCTTATCGTTGATTTCTTTAACCTTCTGAACACGGCGAACATATTTCTCCGCCGTTAATGGATCCGTATGCATCCAGGTCTTTACCGTCTCCATGGCAATCGCACCGCCGATGATTTTGCCGCCCAAGCACAAGACATTGCTGTCATTGTGTTGACGAGCAAGCTGTGCGCAGAACGGGTCCTGGCAAACTACCGCGTAGATGCCATTTAATTTATTGGCAATCATCGCACTGCCATAACCAACGCCATCGACAAAAATGCCCCGGTCGCATTCTCCTTTCGCCACCGCCATAGCTGCCGGATATACGAAATCAGACAAATCACAGGATTCCTCATCATAGGCACCAAAGTCTTTGACCTCATGTCCTTCGCTTTCCAAATATGCTTTGATTTCTTCTTTGAGTTTTGTTCCTGCGTGGTCATTTGCCATTGCAATCTTCATAAATAAAACCTCCCAATACGATCAAACTATTGCTACCTTGATTGTATCGGGAGGCAAATGCTTTGTCAACTAAGTCAGCCGGCCGACCGATTCCCTTCAATCTCCCAACCGTTCATTGACCATCTTGAGTGCTTCCTGTTGAATAACTTTAAGCGGTACTCCAGTTTCTTCCGCCAACTTTCGGCAATCCTCATATTCCGCCGAAACATGCGTCAGTTTTCCCTTCCAGGCACTGACTTTACAATTTACGACCCCATAGCGGGTATCTACCTTGGCCAAATGACGGGAAGACTCCTTGCGCGCATCCACAGCCATTATCCGCAAGCCAATGCTGGTGGTTTCCTGGAATACAACATCCACACAATTCTCCTGACACTGTTCATCGACTAGAACCGATAACTTTTGAGCCGGGCGGTTTTTCTTCATATATATATTGGTAGTCCAAACATCCAATGCTCCGGCCGCTAACAAGCGATCATAAAGATAGCCATAGATCTGCGGATTCATGTCATCGATATTCGCTTCAATAATTGACAGCTTGCTGCTGCCACTTCCCAGATATTCTCCCAGATATACCCGCAATACATTGGGAATGGCAAGTTCATGACTCCCTGCTCCATAGCCAATGCACTCTGCGGTAAATCCCTGAGGCAAGTCCGCGCTATACGTCCCCAGCGCTGCTACAATTCCAGCTCCCGTCGGCGTTACCAGCTCTTTGGTTTCTGTACCACGTTCGGTTCTCCACCCCATCAAAAGTTCTGCGACTGCTGGTGCCGGGACGGGCATACGTCCATGCGCACATTCCACAAAGCCGCTGCCCGTGGTAAGTGTAGATACAAAAACTCTTTCAATCTCTAAATAATCCAAGCATATTGCCGCACCGACAATATCGACAATGGAGTCTACCGCCCCCACTTCATGAAACGACACTTCTTCTGCCGGTTTTCCATGTACTTTGCCTTCGGCTTTGGCAATTTCCATAAAGATTGCTAAAGCTTGCTGCTTAACCGGGGTCCGCAAAGGCGATTGCTCTAGTATGGCGCGTATATCACGCATGGTCCGATGGACATGTGCGTGATGATGATCCTCATGATGATGATGATTTCCATGGTTTTGACCTAGTTTCACATCGACATACACCGCATGAATCCCATTTCTTAGCGTGTCAGTAATCTCTACCGAAAATTCCTCATGCATGGAGAGCTTGGCCAATTCCTTTTCCAAAAAAGCCGTTGGAACTCCAGCCTGTATCATCGCCCCCAGAAACATATTGCCACTAATTCCGGCAAAACAATCCAAATATATCGCTCGCATTTTTTCACCTCAATTTATTTATTTTATTCGCTAGTGCTCCCGCACCAAACCCATTGTCGATATTTACCACAGAAACCCCCATCGCACAGCTGTTTAGCATCGATAGCAAAGCCGCTACCCCATGGAAAGAGGCCCCATAGCCAACACTCGTCGGAACCGCTATTACCGGCTTATCCGTAAGCCCACCTACCACGCTTGCCAGTGCCCCTTCCATGCCAGCAATTACGATTATGACATTGGCCTCTTTGATCTCGGGTAAATGAGCAAACAAGCGATGAATCCCCGCCACACCACAATCATAACAAGTCTCTACCTGATTGCCAAATAAATAAGCCGTTAGACGGGCCTCCTCCGCTACGGGAATATCACTGGTTCCAGCGGTAATGACTAATATCTTATGTTTGTCGTCACGATTCAGCCGCTGATCGCGATCCAAATAAATGAGGCGTGCCATTTCATCGTATACGGCTTCTGGCACTTTTTCCAGCACTTTGGCATAATGCTCTTCTGTCGCACGTGTTGCCAAAAGATTTCCCTCACTGTGGTTATAAAGCGAATAAAAAATATCGCGCACTTGCTCTGGCGTTTTTCCCGCAGCGTAAATTACCTCGGGCATTCCCTGGCGTAATTCACGATGGTAGTCAACTTCCGCAAAACGCATATCCTCAAACGGCTTATCTATGATTTTTTTTACGGCCTCTGCCTCAGACAATTCTCCTGATTTATAGGACTGCAATAAATCAACGATATCGTCATGTGTCATTCATACCCCTCATTTCGCACCAATCTCGCATTACATAAATTCGCGTTAAACCAGAAAACTCCTCTATAACTAAAACAAGCTTCCTTCCCATGCATTATTTCTCCCGAAGTGCAACGCACCAACTGCTTATACATCCAGTTCCCCTTTATCTGAACACTAACTATACAAAAAGAGGCTGTAAAATTACAGTTTATCGGTTAGTGGAACCTTATTCGAAGCAGCTCTTCGCCACCGCTAGGGGCAGTGCCAACACTACGCGGGAGATGTTTTCCTAAACGAAATTTTTATCTTAAATTAAGCATCGAAAAAGTTGCAAAACGCGCTTCGCTTGAACGGTAGCAATTTTTCGACGAACGGTGAGGATAAAAATTTCGTTCTTCACGGAAAACATCAAACGCTTCGTTTATGGCACTGCCCCTAGCGGCGGCTGAGTCTGTGACGATTTTCTCAGGGCTCCTCCCTCCGAGGGCGCAGCAATTCGTGCCGGCTTTAACCTAGGCGGCGGGGGCCCAGTACCATAAGCGTAGCCTTGACGTTCCGCGTGAAGCAAGAAATTTTTGCCTGCGTTCTCGTTGGAAAAGCAGTTTCGTCCAAGCGAAGCGCGTTTAACTGTTTTCCAACTCTTAATTAAAAGGCAAAAATTTCTTGTAGCGGGTTGTCACCGGTGGAGCGTTGGTACTGGGGCCCCCGCCGCCGGCGACTTACCTCGAACACGAACTGGGTACTACTCCTCTGCAAACTGTAATTGGTAAAAAATGCGTGAATAAATTCATAGAAGCCTCCATAAGGTAGATGAATCAATCTTATGGAGGCTTCTATGTTTTATGTCATTATAAAGGGATATTTCACCATCCCCACCATAGTCAAATATTGAAGAACCCACGCATAAAAATCGCAGCAGCAGCGGCACCAAAGAACGGCGCAATTCCCGGTACCAGAATGCCATACTGCCAATCATTGTCTGCCTTATTTTCAATCGGCAAAACGGCATGTGCCAAACGCGGCCCCATATCACGGGCAAGATTCATCGCAAATCCCGTAGTACCGCCCATGCCCATGCCGATAGCCCAGACTAAAAGTCCAATAGCAATCGGTGCCAGCATAGCAATCGGTGCCAGCATAGCAGCCGGTCCTTTGCAAGCATTGAGGATTCCCAGGATACCGGCAATGAATACGAACGTAGCAAAAAACTCGCAGAAGAAATTACGCGGCAAATTCCGAATCCCTGGCGTCGTTGAAAAAATATTACGAATGCGCACCGGATCGATTTTCCCCACAGATGCCTTGAAATGATCGGCATAACAAAACCACATGATGACGGCACCAAAGAATCCGCCAGCAAGCTCAGCCAACGAAATCGGCACAACCTTTGCCCAGGAAATATTCCCTAGTACCGCTTGTGCTACTACCATAGCAGGGTTGATACAAACATCGCCAAACAAGTAAAGCGATACTGTAATGCCAAAAGACCAGGTCGTAATGGCAAAAATATGTCCGGTTCCATTATATTTCGTATTTACCAGCGTATCATCGCAATGTACGCCAATACCAAAGATAATCATAAGGGCCGTGCCCATGAATTCTGCTAATAATTGATGTTCCATGTATTTTCTCCTATCTCTTGTCAACCGACGATAACGGCCAAGCCATCAGGAATTACCGCTACCTTCGCATCCTTTCCTTCATACTCATACGCTTTCGCTAACGCTTCGTCAAAATTCTTGGCAAGTTCCATATGCATATCGGTAATCAGCTTAGGGTCTACCAAGTCTGATACCATAATCACGCGATGATGGGAAAGAATACGTGCGAGAATCTGGGAAGTCCACTGATCGGGAATAGTCTCCAACCGCGGCGTATTGACTGCCTTTTCCAAGAATTCCTGTGGCGTCTTGGCATCCGCCAGATTGTGGTAGAATCCCTCGCCGCCATGCCCATCTGCACAACCAGCGACCATTATAATTGTACCGCCTTCTTTATTCGCAGCTTCAGCTGCCGTCATCCCTTTAACGGCCTGGTAAATATTCTGGTCCAGTGGATAACCACCATTCGTCGATACCGTTATATCGGCCTGCACCTGCGGAACATGGGCCAGATCTGCCACGAATCTGCAGCCCTTCTCATGAGCGCGTTCAAGCTCACCAGCAAACGAACCAATAATTTCTTTCTCTTCATTCAATACCACATTGAGGATGAACGTTAACCCAGCCGTTCGAGCCGCATAGACCATATCGCGATGAATCGGATTATCCAGCAAGTTGCCCGTGCGAGCATGATGCGAATTAATGAATTCCCCACAATGATTAGCCATAATTGTCTTATAGGAGGCCACCCCAGGCAAAACAGATTTACGTCCGCCCGAAAATCCTGCAAAGAAGTGCGATTCGATAAAGCCTTCGGCAATCAAAAGGTCTGCATCTACCGCCGTGCGATTCACAATACATGCACCACCGCTGGGCAGTGTACCAATCCGAACCATCGAAGAATCATCGGTTGAGACATGCATGACAATATTCTCATTTTTTACAATCTCTTCGCCATACTTCGCCACCAGCTCTTCGTGCGTAGATGGGCGATGGAATCCCGTAGCTACCAAGATGCGGATATTTGCCTCTGGCTCCACCGAACGGATGCGGCGTAAAAGGATAGGCATCGTGATCCGTGAAGGAACCGGACGCGTATGGTCGGAACTGATAATGGTGATGTTTTTCTTTCCCTTAACCAATTCCTCCAGACGCGGCGAGCCAATGGGATTGTCCAGCGACTCTTCCACCAGCTCTTCCTGTCCCTTATCCGCCTTATAATCTGCTGCTTTAGACTCTAGCACTGCCAGCAAATTCTCATCTGCTACTTCAGCATCCATTGTCCCTTTGTCATACGGCAAGGAAATTCTCATGTTAAAAACCTCTCTTTCCAAATCCTCGTATTTCAAGTACAATAAACCATAACACACGGGTCCTGATTCAGGACGCATTTAGCGTAACACAAATATCATCAATCGAAGCATCAATACTTACCGCCATTTACGGCAAAAAATGCGAAAATCCCTATCGTAGAAAGAAGGTTCCCCATTGCTTCCCATTTTAGACAAACCACTCCAAAAAGAATATGCGCTGCTAAGTCTGCTCGATTCTGCCGACCGCTACTTTTCCTGTCAGGAATTAGCCCAAACTCTACAGCTATCGGAACGAACCATCCACAAATACCTGCAGAATCTCACCACCCATCTAAAAAGTTGCAGCAAGGGCGAAATTACGATTGAACGCAGTACGGCACTGGGAATCCGTCTGCATCGCAGCCCCTGGCTAAATATTCATACCGTCTATGCACAATTTGCTAAAGAGTCACTAACCTACTCATTCTTTCACACGATTTTCCTCGAGACGGTAGATACTACGACCTCCTTTTGCCTAACGAATTATCTAAGTCCCGCATCCCTTTACCGATCCCTTGCCCCTATGCGCGAGGCCATAACGGCATTCTCTTTGAATTTAGACGCCGCCAATATGCGGCTTAACGGGGAAGAAATGCAACTTCGTTATTTTTTCAATAACTTCTATTTGCAAATATATCGCGGCTACGGCTGGCCTTTCCCCGCCATTCCACGCCAACGCATCATGAATACCATCGAGGACATTCTAAATGCGCTAGATTTCCCCATGACGATCAGTGAACGCAAACATTTTTCGTACTGGCTTGCAGTAATCGCACAGCGCATGAGCCTGCGTCACTATCTGACCACACCGCTGCCTGCCGAACTCGGACTTGACAACGAAGCGTATGCCGCCTGCCTGCCAGCGATCCAGCGGTTCTTCCAGCGCTCTCATCTGCCAGTGATTGAAGCCGAATGTCAATTTGTATTTTATCTGCTCTATGCTTTCCCCTTTGGCATGTCCGTGCAGCAGCGTCTCTTTGCCGCCGCCCGCGATTCCCGTGGCTTTGACTGTCTGCCTCTGACTGCGACCGACCATTTCATGGCTGTCTTCGCCCGCTATTTTTCCGACTGGATCGGCATGGGGGCCCCCAGCTTTCGTCAAAAGCTTCACCGGCTCCACTTTCACGGCGCTCTTTTAAGCGGCAGCTCCGACCTATTAGAGCGATATCCGTTCCTAAAAACCTACCAAACCACCTACCCAGCCTTTGCTTCCCGTATGAAAAAATTATACGAAGCGTTAGCTCCTCACCCCTGTGGACGTTGTTTCACCGACGTCCGCTATCTGCTCCCTCATTATATTCTGCTTTGCAGTCAGTATTTCGATCTCGCCGCCAGCGAACCTCTTTTGACGTTATCACTACTCACCGATTATGGTCCCATTTATGAGGAAAAAATAAAGCAGGAGATTATATCGCGCTTTCGCGACGAATTCCATCTAAAATTCGTTACGCCTCCTGCTCATTACGATCTATTGATTACCAACTTGCCCGCTCCCATCAAGACTCCGGGGCATCTCACACTTTCCATTCATACTGCCTTTAATCAACGTGAATGGAATCTGCTCGAACAGCTTTTAAAAAAGCTGCAGGCGAATTTATTTTCTTCCCATTAACCCATAGCGAAATCGAAAAAAGGCAGCCTCGCCCTACTGGCGAAGCTGCCTTTTTTCGATTTCGCTATTTATTTATCTGCGGTCTTATTCGACTCGGCTTCTTTATCGCGGCCAACGGCAGCGGCCTGCTGCGCCTGACGAACGGCCTGTTGGTTCATCTGCGCCTTTGCCTGCTTTAACACATTAAGTGCCTGCTGCAATCCCTGCTCAGCCTGCTGTACTCCCTGGAACGTCCCAGTCACATGCGAAATCAACTGATCAAACACCTGATTTGCGTATGCATCGGCATCACTCTGCAGTTGCATGGCATTCTTCTGCGTGCGCTCCATAATCTCTTTTTCCTGCTGCTGCGTCTGCTGCAGAATCGTCTTGGCTTTCTCTTTTGCCTGCAGAACAATTTCATTCTCATCGGTTACCCGATTCGCATATTCTTTGGCTTCCTTTTTGATTTGCTCCGCTTCTTTTTCCGCATTGCGGATAATCTCATCCCGATTCTTCATGATTTCATCGGCACGATTGAGTTCCTTGGGAAGATCGTTGCGGAGCTCGTCGACGTAATGAATCAGTTCATTATCATTAATCAGCGTTTTTTCCGTAAAAGGAAAATGCGAAGCTCCCACTACCATATTTTCTAATTTATCTAAGGTATCGCGTACTGACATATTCCGCTTACTTCCTTTCTCTATTCGCTAAATTCATCATCGCCTGTTCCACACACTCTGGCACCAATCCATGAATATTCCCATGGAAACGGAACAACTCCCGGACTCCCGAAGAACTCACAAAGGAGTAATCCGGACGAGTCAAAAGAAAAATCGTATCTATCGAAGGTTCAATATGGCGAATCATATACGCCTCATTTTCCTCATACTCAAGATCTTTTATCGAACGAATGCCGCGTACGATAATCCGGGCATCGTGTTCTTTCATAAAATCGGTAATGAGGCCTTCAAAGGACATGACCTTGACATTTGACAAATGACTGACCGACTGACGCAACAATTCCACTCGTTGCTCCACTGGAAAAAAGCCCTGTTTCTGCACATTGTGAAACACACAGATAATCAACTCATCAAACATCGTGCTTGCCCGCTCGAATACATCGATATGTCCATTGGTCACGGGGTCAAAGCTGCCCGAGCATACTGCTCGTCTCATGAATCCACCTCCTCGACATACTCGCGCCACTGATAAAAACTAAGCTGCGTCGTATGTCCATAACGGCGATTCAAGACCTGACTCAAGGCACTAAGCTCTGGAATCTCATTTTCATCCGCGCCATGCTCGATGACTAAAATTCCATTACGCGCCATAATTCCCTTTGACCGGTCAATGGTCAACAGCGCTTTTTCCCAAAGGCCTATGTGATAGGGTGGATCGCAAAAGATTAAGTCAAACTCTTCCCGGCTTCCAGCCAGGCGTCCGAGCTCGGCAAATACATCGCCCCCCCGCACCACCGCCTTTTCCTGCATATGGGTGAGCCGGACATTCTCCTTCATGATATCCGCCGTAGCCTGATCGACCATCACGCACGCCTTAGCACCACGCGATAAGGCCTCCAGCCCTAAATTACCAGTTCCCGCAAAGATGTCAAGCACCTTTCGATCTATGACTTTTTGTCCCAGGATATTAAAAAGCGATTCCTTTACCCGGTCAGCAGTAGGCCGCGTATTCCAACCTTTTGGCGTTTTCAGCCGACAGCCCCGGGCTGATCCTGTGATGATTCTCATAGGTTCCACTCCATCCTGTACTTATGGGTACTGTCTAGTTCGTCCTTGACAAAGACAAACTTACAGCAAACAAATACATTTTACCATATTTTCTCCGAATAGTGAACTATCCCTATGGTATAATATTCAAAGAATCTACTACGAATTTACACAGGAGTATATCGTGAAACGAACGTATCAATATTTGACTTTGATGGGAGCCTTTTTCTGTCTGTTAGGTCTTTGGCATCTAGGCCGCTTTTCACCAACCGCAACGAATGTTTCCCCCATCCGGCAAGAAACAGCCAAAATTCTGCTGGTCCCTCTCGACGGCAGGCCTCCCTGCCGTCAATTTGTAATTGACGCCGGCCACATTGCTGGTTTGTCCGTTACTCCACCGCCCGCCGAATTACAGGACTACTATTCCCAACCCGGCGACACCGAGGGCATGAAGCAGTGGCTTTCCGCCAACATCGAAACCAGTCAGGCAGTCATCCTCTCCATCGATCAACTTCTCTACGGAGGACTGCTCACCGCCCGGGAAAAAGAAAAAACGCCGGAAGAACGCCAGCAGCTGATTGCTTTTCTGCGGCAGCTCCATGACGAACATCCGACAGTTCCCCTCTATGCCTTCAGCATCCTTCCCCGTCAAACGCCCCAAGACACCATTGACGGGTATTGGGAACGGCGCCACCTGCTTGCCTATTCACGCTTGAAGGGACGCCAAGCTGAGGGGCTTCCCGTTTCAACCGCCGAACTGCAAAAGCTGGAAGAATCTATCCCCGCAGAGAGTCTTGCCCGTTATTTATCGCATTTTGAAGAAAATCGCCTTCTCAACGAGGAACTCATCCAACTCACCAAAGAAGGCGTCCTCACCAAACTTGTTCTTGGGCAAGATGATGGCGAGCCCTACACCATTCCCAATATCGAAAAAAAACAGTTGCAGCACGATATCCAGGAACAGAACCTTTCGACAGACAAAGTATTTTTGACACACGGCGCCGATGAAATCGCCCTCTCCCTGCTGTCCCTCATCCAAAATCGCCGTGCGGGATTCAAGCCACGCGTTTTTGTCGAATACGCTGCCCCAGACATGGCTCAGCGCATCATGCCCTATATGGCAGTATCCATCGATGAAACCGTCAAGGAAAAGATTGCCCTGCTCGGAGGCGAAGCGGTCACTACTGCTGAAGATGCCGACTTTACCCTCTATGTTTCAGCCTGTGACAAAGACTCCGGCGATGTCTCCGCCCGCAAAACTGCCGTACAGCATCTAAAATCCCATCAACAAGACGATATCCCGACCGCTATCGTAGATCTCAGCAAACATTTTGAGGCAGGCGAAACCATCCTGCCCCTGCTCATAAAGGCCGATTATCCCTTGAACAATCTCATCGCCTATGCAGGCTGGAACACCACCAGCAATGCCATTGGAACAGCTCTGGCCCAGGCAAGCATCTATGAAGCCTGCCGACAGCAAACCGACGACCGGCAGGAAATGATTGGCCTTACTGCAGCAAACCTCACGTTCCTCCAGGGACGCATTCTTGAAGATTATTTTTATCTCAAGGACGACATTGAATTGGTCAATCAAAACTTGAAAAAAGCCGGCTACACCAACACAGCTGACCTTGACCTCGCACATAATTACCGCTGGGCCAATCGCATGCTCCAAAGTAGCATGCAGCAGCATGTCGCCAGTTACAAACAGACCAAATCGGTCCGCACTCCCGTAAAATTCACCTCACCCGCCGGAGATTTTTCCCTGATGATGCAGGACCTGACCGTTGAACTCAGCTATCCCTGGCCCAGGACTTTTGAAATCTGGCTTCATGCCACCCCCTCTTTTGCTATCCCCATCGAAAAATAATTTCCATTTAGGTATTGACAATACTTCATTTACCCGATATAATTTATAAATGTTGACGGCATTAATTGCTTGATACTTACAGGGGTATCGCCAAGTTGGTAAGGCACGGGTCTCTGAATCCCGCATGCGTTGGTTCGAGTCCAGCTACCCCTGCCATATGAGATTTAACCGCTATCATCAGATAGCGGTTTTTTTGTACCCCAAACGAACCAAAAAGTGGCGAGGATAATCGTTTCGATAATCCTCGCCACTTTTTATTTCACCGAATGGATTGGTGGCAGCTCTACTATTTTTTCCGAAACCTCCGCACGAGCCTGTGCAACTTTTTCAATTGGCGGCAGTTCCACTACCCTTCCGGACGACAAAACCGTCCTGTTTGCGGGCTCGCCTGCCACCGGCTGAACCGGCGGCAGCGGCACGGTTTGCCCCTCAGCTGCTACAACTGCCGACTGACCATTAACCGGCTTCATCGCGGCAACTGGCTCAGGCTCCGGCAAAGCGACCACATTTCTGCTCGACACACCTCCAGAATTGCTGACCGCTCCGTTGCCCTCAAGCGGATAGATGCGCAAATCCGTATCGGAGTCATCGATAGCTTTTACGCCCTTTTCTCCCACTGAGTGCGTACCATTTCTCAGCGATGTCTCATCACTGCTTCCCGAATCCTTTAACCTTTCGCTATCATTTGCTCCCGAACCGCCTGGCGTCACGCCATTTCCTGCAGCGTGTTCCACGCCGCCCAGACTATCTGCACCATTGCTGCCAGTATTCGCATTGCCACCGCCAGCATTATTTCCCAAAGCATCGATAATTCCTGGTTGCGTTCCCTCAGAACTTACCGATGACTGCTGAAAATGGCTGCGTTTTTTCTTCTGCGCATCTATATCTGCAGCGGTAATGATAATCGGAATGGACTTTTCCGTTTTCACTTCTGCCTGCGGATTCTCCACCGTCATTTTTTTTGCTTCTTGATTTACCGCTTCCCAACGAAAGTTAGCCTGATTCCCCTTTGTCTGCTGTGCGTCCACTGCACTGGCATCAACGCCTGCATAGCAGGTTGACGATAGCATTGCCATAACCGCCATCACCAGTGCCGCCTTCGTTTGTTTTGTGTAGTTCATCCGGTTAGCCCCCAATATATCATAATGCTGCGTAAATTCATTTTATCTAATATTTAATTCGGCAATTACTGCCAAAATCCTCCTTATGAACCAAAAAGAGACTGCGATATTTCACAGCCTCTTTTTGCTCTGAGGATTATTTTTCCTTGAAGGTCATAGCACCATTCTGGAATTTGACAATCTCACTTTCACGAAGCTCCGGATTGTCAATCAACTGCAAGGAATAGCAACCTCCTTTGTTGCCTCGAAAGAACAGAACCGCCATCTGCGTGTCCGCTTTTGCCGTTACATCCGGCTTGCCATCCCCATCCGTATCTAGTTCTACTTCCTTAGCCGTCAGCGCGTAGATGGCTTTATTGTTCTGGTTTAAATTCACCACCATAACGCCCTCATAGGGATTACTCTGCATGATGTCTTCCAGATATTTTTTTGCTTCTGCCCCATTCATTTTATTGAAATCCGGCGTTTTCTTTTTATCAAAGGCATCCGTCAACACCAACCAGGCATTTTGGATATGATACCCATCGTTATCAAAGATCAAAGCCTCGCCTTTTTTTCCTTCCATCAAAAGATTGACTGGAATTACATGGGGCTTTTTCGGGCAGACTATCATATAGCCATAGTCCTTGCTCGAATAAAGATATCCGCCCTCTGCTTCCGTCGATGAAACAACGGACGCTTTATCTTTCTTAGCTTCTGCAGTCTGAACTCCCCCTGCGAGCAGCAGTGACATTGCCAGACAGCCAATCGTCATCATGACTTTTTTCCCATTCATGAATCATGCCCTCTTTCCCCTAGAAATATCAGCGCTTGCGTGCTGGTTCAACATTTATTTTGTAGCCTTTAACCGTATTGCGATGCATGACATTCATGACCCGCTCGGCTACATTTTCTGGTACCTCGACAAAAGTAAACCGATCGTAGATATTGATAACGCCAATGGTATCTCCTGGAATATCGGCCTCCTCAGCAATGGCCCGCACGATATCCGAAGGACGAATCTTCTGGCTGCGCCCAATATTCAGGAACAAGCGCACCATGCCTGGAGCTCCGCCTGTATCGCCGAAACCTTCTTTTTCCTTCGGGCTTTCCTCTTTAAAACCTTCCAGCGAAAGCTTCAACGCGGCAGCAGCGATATCAACCATATCAAACCCTTCATCTGCCACATCCGATATAATCGTATGATAATCATCATAATGATTCTGCTGCAGGGTTTTGATGAGACGCTCCTGAACCAAATCCTTCTGCCGTTCGAGAATATCCGAAGCCGAAGGAAGTTCACGACGCTGAATTTTCGTATGGGCCAACTTCATAATCAAGCGAAGCTGACGATACTCTTTGGGTTCAATAAACGTCATCGCCACACCGGTGCGGCCAGCACGGCCCGTACGTCCGATGCGATGAACGTAAGACTCGTGATCCTGCGGAATATCGTAGTTGATGACATGGGTAATATCATCGATGTCAATACCACGTGCTGCCACATCAGTAGCAATCAGCACATCGATGCGTCCTTCACGGAACTTCTTCATCACACGATCCCGCTGAATCTGCGACAAGTCACCATGCAGTCCACCAGCCGAATAGCCCCGTGCATCGAGGGAAGCTGCCAAATCATCGACAGCGCGCTTCGTGCGGCAGAAGATAATGAGTTTGCCTGTCTCTTCCACATCAAGCACCCGGCAAAGCCCGTCAAATTTTTGACGAGTCTCATAATATATCTGATCGATCAAAGGAACCGTCAGATTTTCGCGGGTAATCGTCACCTGCTGAGGATTTTTCATATAACGACGTGAGAGCTTTTCAATAGGCCCCGGCATCGTAGCGGAAAACAGCAGCGTCTGGCGTTCTTCCGGCAAATTCCGGATAATCGTTTCAATATCCTCGATAAAGCCCATGTCCAGCATTTCATCGGCTTCATCCAAAACCAAGGTCTGAACATCGGCCAAACGGATTGTCTCACGGTGCAAATGATCCAGCAATCGTCCTGGTGTTCCCACGATGATATGAACGCCCCGCTTCAAAGCGCGAATCTGACGATCAATGGACTGTCCGCCGTAAATTGGCAACGTGCGAACATGTTTGAATTTACCGATTTTATTCAGTTCCTCGGCCGTCTGAATCGCAAGTTCGCGGGTTGGCGTCAATACCAAAGCCTGAATACGATGATTTTTTTCCATCACCTTTTCCACCGTAGGAATGCCGAATGCGGCCGTCTTACCGGTTCCAGTCTGCGCCTGACCAATGACGTCATGCCCTTCCAATGCCAACGGAATCGTCTGTGCCTGAATCGGCGACGGCTCCTCAAACCCCATGGCCTCTACTGCCTGCAGGATTTTACGGCTAAGATTTATCTCACCAAATTGTTTTAATTCTTGTTTCAAAAAGATCCTCCTGATACATATTCTACTATCATTTGCAGAGCCATCTCTGCACTTTGCTGTTTAATTTCCACACGGTTTCCCTGAAAACGATTTTCGCGGACTTTTGTTCCCTTGTCGCCTGTCACAGCGATATAAACTAACCCCACGGGCCGCACTTTAGTGCCACCACCTGGTCCTGCCAGTCCCGTTATGCCAACCCCCAGATCCGTCCCAATCAGCTGGCGGATACCTTCAGCCATTTCACCAGCAGTTTCTGCCGATATCTCGGTATGTGCTGCAATCGTTGCCGGGTTAACCCCGACAAGCCGTTCCTTGATAGAATTGGTATACGACACCACCGATCCCATGACATAAGCCGAACTTCCCGCCACGTCGGTCAGCATACTGGTCAGCAAACCACCAGTACAGGACTCTGCACAGGCAATCGTCTGCTGCTTAGCCACTAGTAATTTCCCTACAATCTCCGCTATCGGTTTCATGGTCATGCCTCCCATTATTCCGGCAGCTTTTCTCCTACCACATCATAGGTGAATCCCTGCAGGACTTTGACCCGGATGATATCCCCCGGCTTGCTGTCCGCATCATTTTCCACATAAACCTGTCCATCGACTTCCGGAGCCTCGCGATAGGAACGTCCGACGCAGATATTGGGCTGTTCTTCATCACGGCCCTCCACCAGCACCTCAAGCTCTTTTCCCTCAAAGGATTGATTGACTTCTTCCGAAATCTTACTCTGCAGACTCATGAGGTCATGATAGCGCTCCTGCATGACTTCTTCCGGGACCTGATTGGGCATGTCGTAGGCGGGAGTATCTTCCTCACGAGAATAAGTAAAGACCCCTACCTTATCCAAACGCTGCTCTTCTAAGAACTTGCGCAAAGTCTGGAACTGCGCATCGGTTTCACCGGGGAATCCCACAATAAAGGTAGACCGGATCGTAACGCCCGGAATCTTTTTGCGCAATTTATCCAACAAAGCCACCATTTCTTCACGCGTGTCTGGACGGTGCATGGACCGCAGCAAATCATTATCTGCATGCTGCAGCGGTAAATCCACATATTTGCAAATTTTCGGTTCCGAGGCATATACATCGATGAGTTCATCCGTAAAGAATTTCGGATAAAGATAAAGCGTGCGAACCCATTTGAGCTTTGGCACCTTGACTACATTGCGCAGGAGTTCTGCCAAAGACGGTTTTCCATAGATATCTTTTCCATACATCGTGCTGTCCTGAGCAATCAGAACGACTTCCCGCACACCCTTTTCGGTGAGACCTTCAATCTCCTTGCAGATATCTTCAATCCGGCGGCTGCGGTAATGGCCGCGAATCTGTGGAATCGCACAAAACGCACAACGATTGTCACAGCCTTCCGCAATCTTGACATAAGCCGTGTAATCAGGCGTTGTCGTGATTCGCGGTGTCTTCTCATCGTAAAGCGTATCATCGTCATCCGCAATGACGACACGATGTCCTTTAAGCGTCTCCTCTACGGCCTCCATGATGCGCCCCCAGGCGCCTGTTCCTAAGATTGCATCAGCTTCCGGCAGTTCATCCAGAAGCTCCTGCTTATACCGCTGCCCGAGGCAGCCAGCCACAATCAGACTGCGGCAGCGTCCGGTTTCTTTATAATCTGCCATATTGAGAACCGTCGTGATGGATTCCTCTTTTGCCGACTGGATAAACGCACACGTATTGACGATAAGAATATCCGCCTCAGCCGGGTCGGACGTCAACTCAATCCCGTGGGCCGTAAGCTCGCCCAACATTACCTCTGTATCGACCAAATTCTTGGAACAACCAAGACTAATAAAACCTGCTTTCATTTTTTTGCCTCCTATATTCTATTTCCCAAAACAAGACACAGAGGATACGGCCCGCATTCACAGGCCGCATCCTCTGTTTTAGCCGATCATTTGAAGCGAATCTCCTTCACCCAGCGGTCGAGGAAATCATGCTTTTGTTCGGTGCTGAACAACCCCGGCTGGTTAAAGAGAATCATATTCTTCCCCGCAAACGACTTGTAAGCAAGCGTCCCCGGATTTGTTGGCACAAAATAGAAGCCCTGCTCCTGTAAGGCTAGTTGAGCATCATCCGTCAACAGCCAGTCCGCAAACTCTTTCGCGGCAACAGCATCCTTCTCGCCAGCCTTAAATGCTATGGCCGTGCCAGTCACCATAGCTGCTGTTCCATCGGCAGGATATACTACCTGCAACGGATAACCGTCCTGCATATAACGGATGGTCTCACTCTCGACCGCAATCGAGATGTCAACCTCTCCCATTCCAGCCTGACGAACTGGATTGGACAAATAACGCGCATACTGCACGACCTTGGGATGAATCTGCCGCCAAATGTCATAAGCAGCTGCATCTCCATATTGAGCGATCATACTGATCAGCAAATTGGCGGAGGCATCTGCTGCTAAAAAATCCGTCACGCCAATGCGGACATGTTTTTTCTGTGCTAATTCCATCCAAGTATCCGGAATCTGTGCCTGCGTTTTCAGATAATCCTTATTGACACAAAAGACAATGGGATCATACCATACGCCCACCCAGTAGCCATTCTCTTCCCGAAAATCTGAAGCCACCTGATCGCCCGCCTGGGATAAATACGGAACCAGTACCCCGGCAGATGCAGCCTTCATAAGGGTTTCCCGGTCCGCTAATACCATCGCACAAGCCCCATTATTATCACCAGTGGCCTGCTCTTTTAACCGGCTCAGGATATTATCCGATGACAACGGCACAAAATTAACCCTTACCCCATGCTGTTTTTCATAAGCAGCGGTAAGGATTGATACGTGCTCAGCCGGTAATGTCGTATAAACAGTAAACTCCTGCATCGGACGCCGTTCTTTGTCATGCCCGGCACCTGCCAGATAAGCAGAACCTGTTACCACAATCAGCAGCAGCAAAAAAGACGTCAGCAGAAGCGATGTATATCGTCTCATGAAAGGATACCTCACCTAAAAAGACAAAACTAATTAGTATCATTCTATCATAAGAAAAGGACCGCCGCAACATAGCGGCAGTCCCTATTCGTTCTTAACTTGTCAAAAATCATCCATTCGACTGCTCATTTTTAAGCGGCGTGCCGAAAATCAAATTGTCGAGCAAACCGATGAGCTGATTGATTTCCGGTTTTGCAATCTGGCCCGATGCACCGAGCTGCTCGCCTTTAATACGCATCTCATCACTAATCAACGACGAGAACAGTACCAGAGGAACCCTGCCCAGGCGTTCATCTTCACGAACCAGCTTCAGCAGGCGATGACCATCCATCTTCGGCATCTCAACATCCGATACGATAACGCCGACATGATCTTCGATATTGCCTTCACGCTGCGAAAGCTCCTGCAAGTAGTTCCACGCATCCTGACCATTACCGAAATCGCGAATAAACCGATAGCCGGACTCATGAAGCGTCGTAACCAGCAGGTCGCGAAGCATCGGCGAGTCTTCTGCCACCACGACATGGACATTGGAACGCTTCGATTTGACATCCTCAGTAGCCTCTTCATAAGTCGTGAGTTTGGCATTGATTTCCGGATTGATTTCCGCAATGATGGTCTCAAAATCCAACAGAAGGACAATACGGTCTTTCATCTTGACCAGGCCAACCACGCGAGACTGGTCGCCGACTTCCGGTGCCGGTTCCATGTCCTTCCAGGAAATGCGGTGGATACGCGATACGTTCTCAACCAGGAAGCCAATGTTGTAATTGTTGATTTCCGTTACAATGATATTCTTCGGCTCTGCATTCGACTGCACATTGAGGCAGCGCGGTAAATTGACCAAAGGAATAGCTTTGCCGCGCAGCGTGAACAAACCATCAACATACGGATGTGCCTGCGGCATCGTCGTCACCGGTGCACTCGTGATAACTTCTCTTACTTTTGCAACGTTGATACCATAATTTACCTGACCAATGCTGAATTCTACGATTTCAAATTCATTGGTCCCCGTCTCAAGAAGAATTCCTTTTTTATCTCCACTCGTCTCTGCTGCCATTAAATTCGCCCCCATACTCGGATTCGTAATATCCCATTATAATTTCATCTCTTGATGTCATAATTCGCGCTAGAAAGTAAAAATCCTTCTATTCGTATGAAAAAAGTCCACCGAAACAATCATTTTTCTTTCAAGTACGTCCATCCATCTTGTTCGACCACACGTCCTTCGCGCATCAGATGTCCTAAGGCCCGTTTGAACGCAGCTTTAGAAATCTGGAACTTATCCCGGATAACTTCCGGTGAGGTTTCATCGCTGTATGGCATCTTGCCGTTGCGGCTCGCCAGTAATTCCAATATGCGCTCCGAATCAGTAATCAATGCTTTTTCTTTTACCTCGCGCAAGGAGGCATTCAAGCGTCCATCCTGCCGCACATAGGTCACACGGGCTGTAACAATCTCCCCTACTCGTGGGCGATTCTTTATTTCTTTATTATCGATAAAGACAATATAGCGTTCGTTGCTAAACATAAAGGCACCGCTGTCCGTGTAGTTATAAATTGCCCCCGTGACCTTATCGCCCACGCGGACCCCAACAGCAGGCTGGGATGCCCGACGCATTTCATCTTCGACTTCCATGGTAACCGCCAAACGCCCCGATTTATCCGTATAGAGCTTTGCCCATACGACTTCTCCAATCTGCGGACGGCCACGCATACCAGCATATGGCATAAAGATACCACGCTCTGCTCCCACATCCAGAAAAGCACCATCCCGACTGGTGTTTATAACCTTTAATCGGGCAATCTGCCCCTCCTTCATGCGGGGAACCCGCATACTGGCAGTCAAACGGCGTTTGGGGTCAAGATACAGGAACACCGTAACCATATCCCCGACCTTGACCGGTGCCGTTTGCTGGGTCTTATGAAGCAAAATATCATCCGATGTATTGCCTGTTTCTGCATCCAGGAACGCTCCCATCTCACCTAGACGAGCGACCTTTAGCGTAACCACCGTACTCGGCCCGTATTTCCGTTTTTTTCTCTCTTCCATAGCATCCTCAATCAATCTTCATAGGGAGTCAGCTCTGCATCGCCCCAAAGGTGTTCCAATGCATAATACTCACGCGCTTCCTGCATGAACACATGGACGACAACATCGCCATAATCCATGAGGACCCACTCGCCTTCCCGATAACCTTCCTTATGATCGAACGAGATGCCTGCTTTATCCATTTCTTCTTCCACGTTGTCCGCAATTGCTCGAACCTGCGTTGCCGTATTCGCCGAACAAATCACAAAATAATCCGTCGACGACGTCAAGCCCTGCATATCCATTACTACAATATCACGTGCCTTTTTGTCGCTGGCCGCTTCACAGATGACCTTCGTCATTTCTTTAATCGTCAAAATAATTCCTCCTCTTAATCGTTATCTTTCGCCTGTTCTAACGTCTCAGCCGGAAATAATTCCTGCATGCGTTTTTGTATCGCTGCTTCGTCCGGGACCCAAATGGTATCATCACCTTCAGCTACCGCACCTGGCAGCATAATGCTAGCCGGCGGTTCACTGCTCATGCTCCGCAGTACATTGGCCAGATGAGCCGAATCAAAAATCTCAGCACTGGTCTCCATCTGTTGCTTAAAAATCTCGGCAACAGCTGGCAATTTCGGTATCGTCTCAAACTGTAAAAGCTTTTGATACATTGCCTTAACAAATTTTTGCTGCCGCTGAACTCTTCCTACATCACCCAATTCTTCACTGCGATAGCGCAAATACTGTTGTGCATGTTCTCCATCCAAATGCTGATACCCTTGCCGGATATGAATCGAAAGCCCCGCTTCGGGATCTTCATATTCCATATTGCCTTCCACGTAGAGATCGATTCCCCCCAGTACATCCACCAGTTTGGCAAACGTTGCCATATCCAGCGCGATATATTGATGAACCGATATCCCCAATAGATTGCTGACCTGGCGCACCATCATGGACGGACCTCCCAGTGCATAAACGCTTTTGAGTTTCATTTGTCCACCATGATCCGGAAGTTCCATCCACGTATCCCGTGGGATATTGATAAACCGTACCTTGCCAGTATCATTCTCCAAACTTATCAAAAGAATCGTATCCGCCCGTTTTTCCTGTCCGCCAGTCTCATCAGCACCGTCATCGAGTCCCATGACCAGTATATTCGTATACCCGTCAAACCGGGGATCTATCTCGCCGCGCCGTTCCTGCTGACGCTCTGTATAGCCGGCATACATAGCCTGATATTCCTGATAAATCCTGCTGCCCCAGGAAACTACCGTATAACCAACATACAACACACCTGCCATAATGGCGCCGAGAAACACCAGTAGAAAAAACAAACGCAACAAAGCCTTGCGCCGTCGTCTAGCTTGTATTTTTCGTTTACGCAGGATATTTTCCCGCGTACTAGTATACTGTTCCTTTCCCATAGGCTTTCCTTCTTTGCTTATTCTCCAGTCCTTACCGGATTTTCTTCAGCAGTAGTTCGTTTCGCGCCAATACAGTATCCGGATGAATCAGGTGCCCTTTTGCCACCACGAACTGAATGGACTGACTGAATCCTGCCAACATCATATCATCCAACGACGCTTCTTTTGCTAATTGCCGCAAATTCTCTACACCGGGATAATCACGCCCTGGCTCAATCATATCCGCAAACCAAATGATTTTATCCAATGCGGTCATCTGTGGCCCGCCCACTGTATGGCGCCAAATTGCCTGCTCCACGTCCTTATCTTCAACCTGATAGATTTCCCGGATGCGTTTGGCACCGATATAGGCATGAAGCAGGAGTGGCATTGCTTGTTCCACAGCTCCGATAGCGATTTTTCGCTTTTGTGCCTCAGCAATCATATCCTCATTGCGAAACTCTCTGGCACAATCATGAAGCAAACCAGCCACACGAGCTTTCTGTTCCTCTACACCAAATCGTCCAGCCAAAAACGCCGCAGTTTCTGACACACCAACAGAATGAATAAAACGACTCCTTTTGAGCCTTTTTGCCAACTCTTCTTTCATGGCTTCATAGCTCATGCCAAAACTCATTGATATAAACCTTCTTTTATTATATATGCCTCCACTGCTGCCGGCACCAGATATTTAATACTTTTCCCACTACGCACCCGCTCGCGGATATCCGTAGACGAAATCTCCAGTTCCGGCACAGCCAAGAAATGAATCTTTTCTTCGGCCAACCTGCCAAAGCATTTGACTAAAGCTTCTTTATCCACCGGAGCCCCCGGTCTCGTCGTTCCAACGAAATGGCAGCTTTTCAACAATTCTTCAATGTGATACCAGGTATGCAGTTCATTGATGGTATCCGAGCCAGTGATAAAGTACAATTCGGCATTCGCGCCATACCTTTCCTGCAATTCCCGCACCGTTAGCAAGGAATAAGATGGTCCCGTCCGTTCTAGTTCCTGTTTCGACACATGAAAACACGGATTAGAATACGCAGCCAACTGTGTCATCATTAGGCGATGATAGGCAGGAACCACTTTTCGCCCCTGCTTATGCGGCGGATTCGCCGCGGGGATAAACAGCACCAAATCAAGACCAAACGCTTCCCGAACCTGTTCAGCAATCGCCAAATGTGCAATATGGATCGGATCAAACGTTCCTCCCATGATGCCGATTCGACGAATCGACGGCAACTTATCACCCATGGCATGAAAGCCCCCATTTCCCTCCCATAAGGATTGCCATAACAATCCCAATGGTCACTACGATCAAAACAATCGCTCTTCCATAATCTTTCGCATCATGACTTCCTTTTGGGGTAGCCAAATACTGTCTTATCGTTCGAATATAGCCTTTGAGGCAGTTCATTCGCGAACCTGCCCCTCTCCATAAATGAGATACTTCATACTGGTCAGCTCTTCTAACCCCATCGGCCCTCTGGCATGAAGCTTTTGCGTACTGATACCAATTTCCGCACCGAACCCGAATTCAAAGCCATCGGTAAATCGCGTCGACGCATTGACATATACCGCCGAAGCATCCACCTCGCGCTGGAAGCGATGCGCATTGGTAAGATTCTGCGTCACAATCGCTTCCGAATGTCCGGTATTATACTGATTGATATGAGCAATTGCTTCATCGATACCGCCTACGACTTTAACGGATAAAATCAAGTCTCCATATTCCGTCGACCAATCTTCTTCGGTCGCCGGCTCGAAAGATTCACAAATCGCCTGACAACGCGCACAACCACGCAGCTCGACATGCTTTTCCCGCATCGCCTGCTCCAATTTAGGCAGGAATTCAGCGGCCACCGCTTCATGAACCAGCAGCGTCTCCATCGCATTGCATACCGATGGATGCGACGTCTTGGCATTGACCGCGATGCGGATAGCCATGTCCTGATCAGCAGAATCATCCACGAAAGTGTGACATACGCCCGTACCAGTCTGGATGACCGGCACGGAACTGTTCTTCACGATATGCTCAATCAACCCAGCACCGCCACGCGGAATGATAACATCGAGCAAACCAGATAGATGTGTCATGACATCAACCGCTGCACGGTCTGTAATTTCAACGAATTGCAGTGCCCCTTCTGGAATACCATTTTCATAGGCGGCTTTTGCTAACAGCGAACTAATTGCCGTATTGGAACGGATAGCCTCAGACCCTCCGCGCAAAATGACCGCATTGCCAGATTTCAGGCAAAGCCCTGCTGCATCTGCTGTTACATTGGGTCGAGCCTCATATATAATGCCGATTACGCCCAGAGGAACGCGCACACGGCGAATTTCCAAACCATTGGGACGGATTGTCGAATAATTCCCCTGACAAACAGGGTCTGGTAATGCAGCCGTCTGGCGAAGTCCTTCTGCCATTTGTTGAATCCGTGTCTCATTTAGCATCAACCGGTCAAGGTAGGACCGTTTTAATCCCTTCTGACGCGCATCCTCCAAATCCTGCTCATTGGCCGATAAAATCATGGCACTGCGTTTTTCCAAAACATCTGCCATTGCCAGGAGCGCCTTGTTTTTTACACGGGTCGACAATACGCCCAGTTTACGGCTGGCTTTACGGGCTTCTTCTGCCTTATTTCTCATTACTGCTTCGATATCCATCCAAATTCCTCCTCTGGTAATCAGACCATCAAAACCATATTGTCCCGATGAATGACTTCTTCAGGAATATCACCATCTACCAAGGTGGCAAATTCTTCCGTCTTATGCCCCAACAGCTTCTGCAGAGTCTCTGCCTTATAATTCACGATACCGCGGGCAATTTCCTGCCGCTTGGTATTAAGCACGCGTACCGTATTCCCCTCGCGAAAATCGCCTTCACACTCCAGGACCCCAGCCGCCAAAAGACTTGATCCCTTCTCACGCATAGCCGCCGCACAGCCATCATCCACCACAATTTCACCTGCCAGCCGCTTACCAAAAGCCAGCCAGCTTTTGCGAACGCGCAGATGTGATTCTCGCGCGGGAAATACCGTTCCGATCTGCTTCCCAGCTAAAATGCCGCGAATCGCACCCTCTCTTGAGCCTGACGCAATAACCATGGTGACACCAGCACTCATGGCAATCTGCGCCGCCTGAATTTTGGTCATCATGCCGCCCGTTCCGAGTTTCGATCCCGCTCCACCAGCAATTTGCTCAACTTCCGGCGTGATTTCCGCAATCTCATTAATGAGCTCCGCGTCTGGATGGATAGAAGGATTCGCCGTATAAAGGCCTTCGATATCGGAAAGAATAATCAGCGCATCGGCATCAATAAGCGTCGCCACCATAGCCGATAGATTGTCATTGTCACCAATCTTTATCTCATCGACAGCCACGGCATCATTCTCGTTAATTACCGGAATTGCCCCCATTGCCAGGAGTGCCAGCAGGGAATTACGGGAATGAATGTATTGATGATGACGGACGGAATTTTCTTTGGTCAAAAGGACCTGTCCCATTGTTTGTCCATATTCCGCAAATAACTTCTCGTAGATATGCATGAGCACACCCTGGCCAATTGCTGCAATAGCCTGTTTTTCCGGAATCGAATCCGGTTTTTGGGAAAGTCCCAATTTCCCCAATCCTGCGGCAATGGCTCCCGAAGAAACCAGCACCATTTCCTTACCTTGATTGCGAAGATCCGCTAACTCACGGATCAAATGGTCGATGCGGTGAAGATCCAGTTTGCCAGTCTCATGTGCTAGTGTACTGGTTCCTACCTTGACAACGATGCGCTTTGCTTCGCGCAGACGCTCTCTTGCGTTCATAGGCTCGCCCCCGTTTTACGGCAGTTCGATTTTCGGATTCTCGAAGTTTTTCTTGTAAAGCAGGCCATTTCGGCCAATAATCTGGATGAGGTTGACATCCGCACGTTCCGCCAGCATCGTGATCGCATCTTCCGGTTCTTCCATGCAGTTCTGCAAAACCCGAACCTTAATCAATTCGCGCTTTTTAATTGCCTCACGAGCAGCCTGAACCACCGACGGCGTAACGCCTTCCTTGCCCATCATAACCACAGGTTCTAGTTTATGACCCATTGAACGCAGAAAACTCTTCTGCTTACCGGTCAACGAATTTCTAAGCAATATACATCCTCCTGTAATTTCTCTTACTCACGGAATTCAAATTCCATAGCACCAATATGGACCGTATCGCCCTCTTTGATGCCTTTCGCCTTCAATTTACTATCTATGCCTTTGATTCGCCAGATATACTGAAACCGGCGTACCGCCTCATCATTGAGGAAGTTTGTCATTGCCACCAGTTTCTCGAGCGATTTGCCCGACACAACGAAATCACCGCTGATGTCACGGGATATCGTAACTTTCTCTGGATCTTCAGCATTCTCGTCATAGACTTTAACATCATCTTCAGCCTCAGGCTCTTCCACATAATTGTCCAGCCATTCGCCCACATAACGGATAAGCTCACTGACGCCCTGACGGGTTGCTGCCGAAATTTCGAAGAATTTCAGCCCCTCTTCTTCCGCCAGTTTCTTGAGCCGCGGAATGTTTTCAGCAGCTTCGGGAATATCCATTTTATTGGCTACCAAAATCTGCGTGCGGCGTGCTATCTTCTCGCTGTATTTTTTCAGTTCCGCGTTGATTTTATAATAATCGTCTACGGGATCGCGGCCTTCCAACCCAGAGGCATCGACAATGTGCAGAATCAGCTTCGTGCGTTCCACATGACGCAGGAAATCATGCCCCAGACCAACGCCATCGGCCGCACCTTCGATAAGACCTGGAATATCTGCCATGACAAAACTTTTCTCATAGTCGGTCTTTACCACACCTAAAACCGGCGTGATCGTCGTGAAGTGATACTCGGCAATCTCCGGTCTGGCAGCGGAACAGCTGGCCACTAAACTCGATTTTCCGACACTCGGATAGCCAACCAATCCGACATCCGCCAAAAGTTTCAGCTCTAAAATCAAATTGCGTGCCTCACCCGGTTCACCGAATTCTGCAAACGTCGGGGCACGATTGGCCGAGTTGGCAAACTTTGCATTGCCACGGCCTCCACGGCCTCCCTTACAGATAACAGCCTCCTGACCAATTTCCGTAAGATCCGCCAAGACCTCTCCTGTCTCCTCATCTTTCACGATCGTTCCTGCGGGGACTTTTACATAGCAAGCTGGCGCATTGGCACCATACTGGTTCTTGATATCGCCATTCTCACCATTCTTGCCGTTGAATTTGCGGTGAAAGCGAAAATCCAGCAGCGTATTCATATTCGGGTCGACGACAAAAATCACATCGCCACCGCGACCGCCATCGCCCCCCGAAGGGCCTCCATTTGGCACGAATTTCTCACGACGAAAAGCCGACTTGCCATGTCCGCCATCTCCCGCCTTGCAAATGACCTTCGTGCGATCAATAAATTGCATGATTTGCCTCCTTTTCCTTACACTTTCCTGCCTTGTGATGAATAAAAGTAAAAGCCGGCATTGTGTTCAATACCGGCTCTTACCTTTATGCACCACAACGCAACCTAACGCCGTTACCATATGTTCAATACAACAATACCTGCGCAGACCAAAAGAATGCGCAGGTACCTGTATATCTTGGCTTACATAGCCTGTTCTTCAGCCGTATAGACGCTAACCTGACGGTTATAGCGGCCTTTGCGCTCAAAAGCTACCTTGCCGGCAACCTTTGCGAACAGCGTATCATCCTTACCGATACCAACATTGTGGCCCGGATGGAAATGCGTACCGCGCTGACGGACGAGGATGCTGCCAGCCGTTACGACCGTGCCGGCATGCTCCTTGACGCCCAGGCGCTTGGACTCGCTGTCGCGGCCATTACGCGTGGAGCTAACACCCTTTTTATGAGCGAATAACTGTAAATCAAAAACGAACATTCTATTCACCTCCGTTATTTCAGGATACGAACAGCCTCCGGACTGAGCTTCTGAATCTCCATCAGTCCTAGAAGCATCGACTGCAAAATTGCTTCCGTGAGATCATCCGGGACACATCTTAGCTTCACCAAGAGCTTTCCACTCGCAACATCATAATCGACTTCGCGATGCAGGTACTCCATTATGCCTAAAAGTGCAGTCTGGGTAAGCGAGGACACCCCCGCACAGACAATATCCTGGCCGCGCTCTGCCGTACCACTATGGCCCGTAACAGAAAAACCAGATATTTTCCCATCTGATTCTGAAAATACACGAATCTCAATCATGCATTAAGCTTCGATCTTCTCGATAACAACCTTCGTGAACGGCTGACGATGACCCTGACGTTTACGATAGTTGGATTTAGCCTTGTATTTGAAAACAAGGATCTTCTTATCTTTGCCCTGAGCCTCGACTTTACCCGTTACTTTGGCACCTTCAACAACCGGTTTGCCAACTTTGACATCAGCGCCCTCAACAACCGTCAGGACTTCGTCAAAAACAACAGCTTCACCTTCGTTAGCAGCCAGTTTCTCAACCGTGATTACATCACCCTCGGAAACCTTGTACTGCTTGCCACCAGTTTTGATAATAGCGTACATAAAAACACCTCCCTATAGATTACTCGCCAGCTGCGGTACAGCTGAATTTGCAACAGCTGATTTAGGAACCCCGCTGTGCGGTTGGGGATGAGCATTAAGCCCAATAGACGCACAAACTGCATCTACAGTAGAAAAGTTTATCATAGCCCCCAAGTGATGTCAAGCAAAAACTCTCGCTTTCTCACCCACGTTTCCAGATAAAAAACAAACAGGCCAATCTTGTGATTGCCTGTTTGTTTTCATCCTCTTATAACTTAAACTGACCGATTGCCGATTGCATATCTGTAGCCATATTTGCCAAAGCCTGCGATGCCGCTGCAATTTCTTCATTGGATGCCGATTGCTCCTCTGCAGCAGCCGAAATTACCTGGGTATGATCTGAGGTCTTACGACTAATCGTATCAATAGAATCCACAGCTGTCACAATATTATTAGCCCCCGTGGATACTTTCTCTACGGACGCATTGATTTCTCCCATCTGAGATTTAATTCCATTGACCATGGAAAGAATTTCTTCAAATTGTTCGCCCACCTCGCGAATCGCATCGGTACCAATCTTCACTTCATCCGTACCAGATTGCATGGCATTAACCGCCTCAAACGTATCCTTCTGAATGGAAGCAATACGCTCTTTGATCTGTTCAGCCGATTCCTGCGATTCTGCTGCCAGTTTACGGACTTCCTCAGCAACTACCGCAAATCCTCGTCCATGCTCACCAGCACGGGCAGCTTCGATAGCCGCATTGAGCGACAATAGATTGGTTTGTTCCGCAATCGACGAAATCGCTTCTACAATTTGTCCAATCTGATTGCTGTTTTCACCCAACTTTTGCACCACTTCCGCCGATGCGATGACACTGCGCTCAATTTTCCCCATACGATTTACTGCATTTTCCATCAACTGCGAACCTTTTTGCGCTGCCTCCGCGGTACGATTTGATGTCTCCGTAACCGTATGCGCTTTATCCGCCATAATCGATACGTCGGTATAAACTCTGTCGACATCCTTTTTCGCCCCATCGATATCGCTCAGCTGTTGATCCATGCTGGATGATACATCGGCTACCGTTTCGGCTACATGTACCGAAGCTTCCGCAGATTGCTGCGCATTTGCCGTCAACTCCTCAGAAGAAGCTGCTACTTGCTCACTAGTTGCCGCCATCTTTGCGATGAGTTTGCGCAAATTCTCACTCATGGTATTGAACGCAACCGTCAAAGCACCAATCTCATCCGACGATTCCACTGGCAATTTTTTCATCGTCAAATTGCCATCAGCCAATTGAGAGGCATGAGCTTCCAGTCGGGAAACTGGCGTTACGATACGTGTTGCAAACATACGGCAAATGCCTAGTGACAAAAGCAAGCCTAAAACGATAAGCAAGGCAAAAATCATTTTCAAATGTTTCAACGGGGCAAAAACAAACGATGCTGGCACTGAAATTCCCATGATCCAGCCCGTTTCTGGTACAGTCTGATAGGCAAATACCTTATCTTCTCCATTGATCGTCGTTTCGAAATAACCTTCTCCCTTATTTATCATCTCATCGAAATGATTGCCAAGACCATCAATCTCCTTGAAGCTCTTCATGGGTTCTCCCGCACCAGAGGTTGCGAGAATATTGCCGCTCTTCTCCATGACGATACCGGCACCTTCTCCATGATACTTCATCTTATTTACCTGATCCGTAATCGCGTCCAACGTGATATCCACGCAAGTTGCACCGATGAATTTGCCATCGGCTTTAACCGGTGCCGCTACCGAAACCACGAGTTTGCCCGTACTGGCAGCTACATAGGCTTCCGTGAAAAGTGCCGTATCCTGCGCCTTTGCTTCCTTATACCAAGGACGTTGACGCGGATCACGCTTACCAGTCTTCTCCCCCGTGTAGTAACCGACCCACCAGCCATCTTCCGTTCCACCAGTCATCTCAAGAATTTCTTTATCCGTGATCGTCGTCCCCAAGGTTTCCTTGCGATGCATGATTTCGTAGTTACCATTCAAGCTGGTCATGTAATTTGTCGTGGCCACGCCAAAAGCCTTCTTTTCCCGCAGCCACCCATCCAGCTCCATGGCCTCACGGGAAACTGTGGCTCTAAGCTCGCTATCCACACTCTGCTGCAATTCCTTGCTGGCCATCCAATAACCAACAATTGCCACCACCGCCATCAGGAAACCCATAATCCCTGACAACAACATAAATTTTTGTTTCAATCCCATATAACATTTCCCCCTTTTTATGGTTACCCAAACCAAAACGAATCCTACTAATTTCTTAATTCGACGTTTTTCCACAGATTCCTAGAAAAAAACGGACGATATACAAAAAAGAAGCTGTAAAATTACAGTTTGCAGGTCTTATACGAAGCAACTCTTCGCCGCCGCTAGGGGCAGTGCCAACACTACGCGGGAGATGTTTTTCTAAACGAAATTTTTATCCTTAATTAAGCATCGAAAAAGTTGCAAAACGCGCTTCGCTTGAACGGTAGCAATTTTTCGACGAACGGTGAGGATAAAAATTTCGTTCTT